>JAUWCJ010000175.1 GCA_030609365.1 Candidatus Eiseniibacteriota bacterium | reverse complement strand
AGGAGCTCCGGGGCATCACGGATCGCTTCGGTGGCATCGACAAGGCCAAGGCGAAGGACCTCGGCTACGAGGTACTGCCGGGCGACGCCTGGGTCGAGCAGGACGTCGACATCCTGATGCCGTCGGCGCTCGAGAACTCGCTCACCGGCGACAACGCAGGGTCGATGAGCAAGCGCGTGAAGGTGATCGCGGAGGGCGCGAACGGCCCCACTACGCCAGAGGCAGACGCGATCATCCACGAGCGCGGCATTCACATGATCCCCGACTTTCTCGCGAACGCCGGCGGTGTCACGTGCAGCTACTTCGAACAGGTCCAGAGCAACATGAACTACTTCTGGGAAAAGGACGAGGTTCTCGGTAAGCTGGATGTGAAGATGACCTCCGCCTACGTCGCGGTCAGCGAGCTCGCCAGAAACAAGAAGCTCTACATGCGAGACGCGGCCTACGTCGTTTCCATCGACCGCGTTGTCTCAGCCTGTCGCGACCGCGGCTGGATCTAGATCCTCATCAGATGGTGCACCCCCGTCCACCGGGGGTGCACCCACCATGCTCGATCAAGAGAGGCCCGGACAATGGCAGCTGAGGCTTCGCACCTGCCGGAATTCGGCCGCGAGTTCCTCGGCGCGGACCAGACGTTCACGCGTATCGGCCAGGGTGAGTACGGCGGCAAGGCCGCCGGCCTGGACCTCGTCCGCGAGAAGGTCCTGGCGCGCATCTCCCCCGACGAGTTCCCCGATTTCGAGATCGTCGTTCCGACGCTCACCGTTCTCACCACGGAGCTCTTCGATAGCTTCATGAAGAGAAACGGGATCGACCCGAGCGCGCTCGGGGACGACCCCGACGACCGCATCGCTCTGGCATTCCAGAAGGCGGAGCTGCCGGCGGAGTTCGTGGGCGACCTGCGCTCTCTCATTGCCAGTGTCCACACGCCGCTTGCCGTTCGCTCATCGAGTCTTCTGGAAGACGCACTCTCCCACCCGTTCGCCGGCGTCTACGAGACGAAGATGATCCCGAACAACCGGCCCGGCACCGACGCGCGCTTCCATGGCTTGATCCAGGCGGTGAAATTCGTCTACGCCTCGACGTTCTTCAAGTCGGCTCGGAGCTACATCGGTTCGGTCGGTCAGGACATCGGGTCCGAGAAGATGGCGGTCATAATCCAGGAGGTCGTGGGGACACGGTCGGGCGACAGGTTCTATCCGACAATCTCGGGAGTCGCGCGTTCGTACAACTACTACCCCACGGGCCGGGCACAGCCCGCTGACGGAGTCGTGAATCTCGCCCTGGGGCTGGGCAGGCAGATAGTGGATGGCGGGTTGTCGTGGACCTACTGCCCGAAGTTCCCGAAGGCCCCCCCGCCCTATGCCGGAGTCGGCGACCTGATGAAGAACTCGCAGACCGAGTTCTGGGCGGTCAACATGGGGCATCCGCCACCGCCGGACCCCACACGTGAGACCGAGTACCTCTCGAAGGCCGACCTCAAGGCGGCGGAGTACGACGGCCGCCTGGATAAGCTCGTCTCGACATACGACGGCCGCTCCGACCGGATGCGCCCCGGGATACAGGGAGAGGGTCCCCGCGTGCTCGACTTCGCGCCGATTCTCAGCTACGACGCCCTGCAACTCAACGACCTCATCGTGAGACTGCTGGACCTGACGAAGGAAGCCCTGGATGAGGACACCGAGATCGAGTTCGCAGTCGAGATGGACCCCCTGGGCAGAAGCAAACCGCGATTCGGATTCCTGCAGGCCCGACCAATGATGGTGAGCCGGGAGCGGACCACTGTCACTGAGGAGGAGCTGAGCGATTCGCGGGCCGTTGTCGCTTCGAGCCACGTGCTCGGCAACGGAACCCGGGAGGACATCGCTGACATCGTCTATCTGAGACCGGAGGCCTTCGAGGCGAAGCACACTCCGGCGATCGCCGCCGAGCTCGAGAAGATCAACAGGGCGCTGGTCGGAGAGGGACGTCCCTACGTCCTGATCGGGTTCGGACGGTGGGGCAGCTCCGACCCGTGGCTGGGCGTGCCCGTTGATTGGGGACAGATCAGCGGCGTGGGCGCCATCGTGGAGACCACGCTGCCGCAAATGACACCGGACCTGAGCCAGGGTTCGCACTTCTTCCACAACATGATAGGCTTCGGAGTGTTCTACCTGTCCGTCCGCCACACGGACAGCCACGCCATACGCTGGGATTGGATGAACGAGCTGCCGGCCGTCACCGAGAGTGAGCTGGTGCGACACGTCCGCCTGCCGGGCCCTCTCTGCATCAGGGTCGACGGCAAGGCCGGAAGAGGGGTAATCCGTCATGCCTAATGACTCACCGGGAGCGCACGAAGCACTGGTTTCCTCACTGCAGGAACGTGCCAAGGAACTGAACTGCCTCTACCACGTCGAGGAGATACTGAGGACCGACAATGGATCGTTGGAGGACACGTTCCGGAGGACCATAGAAGCGATCCCGCCCGGATGGCAGTACCCCGATATCTGCCAGGTCGTTCTGACGCACAACGGCCGCGCCGTCAGATCGGCCGAGTTCGAACCCACTCCCTGGACGCTGAAGGCGGATATCACGGTGCAAGACGCCGCGGTGGGATCTCTTGAGATCTACTACCTCGAGGACCGCCCCGAGGAGTACGCGGGGCCCTTCCTTGAAGAGGAGATCCGGCTGGTCAACACGATCGCGGAACTGATCGGCCACTTCATCCTCAGACAGCGTCTTCTCGGCCTGCAGAAGGACTGGGAGACGCTCGAGAGTGGGACGACGGTGGGCGCGCCCGAGACATGGAGAAGCCCGCTGCACCTTCTGCGCGAGTCAGACCGCGGGCTGTATCTTCGCATCGCGCACAAACTGCTCAACTACCTGTGCCAAGTGGGGATTCCCGAGGCGGTGAAGGTGGCAGCCGAGATGTCCGGGATCGCTCCCGCCGAGGGCTCGGGAGGAGAAGTGAACGTGCCCGCGTGCAGGCTTGCGCAGGACGATGCGTTCCTCCTGAGCGACGGACCGTTCGAGCTGGCCAGTCGCCACCTCAGCGATGCTGAGATCCTCACGAGGGTGCAGAACTGGATGCAGGAGGACAAGGCCAGCAGTTTCCTGAGAGTCCTGAACAACCCGCGCTCCCCGCTGCCCGAGATAGTCGATGCCATGCGTCGATTCGAGC
>JAUWCJ010000071.1 GCA_030609365.1 Candidatus Eiseniibacteriota bacterium | reverse complement strand
AGGCGGGACTTGTGCGGTCGTGCCACGACATCTCGGACGGAGGTATGGTGGTAGCGCTCGCTGAGATGCTGTTCGGCTCGTCGCCGGGCATCGAGGTCGGTGTGGAGATCGAACTCGGCGCGGTCGTGTCCGAGGGCAGGGGCGGAGCGCCGGTGAGCGATGGTGTCTCGGGTGGTGGACACCCCGCAGGCGATGCGCTCGCGGTGTGCGAACTGCTCTTCTGCGAGAACGGGGGGTATCTCCTCGAGGTCGATCCGGCCGATGTTGCGCGCGCGGTCGCGGTGCTTACGGAACGCGGGGCCTGGCATGCGGAGATCGGGCGGACGACAGCGACGAGCGGGCTGGTCGTGCGCGGCGGGGGAGCCGGCGACATCGTGCTGTCGGAGGACGCGATGAGTGCGGCGTGGCTGAACGGTGCGACAGAGGTGATGCTGTAGAGAGGCCGGCGCCTGATACAGGAGACGCAGTGAGCGAGCCCAGACCGAACATAGCCGTCCTGAGATTTCCGGGTATGAACTGCGAGGAGGAGACGCGGAGGTCCGTCCTGGCGGCCGGGGCGTCGTGCGACATCTTCATGTGGAACGGCCCGACGTCCAGGCTGAAGGATTTCGACGGATACGTGCTGCCGGGCGGCTTCTCGTATCAGGACCGGGTCCGCGCGGGCGCCATCGCGGCTAAGGACCGGGTCGTGGACTGTCTCTTTGAACAGGCCGAGGCGGGCAAGCCCGTTATCGGCATCTGCAACGGCGCGCAGATCCTGATCGAGGCCGGCATGGTGCCCGGCATCAGGGTCGGCAGGGTCGAGATGGGACTTGCTCACAACATCATGCCCGACAGGGACGGATACTACACCCGGTGGACGCATCTGGTGGTCGCGCACCGGGAGTCGTGCGCGACGGCCGCCCTGGAGCCCGCGGATACGGTTCCGATACCGGTGGCGCATGCTGAGGGCAGGTTCGTCACTACGGAGGAGGGCCTGGTCGACCGGCTCTTCGAGGCGGGACAGGTGGTTCTGACCTACGGGGCGCCTGACGGCACACCGGCCAGTGGATTTCCTGACAATCCGAACGGTTCGTCGAGGAACATCGCGGGTATCTCGAACCCCGCTGGCAACGTCGTGGCGATGATGCCGCACCCGGAACGCTCTTCATGGATGTTCCAGCTGCCCGAAAACCTTCCCGGCGAGTGGGGCCGCCGTCGGCGCGAGGCCGCGGGGGGAGACGCGCTCTTCGGGGCGGGCCCGGGGTTGGGTGTCATGTCCTCGCTCGTGCGTTTCATCGAGAACAGTGGGAGGGAGGCCTGAGTGGCTACGAGACACAGCTTCTTTCTCAGTGTTGAGCTCAAGGCAACCGGCAATGAGGCGCGCTCCGCGCTCGAGGCCGTACAGGAGAAGATGGGGCTCAGGGACCAGGTTTCCGGCCTCGCGCGCGAGGATCTCTGGGAGATAGACGTCGATGCCCGGACGGTCGAGGGGGCACGAGAGACCATCGAGCAGCTTGTCAGGACCACGAACCTCTTCGCGAACCCCAACAAGCACAAGTACACGCTGGCGAACGTGGGCGGGGCGGAGCCAGGTGCGGCGTCCTGGGCGGCGGGTCTTGAGGGCGATGAGGTGGCTGTGCTCGTGACCGACCGCGAGAGCACCGAGGGGGAGTCAGTTCTCTCCGCGATACGCCGGATAGGCGTCGATGACGTCGTCAGTATCAGAAAATGGACCCGCTGGCGCATACGTCTGGCCGAGCCGCCGACGCGCGGCGACACCGACGTCCTCGCGCTCATCAGGAGGATCGGGGTGGCGACGGGACGCCGGGACGGGCTTCTCTCCAATCCGCACTCGCAGATCTCACGCGCGGTCCTGCCATGGGGCGAGGAAAAGGTCTTGGCGGCCTGACCCGCTCGTGATAGAGTGTCTAGGCTTTAGCGCGTTTCCAGACTTGGGGTCGTTCCTGCGGCGCCAAGGGTTTCTCATAGTACCAGCTCTCGTCAAGGGGGGTCAGGAGTGCCGAAGATCGTCGTCGATCCTGAGCGGTGCAAGGGCTGCGGCTACTGTGTCGACGCCTGCCCGCAGAAGATTCTGAGGCTCGCGGAGGGTCTCAACAGCATGGGCTATCATCCCGTCGAGTGCTTCGACATGGAGAAGTGCACCGGGTGCACCTTCTGCGCGTTGATGTGCCCAGACCTGGCCATCGAGGTCTACAAGTAGGAAGCGGAGGAGCCGAATGAGCGAGAAGATCCCCATCGGTGAGAAGGTGTTGATGAAGGGGAACGAGGCCATGGGAGAGGCCGCCGTCCAGGCGGGCTGCATGGCCTACTACGGCTACCCCATCACGCCACAGAACGAGCTCACCTCCTATATGTCGAGGAGAATGCTGGAGGAGGGGCGGATTTTCATCCAGACGGAGAGCGAGATAGGCGCGATCAACATGTGCTACGGTACCGCGGCCGTCGGGGAGCGCTGCATGACGTCGTCCTCGAGCCCGGGCATGAGTTTGAAACAGGAAGGCATCTCCTACATGGCGAGCGCCTCGCTGCCGGTCTTCTTCGTCAACGTCAACCGTGGCGGACCGGGCTTAGGCAACATCGCGCCGGCGCAGTCGGACTACTTCCAGTCGACGCGTGGCGGGGGACACGGTGACTACCGCGTGATCGTGTTCGGCCCGACCAACGTGCAGGAGCTCTACGATTTCACGATGCTGGGATTCGATGTGGCCGACAAGTACAGGACGCCGACGATGATCCTGGCCGACGGTATCCTCGGGCAGATGATGGAGCCGCTCGTGCTCCACGAGTACAAGCCGCTGCCGGACCTGCCGTCGAAGGCCGACTGGAGGCTGGGCGATCCCGCGACGAAGGACCCGCTTCTCGTCACGTCGCTTGTCCTGGACGTCCCTGGTATGGAGCAGCGGAACCTCGACCTGTTCCACAAGTACGAAGAGATCACGAAGAACGAGACGCGCTACGAAGAGGTGGACACGGACGACGCCGACATTGTCCTGGTCGCGTACGGCACCGCGGCGCGGATCGCGCGCTCCGCGATGCAGCAGGCCCGAGAGAAGGGCATGAAGGTGGGGCTCTTCCGCCCGATAACGCTGTGGCCGTTCCCGTCCGACCCGCTGAGCAAGCTGGCGGATCGCGTCGAGCACATGCTCGTGGTCGAGTTGTCACTGGGACAGATGTGGGAGGACGTGAGGTTGGCGACCGGGCTCAAGACGAAGGTCCACCTGCACGGCCGGACGGCCGGCGGGATCCCGGGGCAGGCGGACATTGTCGAGCACCTGCAGAAGGCGCTCGATTCGAAGAGTGACGAGATCGTGAGGAACTTCTAGCGGGCGTGGAGACGAGTGGGGTGAAGGTTGTTAGGGCAGGCGCGGCGCCGCCCAGGAATCTCTGACCGCTTGCAGCGTTTTAGGAGGAGAGACATGGAAAAGGTCTTCGCGATGCCGGAGGCGATGAAGGATGCGAAGACGCTGTACTGCCCGGGCTGCGGGCACGGCGTCGCGCACCGCATCGTCGCGGAGCTGGTGGACGAGTTCGGTCTCAGGGAGAGGGCGATAGGGATCGCACCTGTAGGATGTTCGGTCTTCGCCGACCTCTACTGGAACTTCGATGTGATCTCGGCGGCGCACGGTCGGGCGGCGGCGGTGGCGACGGGTATGTCGAGGGCGAAGCCCGACTGCTTCGTTATCAGTTACCAGGGCGACGGTGACCTCGCGGCCATCGGCACGGCAGAGACGGTGCACGCGGGCAACCGGGGCGAGAACTTCGTCACGGTGTTCATCAACAACGCGATCTACGGGATGACAGGCGGGCAGATGGCGCCGACCACGCTGGTCGGCCAGCCGTCCACGACGTGCCAGCTCGGGCGCGACCCGTCCATCGCCGGATATCCGATCCGCGTGTGCGAGCTGCTCCAGACTCTGGGTGGTGTGGCGTATCTGGCGCGCGGCTCCGTGGACTCGCCGAAGAACGTCATGGCGACGAAGAAGTATCTCCGGAAGGCCTTCCAGCTCGTCCTCGACAAGAAGGGCTACAGCCTGGTTGAGATCGTGTCGCCGTGCCCGACCAACTGGGGCATGAACCCGCCCGAGGCCATGAAGTGGCTGAAGGACAAGATGTTGGACCACTACGAACTGGGCGTGTTCAAGGACATCACGGCCGAGAGCTAGCAGGTAGGGCGCGTCGTTCAGGCCGGAGGCTCTAGGAAGACAGGGAGACAGTCGATGACACAGAAGATCAGGTGCGCGGGTTTCGGAGGACAGGGGATCGTCCTGATGGGACGGCTCATCGCCTATTCGGCCATGGTGGAAGACAAGCACACGACCTTCTTTCCGCAGTATGGGGCGGCGATGCGGGGTGGGACGGCGAACTGCTCGGTGATAGTCGCGGACTGTGACATAGCCGCACCGACGGTGGAGGAGCCGGACGTCGTGCTCATCATGAACGGGCCGTCGCTGGACAAGTTTGAGGACACGGTGAAGCCCGGGGGCTGGATCTTCTACAACACCTCGCTCATCGACCGCGAGGTCAAGCGCGACGACGTGAACGTCTTTAAGGTCGCCGCCAACGAGATCGCCGACGAGGTCGGCTCGTCAAGGTCCGCGAACATGGTGATGCTCGGCGCATTCGTGGCGAAGCTCGGCACGATAGAACTCGATACGCTCTCGACCAGGTCGCTCGATGCCCAGATGCACGGCAAGAGCGAGCGGGTGATGGAACTCAACCGCAAGGCGCTCAAGCGAGGCGCTTCACTCGCCGAGTAGGTCCGCGGCGCGACTCGTGGTATGGACGGCCGGCGGTTGCCGGCCGTCACGCGCAGGCTCCAATTGAGGATCCTGCACCGCGGGCAACGGTAAGGCAGGTCATGCACATGAGCGAGCTCCTCGAGAGGCTCGAGCGTGAGGTCCTGCCGCTGGTCGCGAGGCCCAGCCGCTACACCGGCGGGGAGAGGAACGTCCCCAGGAAGGACCCGGCGGACGTCGACCTCAGCTTCCTTCTGGCATTCCCTGACGTCTACGAGATCGGCATGTCCCACCTGGGCATCCGAATGCTCTACGACATCCTCAATCGCCGACCCGACGTTCTCGCGGAGCGCGTCTTCGCGCCGTGGACCGACATGGAGGCGCTCATGAGGGAGCGGGGCGTGCCGCTCTTCTCGATAGAGAGCCAGCGTCCGGCGCGTGACTTCGACGTCATCGGCTTCACGCTCCAGTACGAACTCCACTACACGAACATCCTGATGATGCTGGACCTCGCATCAGTGACGCTCCGCGCCGCCGACAGGGGGGAGGACGAACCGCTGATCATTGCCGGTGGTCCCTCGGCACTGAACCCCGAACCGATGGCTGCCTTCTTCGATCTTTTCGTGATAGGAGACGGCGAGAGCGCGGTGCTGGATATCGCCGACCTGGTTATCGCGGCGCGCCGGGACGGGCTGAGCAGGGCGGAGACTCTGGTGCGTGCCGCGGCGCTCCCGGGCGTGTATGTGCCGTCGCTCTACGATGAACGCGAGGAGGACGGGCTGTACGCGGGTACGTTCCCGCGCGTTCTGCCGCGAGGCGATGGGGGCGACGATGCAGCGTCCTCCGAGAACGGAGGCGCCGGGATTCCCGCACGCGTCCACCGCAGGGCAGAGCACTCGATAGACTACGCGGGGCACCCGACCATGCCCGTCGTTCCCGTCACGGAGACGACGCACGACAGGCTTGCCGTGGAGATCATGCGCGGGTGCACGCGCGGCTGCCGGTTCTGCCAGCCCGGTATGATAACGAGGCCGGTGCGTCCGCGTCGGACCGAGGACATCGTCCGCCTGGTAGACGAGGGGCTCGCGGCTTCCGGGTACCACGAGGTGTCCCTTGTATCGCTCTCGACCTCCGACTTCGACGACCTGCCGGAGCTGATCTCCTGCCTGAACGAGAGGCTGTTCGACAAGCGCGTCAGCATATCACTGCCGTCGCTCCGCGTGGACCGGTTCGGGCTCGAGCTTGCCGACGGCATAGGTAAGGTGAGGCGCGCGGGGCTGACGTTTGCGCCGGAGGCCGGCACGCAGCGGCTCCGTGACGTGGTCAACAAGAATGAGACGGAGGAGAGCATTCTCAGGACGGTGGACATCGCGTTCGCCTCCGGATGGAACAGGATCAAGCTCTACTTCATGATCGGTCTCCCGACGGAGACCGATGAGGATCTCGAGGGTATCGTGCGACTGGTGTCGAAGGTCTCCTCGGTGGCGAGAAAGAGGAAGAAGGGCGCGCGCATCAAGGTGTCGGTCTCGCCGTTCGTGCCTCGCACGCACACGCCATTCCAATGGGAGCGACAGGACACGCCCGACGAGACGCGGCGCAAAGAGACGTTCCTGAGGGAGCGTCTGAGGCGCGAGCGCAGCGTGAAGTTGGCGACCAGGGACCCCAATGTCTCGTTTCTCGAGGGCGTGATGGCGAGGGGCGGACGGTCGCTCAGCGAGGTCGTCGAGACGGCGTTCCGAGCGGGCGCCAGGTTTGACGGGTGGACGGAGACGTTCGACTTCGCGAGGTGGCGCCGGGCGTTCGAGACGGCCGGAGTATCGCCCGAGGGTTTCCTCGAGGCGCGTGACCCGGATGGGCCGCTTCCGTGGGATCACATCGATGGGGGGCCCAGCAGGGAGTTCCTGCTGGCCGAGCGCGAGAAGGCGCTTCGGGCGGAGCTGACGCCTGATTGCCGGGAGTCCGGTTGCTTCGACTGCGGCGCGTGCGTGGCCGGAGGGGTAGCGCGCAGTGCGGCGGGGCGCGAGATGCCCGAGCGACCGGAGACGTCGGCGCCGACCTCCCGTCAAGGCTTCGGGCGTCGGGAGCGGAAGGTCCGCCAGGGGGACGCGGGTGGTGCCAGGTGGCGGGTCCGGTACTCGAAGGGCGCCGCGGTCAGGTTCATCTCGCATCTGGATATCGTGCGTGCGGTGCTGCGGGCGCTGGCGATCTCGGAGCTGCCGATCGTCTATACGCAGGGCTTCAACCCGCACCCGAAGCTGTCCTTCGGGCCACCTCTACCTGTGGGAGCAACGGGCGAGGCCGAGTTCTTCGATCTGGAGCTCACGCGGGCGCTGGCGGCGGAAGAAATACAGGCGAAGCTCGGAACGGGACTGCCCGAAGGGCTCACGATTCTCTCGGTCTCGGTGCTGACCTCGAAGCGCTCCCCGAGCGCCATCGCTGAGGGCGCCGAGTACGTCATCAGCGACGTGCAAGGGCTAGAGGGGCTGTCGACCGGGGAGATCGAGGCGCGTATCGACGCGCTGAGGCGTGTGCGCGAGGCTGAGGTGCCCAAGGGCGGTGGGGTCAAGACCGTGCGACCCAGCGAGCAGATCCTGGAGCTCGTGGTCGTGGAGGCCGGGGCCGCTCCGGAGGCCGTCCCGGGGACCGTCCCGGAGGCCGCAGCCGCGGAACTCAGGCCTCCCGTGCTCCGTGCGGTGCTCGCGATAGGAAAAGAGGGCGCAATGCGCGCTGTTGACGTGGTGAGGCTCCTGACTCCGGAACCTGCTGCTCCACCGGAACTTGCACGTATCCACCGTACCGTTCTCCTTCGCCGGGCGAGCGGCGGCAGCCCGGGACTTGAACCAGTCCGCTAGTGGGACTATACTTGAGAGCAGATGACAAGGGGGCGCAACGGGTGTGCCCTTGAGGGATTACAGGCACCCGCACCCCGATCGTGGGGTGTGGTTCGCCATACAGAGGAGTAATGTGCATAAGGAAATTGTTGTTAACGTGGCTACCGGCGAGACGCGGATAGCCATTCTCGAGGACCACCAGCTAGTGGAGATCATGGTGGAACGCGGGGAGGGCAGACGCATCGTCGGTGACATCTACAAGGGTGTTGTGGGCGCGGTCCTGCCAGGCATGCAGGCCGCGTTCGTTGATATCGGGATGGAGAAGAGCGCGTTTCTTCACGTCTCCGACATGCGGGACGTCACCGCGGAGTTCGCTGACCTCTCCGGCGACGAGTCGCTTGGGGTGGCGGAGGGCCGACGGATGTCCTCCCCGAACGTCCCGATACAGGATCTGCTGAAGAAGGGCCAGGAGATCCTCGTTCAGGTGACGAAGGAGCCCATCAGTACGAAGGGCCCCAGGGTGACGACGCAGATCTCGTTGCCCGGGCGCTTCCTGGTGCTGGTACCTTTCTCGGGATCGGTGGGCGTTTCCCGCAAGATCGAGAAGTCGCCGGAACGCGACCGGCTCAAGGAGATCGCGCGCGAGATCCGGCCACCGTGGGGCGGCCTGATCGTGCGTACGGCGGCGTTGGACGTGAGCAAGCGTCAGATCAAGCGCGACCTCAAGTTCCTCGTGAAGACGTGGAAGAAGACCAACAGCATCGCCGGGTCTCACCGCGCGCCGGCGCTCATTCAGAGGGAGATGGGTCTGACCGCGGGGCTCGTGCGTGACGTCTTCACCTCGGACGTCGACAGGCTCATTGTCGACTCGCGCCGGGGTTACAAGGAGATAGCCGGATACCTCAGGAACGTAGCGCCCGAACTCAAGGGGCGGGTCGAGTACTACCGCGACAGCACCCCGGTGTTCGATGCCTACGACATCGAGGGCGGCATCGAGAAAGGCCTCAGGCGGAAGGTCTACTTCAAGAAGGGCGGCTACATCGTCATCGACCACGCCGAGGCGCTTACGGCGATCGACGTCAACACCGGCAGGTATACCGGGAAGAAGGACCAGGAGGAGACCATCCTCAAGACCAACATGGGCGCCGCGCGCGAGGTTGGCCGTCAGTTGCGTCTCAGGGACATCGGCGGCATCATCGTCATCGACTTCATCGACATGGCGAGTGAGGGGAACCGCCAGAAGGTCGTCCAGGAACTCAAGAAGATGCTGGCGCGCGATCGTGCGCGCAGCAAGATCTACCCCATCAGCGAGCTCGGTCTGGTCCAGATGACCAGGCAGCGCGTCCGGCCCAGCCTGCTGCACCAGTACACCGACTCGTGCCCTCAGTGCGAGGGAACCGGGAAGGTGCTCTCGATGGACTCCATCATGCTCTTCATAGAGCGTGGGATGCGCAGGGTCGCGTCGTCGACGCGCGAGAAGAAGTTCAAGCTCGTGGTGTCGCGCGACGTGGCTGTCTATCTTGTGGACGAGGAGGGGCCGAGGCTGCGGGCGCTCGAGAAGGACATCCGGCGGTCGATAGAGGTGACGGACGAGAGGGAACTGAGTCGCGAGGAGTTCCGCATACTGTCCGCCAAGAGTGGCAGGGAGCTTGCCTCGGAGAAGCAGAACTAGGCGAGGGGCGCCGCACGTGCGGATGCACTGATGCCTATGAGATGTTCGCAGCGCCGTCGGGTGGAAGTCGCCCGGCGGCGTTCTGCGTTCGCGCCCGGGCTGTCCGGCGGGGATTCGTCGCGCTTCATGACAGATTGACCGGATAGCAAACCGTTGGGTTTACGCTGGCGCTCGCGGCGCTGGGCGGATAGAATCTCGCCATCCGGGGCGCGGGGGGCCGCGGCATCGGGCGAGAGGTTCTCGTCCGCGCGGAAACCCGTCTGCCCGTGTTGCGTCTGAATGGCAAGTCCAATGCGCGGAGGGCATCTTGGGTCACAGACTCGTCGTGGTCAACAGTGAGGAACTGGGGGATGGGTCGGGTGAGCTTGGTTCCAAGCTCATGGGCTCGTTCCTGCGGAAGCTGTGTACGGCATCGCCGAAGCCGGAGGTAATGCTGTTCTACAACTCGGGCGTGAAGCTGCTGGCCGAGGGCTCGCACGTGCTCGATGCACTGACGGTCCTGTCCGACGCCGGAGTGGACATCGTGGCGTGTGGAACCTGTGCCGGGTACTACGGGATCGCCGACAGGATGGTGGTGGGGCGGATCAGTGACATGGCAGAGGTTGTCAGTCAGATGCTGCAGTCTGAGGTTGCCGTCACGGTCTAGAAGAGGCGCGGACGGGAGTGGTGGAGGTTCGGAAGCGTCCATGCAGCGTAGCGTTGACAACGAAGCAGAGAGGGAGAAAGACATGTCGAAATCGGAGCAGTCATTGTGGGACGCGTTCGCGGGTGAGTCGCAGGCCAACCGCAAGTACCTGGCGTATGCGGAGAAGGCCGACGAGGAGAACCACCCCCAAGTGGCGAGGCTGTTCAGGGCGGCGGCGGCGGCGGAGACAGTGCACGCGCAGAACCACCTCCGTGCGCTGGGGGCCATCGGCACGACCGAGGAGAACCTCAAGGACGCCATCGCGGGTGAGACGCACGAGTTCAAGACCATGTATCCCGAGATGATGGAGCATGCGAAGGCCGAGGAGAACGAGAAGGCACTGCGTTCGTTTGAGCTGGCCAACGCGGTTGAGAAGACGCATGCGGAGCTGTACGGGGGGCTGCTCGCCTCGCTCGGTTCGGAGCAGGGAGACTTTCCCTACTTCGTGTGCCCGGTGTGTGGTCACACGGTTGGCGAGGGCGTGCCGGACATCTGCCCGGTCTGTGGGACGGCGGGAAGCGCGTTCGAGAAGATAGACTGAGTGTGCAGCGGTCCCGACCGGAGGGAAGGGGCACATCGGTATGAGACGCGATATCAAGGACGACCGCAGATTCGCATGGAAGGCGCTGACGGCCACCGCGATCGTGGTCGGCGTCATCCTGATCCTGCTACTGGCTCGCCAGGTCGCGAGCGTGCTGCTCGTGGTCTTCGCCGGGATACTGCTGGCGGTCTTCCTGGACGGCATCGCGAAGTTGATCGAGGGGCTGACGAAGATGCGGAGGGGCGGGGCGCTCGCCATTGCAATAGTGCTCTTCTTCGGCTTCTTCGCGGTGGCGATGTGGTTGGTCGGCCCGCCAGTAGTGACACAGATCGCGAAGCTCGCGGAGAACCTTCCGAATACGCTGGAGCGACTGCGCGGATACCTGAACGAGTGGGAGTGGGGGAAGCAGCTGGTCGAATGGATGCCGGACCCGAGCCAACTCCTCCCTGTGGGCACGGACGTGCTGAAGGGCGTGGGCGGCTTCTTCTGGACGGCGGCACTCGGTTTCGTCAACGTGCTCCTGATACTCTTCCTCGGCCTCTACATGGCCGCGTGTCCGAATCTCTACGTGGACAACGCGGTCCGGCTGTTCCCGATTCCCAGGCGGCGGCGGATAAAGGAGGTGTTCACCGCGCTGGGCGTGGCCCTCCGGTGGTGGCTCGTAGGCCGTGCGGCCTCGATGGTGGTTGTGGGAGTGCTGACCGCGCTCGGGCTCTGGATAGCCGGCGTGCCCGAGCCACTGGCGCTCGCGCTGATCGCTGCGCTGCTTGCGTTCATACCCTTCCTCGGGCCTGTACTGGGCGCGATACCGGCGATACTCGTCGCACTCGTCGAGAGCCCCGTGAAGGCGCTCTACGTCGTCATCGTGTTCACCATAGTCCAGGTTCTCGAGAACTACTTCATCACGCCTCTGATACAGCAGCGCGCCGTATCTATGGCGCCGGCGCTGCTCATCACCGTGCAGATAGTGATGGCGATACTGTTTGGCGCGATGGGTGTGCTTCTGGCGACTCCGCTGGCTGTCGTGGTCATCGTCGTGGTCCAGATGCTCTACGTTCACGACGTCCTCGGTGACCGCATGAAGCTGTTGGGGGAGAAGTAAGAGTGCGCGGGCGCGGCTGAGTAACCGGTCATCTGGCTGAGCGCGCCCGCCAGACACGCCTTCGCAGCATATTCCCCGAGCAGCCGGGCCGCTCCAATCTGCTCACTCCCACATAGAGCACCAGTACTTGACACGGCTCCTCTCTGCCAGTATAGTGTATTGGTGGTTCCCTGATTGCAGAACCCCTTGCAGCCCCTGGAAACGAGGTGGTTGCATGAGTGCGACGAAGGTCAAGTACGGCTCTCAGGTTTCTGAAAGCACGTCACGCCGAATCGACTCCGGTCTCGCGGTAATCGCAGACCCCCCTCTCAAGCCAGGAACCCCGAAGCTACTGCAGCGCGTGCGGGACGCCGTGCGTGCGCGGCACTACAGCCCGCGCACGGAACAGGCGTATGTCGCGTGGGCGAAGCGCTTCATCATCTACCACGACATGCGGCACCCCGAGGAACTTGGTGTGGACGACGTACGCGAGTTTCTGACGCATCTCGCCGTGGACCGATGCGTCAGCGCGTCCACTCAGTCCCAAGCCCTGAGCGCGATTCTGTTTCTCTATCGTGAGGTGCTTCGAATGGACATCGGCTGGGTGCCCGACGTGGAGCGTGCGAAGAAGCCAACGAGGCTCCCCGTGGTTCTCTCCAGGGAGGAAGTCAAAGCAGTTCTGCGTCGGATGAGGGGGACGCCCCTGCTCATGGCGTCACTGCTGTATGGGTCGGGGATTAGGCTGAACGAGTGCATGAATCTCCGCGTGAAGGACATCGACTTCGAGATGGTGCAGATTCTGGTGCGAGGGGGGAAGGGTAACAAGGACAGATTAGCGCTGTTCCCAGAGGCAACAAGGGCACCCATGCGAGCCCACCTGGTCTCAGTGCGCGAGCTGTTCAATAGCGATTTCGCGGATCGGGGAGTTGCAGCATCGCTTCCCGGTGGGCTGGATCGGAAGTACCCGAATGCCGGGCGCGAGTGGGGGTGGCAGTATGTGTTCCCGTCGTCGCGGCTCTGGACGGACCCCGTGACCGGACGGCGATTCAGGCATCACCAACACGAGTCTGTGCTGCAGCGCGCTGTCAAGGCGGCCGTGCGGAAGACCGGGACTGCAAAGCAGGCATCTTGCCACACGATGCGGCACTCGTTCGCGACGCACCTGCTGGAGGCTGGGTACAACATCCGAAAGGTACAGCAGCTGCTTGGGCACAGTGATCTTCGGACGACAATGCAGTACACACACCTCGTAGGACTGGCGAAGGACGGTGTCAAGAGCCCGCTCGACATGCTCTGACCGTGTAAATCCGGGTGGAAGACTGCCCATTCGGCGGCCTATCGCGCCTGGTGTTACGCCGCACGACGCAGACAGATCGGGGTGTGTGAGGCGTAGAACGGGTAGCATCGGGCGCGGCGGCGAATGCGCACGTGCGATTAGTCTGCCCATTACGGGACAATACATGAGTAATCTGCAAGTAGGCTAATTGTAGTTAGGCCGAGCCTGCGCGCTCACAGGGGTTCGTCTTCACAGAGGAGGGAATGGGATGGCAGCGAAGAGGAAGGCTAAGAGCACTCATGTTGTTCCGAACAAGGACGGCGGGTGGGATGTCAAGCAGTCCGGCGCTAAGCGAGCCTCTGCGCACTTCGATCGCAAGAGCGACGCTGAGAAGCGCGGTCGCGAGATCAGCAAGAACCAGAAGACTGAGTTCGTGGTTCACACGAAAGACGGGAGAATCGCGCGCAAGGACAGCCACGGGAATGACCCGCGGTCGTCGAAGGGATAGGTTCGGGCCGTCTGGGTGTGCGCAGGCCGGCCTAACTAGCGTATGAACCCGTCGAGCTTGGGTGTCACGGCGTCTGCAAGGGGGGCTCCGCTTCGCGTCGCCAGCACACCCCGCGCCACCCTTGACGCTCGCGGGTTATACGCGGTCCGTTAGGTGCACCGCCCTTGCGGACTGTGAGCGCACTTGGAGGTGGACATGAGAGCGACGGCTGGATCTGGGGGGCGCCCCGGCTTGCAGACCTGGATCATCAAGGCGCTGGGGACAGTCGTTCTGGTGCTTCTGTGCAGACAAGGGTGGATGCATCTGGAGCAGCTTCTGTCTGACCAGCCGCTGCCAATCGACCTGCACAACATCGGCTTCCTCGTGGTCCTGGTGGGCTTGGCCTTGGGCTGGATCAGCCTGCAGCTCGGTGGGGGGCTGATCATTTTCGGCGTCATCTGGGCGACGCTCGGTCTCGGCGTCGGAGTAGCATCGGGAGATCTGGGCGTGAGTGCGCTCTTCCGCGCCGCGTTCAAGATGCTGCCTGCCGTTGTGGTCGCTGCCGTGTACCTTCATCCGACAGCGCTGCTCGTGAGACCATGGAATCGGGCGGGCACCTAACTAGCGTATGCAGCCGACGAGCTTGGCTGTCACGTCGACTGCACCGGGCGCTGTCGCGCCCGACGCACCCGCCGCGCCAGCCTTAACGCTCGCGGCTGATACGCGGTCCGTTAGGCTGCTGCGGGAGAACCATTCAGCAGATTGCTGGGGGCGTCGGCAGGCACTGGGGTGGGGAGTGATCTCGAGCGCTGCCTGAGCTACGTTGTGCGGACGTCTTGTGAGCTAGTTGGCGGCGGTCCGCGCTGGCCGCCCTGACTGAGAAGATAGTGGCGAGTTCGAACATGCCCGCTCGAACCGAGCGGTGTACGCGCAGACGCCGGTCCTAGCAGCGACGAGTCG
>JAUWCJ010000083.1 GCA_030609365.1 Candidatus Eiseniibacteriota bacterium | reverse complement strand
CAAACAGTTCCATCCCTGTTGTATGTAGTTTTGTACAAAGAAGGGACATATACGCCGGGAACCGCACAAGTCCCGCCTGGATCAGGTCGGTCACAGCGGCCATCATCGCTCGCTCCTCGTCCACCCGGACCTGCGGCGGCCCGGCGCCAACTCCGCCGGCCACGGTCCTCATGAACGCCGAGGCTCCGAGTTCGCCGTGCCGCTCCCCCACCAGGAGCATGCTACTGCCGGACGACTTCATGCCGACCGTCGCGTGACGTGCGATATCGGGTACGCGCCCGACCGCGCAGACGATGGGCGACGGAAGGATCGCGGCGCCCGCGGACGACTGGTTGTAGAAGCTGACGTTCCCCGAAATGATGGGAATGGGCTCGTCGCAATCCTTCATGCCAATGCCGCGCGCCGCGTCACCGATACCTCGCACCGCATCGACGAAGTCCTGGAAGACCTCCTCGATCTCCGGATTGCCGAAGTTCAGACAGTCGGTGAGCGCGATGGGAACCGCCCCGACGGCAGCGACGTTGCGCACCGCCTCCGCGACCGCCGCCGCGCCCGCCTCATATGGACTGAGCGCCGCGAGGAACGGGTTGCCGTCCACCGCGATGGCCATGCCCACACGCGAGCCCGGGATCGGTGCGACGACACAGGCGTCGGCCTCGCCCGGCCTGACGACCGTGTTACCTTTGACCTCGCTGTCGTAGTGCCTGTATACGTGCTCCCTCGACGCGATGTTCGGCGACGCAAGGACGCGCAAGACCGCATCAGCGACGTCGATCCTCCCCGGGATACCCACCTCCGGGACGTTCCGCACGCGGCTTCGATGCGCACGGTCGTAGCAGACCCCGGCCGTTATCTGCTCCGTCGAGGCGTCACAGACCACCGTGCCCTCGTGCTCGAGGATAAACCTGGGCTCCGGGATGACCTCGCCCACAACGACCGCGGCGGCGCCGTTGCACAGCTCCGGAAGCTCGAAGTCCTCGTTGAAGATCCGCACGACCTCGGCAGAGAGCTCGCGTGGCACCACCAGACAGTAGCGCTCCTGCGTCTCGGAACACGCGATTACCTCGGGCAGCAGCCCATCCACTGCCACCGGGACCCTGGAGAGGTCAACGCGCACCCCGAGCCCCGCCGCCGAGCCCAGCTCGGACGTTACGCAGGCGATGCCGCCCGCGCCGAGGTCCTTGTAGCCGAAGGGCACGCCGCGCGCCTTCAGGAGTTTCATGACCTCCTGTGTCGCCACGGTCAGCATACGCTTGAGGAAGGGGTCAGGCACCTGCACGGCGTACTTGTCGTCCAGCGCCTTCTCCTCATCCAGGACGCGAGACGCGAACGTCGCACCGCCGAACCCGGACGGGTCGGTCGGCTTGCCGACGAGCACGAGGTCGTAGGGCACGTCCGCTGCCTCCGCCGGCGCCCGGCTGCGCACCATGTCGCCTTCCTCGAGGAGCCCCACTGCCACGACGTTGACCAGGCAGTTCTCGTCGAACGACTCGTCGAAGTAGACGTCGCCGCCCAGATTGGGGACGCCCAGTGCGTTGCCGTACTGCCAGATGCCCTCGATCACACCGTGGACTATCTCGCGCGTTCGTTCCGCGTGGCGCCCGTTGGGGTCGCCGAACCGGAGCGGGTCGAGCACACCGATGACGTCGGCCCCCATGCAGTAGACGTCGCGGACGATGCCCCCGATGCCGGTGGCGGCGCCCTCATTAGGAACGACCTGAGAAGGGTGATTGTGGCTCTCGTGCGCGAGCGCTATGCAGTAGCTCTTCCCGTCGACCTCACAGAAGCGCACGACCCCGGCGTCCTCACCGGGACCGAGCACGACATTGGACGCGTCCGTGGGAAGATACTCCTTGAGAACCTCGCGCGAACTCTTATAGGAGCAGTGCTCGCTCCACATCGTGTTGAAGATGTTGGCCTCTACGACCGTGGGGTCTCTACCCAGAAGCTCGACGATCCGCCTGGCCTCACCCAGCGTGAAGGTCAGCCCGGACGTCTCCAGCGTCAGCCTTAGCGCTTCGTCTCCCACTCCCTCGATCTCGACGGTGCGTGCCGCGCGTGCCGTGGCGTGGCTCAATGCGGAACCTCCTCGAGCACGATATCGAACTCGTGGCTCTCTTCCCCACGGAGTACGGTCACGCTGATGACGTCACCCACTCTCGACCCGAAGATGGCGCGGCGCGCCTTGCGCACGCTCCCCACCTTCTCGCCGTTGATCGCGGTCACGATGTCCCCGGACCGGATACCGGCACGCTCGGCCGGGCTGTCCGGCTCCAGGAACGAGGCCAGCACACCCCGCACCGCGGGAAGGCCAAGGTTCTGCGCCAGGGCGGGGTTCAGGTCCTGAACCCGCATGCCGACCCAGACGTCCCGGACACGCCCGAACTCGATGAGCTCGTTGATAATGAGCCTGGCGACGTTGACCGGTATCGCGAAGCCGACGCCCTGCGACCCGCCGCTCATGCTGAAGATGAAGGAGTTGATCCCAACCACCTCACCTGCAGAGTTGACAAGCGGACCTCCGGAGTTGCCCGGGTTGATGGAGGCGTCGGTCTGCACCATGTCCTTGTAGATGGCATCGGACTCACCGTCTGCCAGGACGTCCCTGTGGAGCGCGCTGACGACTCCGACGGTAACGGTGGGATGCGGGTCGTTGAGAAAATGCCCGAACGGATTCCCTATGGCAACGACCCACTCGCCGATCATGAGGGCGTCCGAGTCACCGAGCACCGCCACGGGGAGGTTCTCACCGTCGATCTTCAGGACCGCGAGATCGAACCTGGAATCGCCGCCCAGCACGCGCGCCTGGTACTCGCGCCCGTCCGTCAGGGTTACCCTGACCTCGCGTGCTCCGCCCACGACGTGCTCGTTCGTCAGGATGTACCCGTCACCGTCGACGATGACGCCCGACCCGAACGACTGGTAGGGCTCGCGGTAGACCCGGTCCGGGAAATGTCCCCTGAAGAACCGGTCGAAGAACTCGTCGCGCATCGGGTCCGCGCGAACCACCCGCGTCTTCACGGCGCTGATGGACACGGTCGCGGGCCCCACGCTGTCGGCCGCCCTCACGAGGGCCGTCTGCCGCGACAGCCCGACTGACCCTTCCCCCTCCTCGTAGACGGACGCACCGGACTGGCCCGCAATGACGCGGGACACCTCCTCCGACTGCTCTCTCAGGGCCTTCACCGTGACCAGAAGCCCCACGGAGACACCCGCGATGACGAACATGAGCGAGAGGATCACATATCGTGCGACCTTCGAGTCCAGAATCCGCCTCCTACCTGTTCTTCACCTTCTCCCAGTCCGCCAGGAACGCGTCGATGCCCCTATCCGTGAACGGGTGCTTGAACAGCTTGTCGAACACGCTGAACGGCAGCGTGATGATATCCGCGCCGGCCAGTGCCGATTCGACCACGTGCTGCGGATGCCGCGCGCTCGCAACGATGACCTCCGTCTCGAACGCGTAGTTCTCGTACACATCCATTATCTCACGGACGACGTCCATCCCCGTTTGCCCGGCGTCGTCCAGGCGTCCGATGAACGGACTGACGAACGTCGCGCCGGCCTTCGCCGCAAGAAGAGCCTGGTTGGAGGAGAAGATCAGCGTGCAGTTCGTGCGGATGCCGAGCTCACTGAGTTCCTTCAGCGCCTTGACGCCCTCGCGAGTCATCGGGATCTTGATGACGACGTTCTCGTGGATCTGAACGAGCTTCTTCGCTTCCTCGACCATTCCGGCGCAGTCGAGGCTCACGACCTCCGCGCTGACGGGGCCGTCCACGATCTCACAGATCTGACGGACGATGTCCTCGAACTCACCCTCCTCACGCGAGATGAGCGTCGGGTTCGTCGTGACGCCGTCCACCACTCCCAACGATGCTGCCTCGCGGATGTGCTCGATGTTCGCCGTGTCCAGGAATATCTTCAAGCTGTACCTCCTACTCGTATCGGACCTCTTCAAGGTAGAGCCCGTGCGGCGGTGCGGTCGGTCCGGCCGCGCCGCGATCCCGGGCCGCTAGTATAGTCTCGAATTCGTTCGGAGTGATCTTCCCGCGACCCACCTCCACCAGAGTGCCCACGATCGACCTGACCATGCCCCTGAGGAACCGGTTGGCCACAATGCGCAGGGTGACCATGCCCCCGAAGTTGACGTCACATTCTAGCGAAATACCGGCCACACGGCAACGGTGATGGTTCGGCTCGCTCCCCACGAGACAGAACGAGGAGAAGTCATGCTCTCCCTCGAGGGCCGCAAGCGCGCCGCGCATGGCGCCCTCGTCCAGTGTAGCGCTCACGAACCAGCGGTTCCGCCGCCATATGGGGCTCTCCGCACTCCCTATGAGGTAGAAATAGGATCGCGATACCGCGTCGAATCTGGCGTGGAACGACTCCGGGACGTCGACCGCCTGAACGATCCGCACGTCCCTCGGCAGCCGCGCGTTGAGAGCGTGCCCCACCTTCTCGGCCGGAAGAACAAGCGAGATCGTGACGCTCGCGACCTGACCCAGGGCGTGCACGCCAGCGTCGGTGCGCCCCGCCCCCGTCACCCGCACGGGCTCCCCCACCAGGTCGGCCAAGGCGTCTTCGAGCACGCCCTGCACCGTGCGCACCTCGGGCTGGACCTGCCAGCCCGAGAACTCGGTCCCGTCGTACTCTAGAGTGAGCTTGAGATTGCGATCGCACATGCGACGATTAGCCCCACGACAAGAAGACCGACGGCGTCACCTCCGTCGAGCGCCAGTTCTATGTACTTCGTCCGTCCGTCCGCGCCCCTGTAGCAGCGCGCGTCCATGGCGAGAGCAAGATCGTCGGCGCGCCTGAAGGCGCTCGCGAAGAGCGGCACCAGGATCGGCACGGCGCTCTTCGCACGGGCCACAAGACCACCCTCGAAGCTGGCTCCGCGGCCCATCTGAGCCTTGATGATCCGTCCCGCCTCGTCCAGCAGCGTCGGGACGAATCTGAGCGCGATGACCGAGACCATCGCGAGTTCGTGGACTGGCAGTCCCCACCTCTCGAACGGCCCCAGCAGCCGTTCGATGCCGTCGCCAAGGTCGACGGGAGACGTCGTCGCGGTCAGCACGGTGGCCACGGAGACCATCAGTCCGACACGCCACGCGAACACGCCACCGACGAGAAGCCCCTCACGCGTGAGCCACGGCAGAAACGACACGAGCGGCGTGCCCGGCGTCAGCAGTCCGTGCATAACGAATACGATAACGAGCAGCCACTTGAGGGACGCGAGGTTCCTCCACAGAAACCCGGCGCTCAGCTTCGAGCTAACCACGAGCGCGACGAGCACGACCGTCAGGAACGCGTAGGCCGCTGCACTCTGGGTAACGAGCACGGTCACCAGCAGCGCCATCGCCCCGGTCATCTTGACCCGCGGGTCCAGTCTATGAACGGGCGAGCCGCTTGGGAAGTACCGTCCCAGCGTCAGGTCAGTCAGGAAACTCATCGATCAGAAGCTCCGCTATCTGCACGGCGTTGAGCGCCGCGCCCTTCCTCAGATTGTCCGCCACCACCCACATCCACAGGCCGTTCCGAACGGACTCGTCCCTGCGGATCCTCCCGACCCACACGTCGTCCGTATCGCTCGTCTCCACCTGCGTCGGATATCCCGCCGACTCCGGGTCGTCGAGGACGCGCACACCCGGCGCCGCGGAGAGCACCACGCGCGCCTCGTTCGGATCGAGAGGATGCTCCGTCTCCACGTTCAGGGCAACCGCGTGCGAGCGGAAGACCGGCACCCTCACGCACGTCACGGCCATGCCTAAGCCCGGAATCCCCAGTATCTTCCGGGTCTCATCGACCATCTTGCGTTCCTCGCGCGTGTGTCCCTCTTCGTCGAAGTCGTCGATGTGCGGGAGACAGTTGAACGCTATCTGTGTCGGGTAGACTCCGGAGACCGCCGGCTCGCCGTCGAGCACAGCGCGCGACTGGTCCGAAAGCTCCTCGATCGCGGCCAGCCCTGTCCCCGAGACGGACTGATAGGTCGAAGCGACGACCCGGACCAACCCCGCCTCCCTGCGCACGACCTCGAGTGGCAGCACTATCTGGATGGTCGAGCAGTTGGGGTTCGCGATGACACCACAGTGTTCCGCCATCGCCTGCGGGTTGACCTCCGGCACAACGAGCGGCACGTCCGGGTCCATCCTGAACGCGCGGCTGTTGTCGATAGCGACCGCCCCGGCCGCCGTTGCTACCGGGACGAACTCGCGCGAGACCGCCGCACCCGTGGCGAAGAGCACGATATCGAGGCCGGCCAGGCTCTCCTCCGTCAGAGCCACGACCGGCAGGTCCGCGTCTCCGAACTGAACCGTCCTGGAATCAAACCGCCCCGACGCCATGGCGGTGAGTTCCTCAACCGGGAACGCCCGCTCCTCCAGCACCCGCAGCATCTCGAGACCCACGGCTCCCGTCGCTCCCGCGACGCCTACTCGCACCCGTGTCCTCATCCCCTATATCTCCTCGACCGTTCTCTCGGGCAACCAGCCCTCGAGGTCGGTTCCCTCTACCGAGACGCGCGCCCAATCGTCCCGCGCCTCGCGCAGTCTGACCTTCGTTCCCTCGTGCAACCTGAACTCCAGTACGAAGTCGTCACCCGGGCCCGTTCGCACCGGCACGTCGGCGGCGACCACGACAGCCTCCCGAACAACCGCCGTTCGGTGGATGCGATAGCCAAGGAACCCGCCCGTCAGGACCAGCAGGACGGCCACGACCACGATGGCACGCAGCAGCCACGGCTGGAACGCGCCTCTGAGTATCCCGGCAACGGCGCATCCAATTGCGATGAAGTAGAGGAGGCTGACCAGCATCCCCAGCCGTCCGGTGTTCGCCCTGCTGAGGAAGCGTTCGAGAGCCGCCGATAAGGCGCCCCCGACCCGAACCTGCCGGTCGGCCAGCTGCTCCCTCACGAACTCCAGGTTCGCGGCCGCGTCCTCGTGCGAACCGTCGAGCCTGAGCGCCCGCTCGTAGCCGAGCACCGCTTGCGCGATGTCACCTGCCATGTAGCGCGCGTTCCCCAGGTTGTAGTAGACGTCCGCATTGTGGAAGCCCCCGGCCAGTATCGCTTCGTACACCTCCGCGGCCGCGCCGTGGCTTCCCTCAGCGTAGAGTTCATTGGCCTCGCGAAAGGCGCCCGCCGCCTGCTCGGGACCGACGTCGGGAACCTCGCGGCCCAGAAGGTCCTGTCCGAGCGCCTCGAGGACCACACCCGGACACGCCGCCACCAGAAGCGTCGCGACGACAACGAGCCAGAGGACGCCTCGCTCCGCCGTCCCCGGCCTCACCGCTCGTGTCCTGTCCGCCACCGTCCGACGTCTCATCGCTTGCGCCTCTTCGCCGACAACCGCTCAAGCTCTCTCAGACACTCCTCGGCCTCCCGAAGCAGACTCTCACTCTCCACGGTCTCGGAGTCACCGGCGAACCGGCCGAGATCGCACCGACTCAGGAGACTCTTTACCCTCTCGATCGTTGACTCGTCCGCGCCCGCGGACCTGAGAAGACCGGCCAGCTCGGGCAACGTCATGCCGCGCGCCCCGGCCCTCAGACGGTCACCGATGAAGTCCACGACCGCCCTCGATACCGAGGAGCACACCACACCGGCATCGCCCTCATCCGCTCCTTTGCGAGCCGCCGCCAACTCGCGCCTCGCGCGCGCCGGCGCCCTGACGAACCGCTCGAGGCCCTCCTCACCGGCGAACCTGTCGCGCCTCCTCCGGATGCCGACCGCACCTGCAAGACACGCAAGCGGTATCAGCTGCAGCAGCAGGAACGATGCGCGCCGGTGGACCGGCGGTCCGGCTGCCCGGATCTCGGCCGGTTCGTGGATGTACCGAATGTCCCGCCCGAGCCGCGCGATCGCGGCACGCGCGGGAAGATCCGGCCCTGCGTCGCCCTCCTCAGCTGGAAGAACGCTCAGCGAGAGATCCGGCGACGCGACCGTGCGATACGTCTCCCGGCGCGGGTCGAAGAACGACAGACTGATGGAAGGAACAGTTTTGGGGCCCGCAGTCTGCGGCACCAGGACGTACTCGTAGGTCTTCCGCCCGGACACGACGCCGTTTCTCGTGCTGGTGTCCGTCGACGTGCCGGACTCGTAGATCCTGAACTCCGGCAGGTCGGGCAGTGCGGGATCGGGAATCGTCCGGACGTTGCCGTTTCCGGCGACCGAGATCGTGAGCGTCACCGGCTTCCACTGGTCGACCATCTCGCTGTCGAGCGCCGCGTCGAACTTGTAGTCGCCCACCGCCCCTCCGAAGCTCGCCGGCCTGCCTTCCGAGGGAAGCCGAACGACTTCTATCTCGATGGGTTCGGTGGACAGCGTCCTGACGGGCCCTCCTCGGGAGAAGAACGTGACGGGCGCGGTCCGCCCGCGATACGACAGCAAAGCCGGACCGACCGTCGCGGTGCCGACGGACGTGCCGAAGAGCCCCGTCTTGATCTCTATGACGTCGTAACGAATGCCGTCGACGACCTCGTAGTAGCTCTCGTGGTCGGGGATATCGACGACCCAGAAACCCGTGAGTTCCGGCGCCGTGTAGCGCGGCTGCTCCCACAGCTCGGCCGCCCTGTAGAACTTGAAGGAGAGCGTCACCTGCTCGCCCACGTATGCGCGGCTCTTGTTGACCGACGTGGTGATGAAGACGTCGCGGCCGGACGATTCCACGCCCGACGAGGGGCGCTCCTCAGGTTGAGAAGCAGCCCGGGGAGCCTCTCCCTCAACGATCTCGATCTCGATGGGTTCGGTCGAGTAGACATCGTCTCCGAACTCTACCTGCACCGAGCCTATGGTGAACGAGCCCGCCCTCTTCGGGACGAGCCTGTAGGTCCACGTGCGGGAACTGGTCATCGCGCCGTTCACCCAGCTCATGTTCGTGGAGGAACCGGCCGAGTAGACGGAGAAGTCGGCGTCCAGCGGCGGGAGCTTTGGCGTGCCAACCTGCCTCATGGTCCCCTGCACGTCGACGGTGAGCGTCACGTGGTCCTTCAGGGACGCGATCGTCCTGTCCACCCGGGCCCTGACCGTCAGGTCGTCAGCTCGTGCGGAGACGGCGCACGCGAGTATGAAGATGAGGACCGCAAGTCCTGCAGTCCTACCAGTCCTTATCAACTTTCTCCCTCTTCCCTGCTTTGGCAGCCCGCAGCTCGGCCTGAAGCTCCTCCTCGGCAGCCTCTATCGCATCCAGCAGTCGCTCCGCTTCCTCCTGCGACATCGCCTGGTCCTGCTGGTCCTGTTCCTCCTGGTCCTCGCCCTGCTGCTGCTCCTGTTGCCCGTCCTGGTCCTGCTGGTCCTGCTCATCCTGATCCTGCTGCTCCTGGTCCTCCTCGCCCTGCTCGTCCTGGTTCTCCTGATCCTGCTCATCCTGATCCTGCTGGTCCTGCTCATCCTGATCCTCGCCCTGCTCACCCTCATCCTGTTGCTGGTCCTGCTCCTGCTGCTCTTGCTCCTGCTGCTTGAGCAGCTCGAGGGCCACCTCGAGGTTGTGCTTCGCGTCCTGGTCGTCCGGATTGAGCTTGAGCGCACTCTTGAAGGCCTCGACCGCCGTGTCCACCTGGCCGGCCTGCAGGAACGCGTTCCCCGCGTTGTAGAGCGCGGACGACGACATCAGGTAGTCATCGGACAGAGCCGCGTTCCCGTACTCCCTGATCGCGTCGGGCAGCTCGCCCTTTCTGAAGAGCGCGTTACCGGCGTTGAAGGCGAGTGCGGAGAACTCAGGTGCAAGCACCTGCGCCCCGCGGTACTCGGTGAGCGCCTCGTCGAATCGCCCGTCCCGGTAGAGCCTGTTGCCCTTACGGTTCCGCCCCTGGGGTGAGTCGCCGAACCCGACGAGCAGCGGATAGAGCGCTACCAGCATCACAAGCACGAGATCACGCCTTCGCACGCCGCCTCCTTGTCCGCTCGGGCAGAAACGACCCGACCAGCACGAACCCCAGTGCCACCGCCAGCGGCAGTTGGAAGCGCTCCTCGTAGTAGGCCATCATCTTCGACTCCATCTCGCCCTGCTGCATGCGCGAGATGGCTTCCTCTATGGCCGCCAGCTCACGCTCGTTGTCGGTCGCTCTGAAGTACCGCCCGCCTGTGACCGCGGCCACGTCGATCAGCGTCGACTCGTCCAGTCGCGACATGACGATCTGACCCTGTCTGTCGCGCTTGTATCCGGTGCCGGCTCCGGGCTCAAGCGGTATCGGCTCGCCGGACGTCGAGCCCAGCCCGATGGTGTAGATAATGACCCCCGCCTCGGCGGCCTCAGAAGCGGCTGCCAGAGGGTCCGAGCCGTGGTCCTCGCCGTCCGTCATGACCACTAGTACCTTCGAACGGTCGGGCCGCGTCGCGAGCGAACGCACTCCCTGTCTGATGGCCTCGCCGAGCGCCGTCCCGGGCCTGGGGAGAGTTCCGGTCTCCACGGCAGAAAGTAGCATCGAGGCCGCGCCGTAGTCCAGAGTCAACGGACACTGCACGAAGGCCGCGCCCGAGAAAGTGATGATACCGACCCGGTCGCCGTCCAGAAGCCCTATCAGCGAGGACGCCTCGCGCCTTGCCTTCTCGAGCCGGTCGGGCTTGAGGTCCCGGGCGCGCATCGACTCCGACACGTCTATCGCGATCATGAGGTCAACGCCGGTCCTCTTCGCCACGCCCATCCTGGTCCCGATCTGCGGACGACCCACGGCGAGCCCCAGGAAGAGCACGGCCAGGACGACCAGAGCAGCCCTTGTTCTGTCGCGCGCCACCGAGGCGCCCGGCGCCAGCCTCTCCATCAGCTGCGCCTCTGCGAACGCCCCGCGTGCCCTCCTTCGCCGCGCGAGCGCAACCGACGACAGTACGACCGCCACAACGACCGGCACTGCCAGCAACCACACGACCAGCTGTTCCGTCGGCACCGCAAACCGCACGGTCTCCTCCCCTAGGGCAGTCCCCTCGAGATGGTCGCACCCGCCAACAGTTCAAGCAGCAGCAGCACCATGGCCATGAGCATCAGCCTCGGAGCCAGCTCCTCGTACGTCGTGAAGTGCTTCACCTCTATCTTCGTCTTCTCCAGCTCGCCGATCCGCTCGTAGATGGTCGCGAGCATCCCTTCGCTGGTGGCCCGGAAGTAGCGCCCCCCGGTCAGCGACGCGATCTCCTGCAGCATCTCCTCGTCGATGTCGTTCTCTACGCGCAGATACCTACGCCCGCGAATGGGATCATCAACAGGAACCAGTCCGCCCTCCGGCGTGCCGGCCCCGATCGTATAGATCCTGATGCCCAGCGCTGCAGCCGCCTGCGCGGCCGTGATGGGGTCAATCTCGCCGGCGTTGCTCCTGCCGTCGGTCAGAAGGATGACGACCCTGCTCTCCGCGTCGCTCTCCCTGAGCCGGTTGGCCGCGGTCGCCACGGCCATGCCGATGGCCGTTCGCGACTCGTCGATCATCCCGATCTCGACCGAGTCGAGCAGCTCGAGGAGCACGTTGTAGTCGAGCGTCAGCGGGCACTGCGTGAAACTGTCCGCGGCGAACACGACCATGCCGATGCGGTCGCTCGTCCGCCCCATGATGAAGTCGGCCACGACCTCCTTCGCCACGGCGAGGCGGTTCTTCGGCTTGAAGTCCTCCGCCCTCATGCTGCCGGACACGTCGATGGCCAGCACGATGTCGATGCCCTCGGACAGAACCGACTCCGTTCCGCTGCCCGCCTGCGGCCGCGCCAGCGCGAAGACCAGCAGTACGAGCACGAGCGCGCGCATCACCATTCGCAAGTGGCGTTTCCAGTGGACCAGCTTTCCTGAGACCTCTTTCGCCACGGCGACGTCCGGGAACCGTACGGCCGGCCTCCTGCCGCGCCGGTACCGGAGTTCCACGAACACGTAGAACGGAACGAGCAGCAGCAGGAAGAGCAATGCGGGGTTTGCCAGCCTGGTCACTGCGTCACCTCCC
>JAUWCJ010000040.1 GCA_030609365.1 Candidatus Eiseniibacteriota bacterium | reverse complement strand
CGTACGACCGCAGCGGTACGCTTGCGTCGGACAACTTCTGGCACCATGACACCATCCGGATGACGGGATTCTCACATCTGGGTGACAGCACGTGGTGGTGCGGAGCATACAACGTATGCTGGCGTCAGCCACGCGGCTACGGCAACGACTGGCTCCAGATCCTGGAGAGGCACTTCGACGAGCACATAGGCGTCGCTGGCAGCACCCTCACCCTGGAATACGACCAGCGCCTCGCGATGGAGAACAACTACGACTACGGCTACGTCGACATCTTCGAGGCCGTGGCGGACTCATGGAAGACGGTCGTCACGGTCGACAACCCGGGCTTCGCGGGCACGCCGGGTATGTCGCAGGACTGGAACAGTACGAACCCGCTGGCTCCTGGCCACATGGTCGTTGACCTCACCGATTACCTCGGCACGGAGTTCGACCTCCGGTTCCGCTTCGACTCCGACCTTGCGTATTCGAGCCAGGACCAGTTCGACAACCCGCCCCAGAGCTCCGTCAAGGACGGCGCCTGGCAGCTGGACAACATCACCCTGTACGTCGACACGACACCCGTCTTCTACGACGACGCCGAGAGCGGCGACCCGTGGACTCACGACGACGTGGTCGCGTCCGGTCAGGTGGGTGTGACCTTCTGGCGCGGACAGTTCGGAATCGACTTCGTCACGGGCAGAGACTTCACCTGCGACGACCGCCCGGTGGGCACGTGGATGTTCGCCGGCGTCGACCCGTTCACCAGCACGATGGTCGACGACCAGCACTCGTGGCTCATGAGCCCGCCAATCGATATCAGCGGCGCTCAGAAGCTGGTCGGCTACTGGGACTTCTGGCTCGACATGCCCAGGGACTCCGAGGACATCTGTAACCTCGAGCTGGCCTCCAATGACCTGTACGAGTGCGTAACCATGCCTGACGGTTTCATGGACGAGAACCCGGGCTGGTGGTACGGTGACGCGGGCTGGCGCACCAGGTACGACGACTGGGACGCCTTCGCGGGCAACGCCTGGCTGGCGACGCTCTGGATCGAGACCAACGACGGCGAGAGCGCCGGGCACTGGGCCGGAATCCTGATGAACCACCAGAAGGTCGGGATCCCGTCCGGCGACGCTGGAACCGTCTTCGAGATCGACACCTGGAACAGGTTCAACGACTGGTACATCGAGCAGATGGCCGACGCGCTCCTCGACACTATGTACATCGGCGTCAAGGATGACGACGGCATCGCCTCGGTGACGCTCATGGCGTCGAACGACGGCGGGCAGAACTGGAGTTCCTACGTCTGCCGCCACGAGAGCGCGGAGAGCCAGTGGTGGTACGCACCACCTCCGTCCGCCGAGATGACACTGGGTAGCGAGATCCGGATGTACTTCGAGGCGCTGGACGGTGTCGGCAACACGGCCATCTATCCTTCGACCGCGCCCGATCGCTACCTCGAGATGTCCATCCTCCCGATCACCGCAAGTGTCAGCAATCCTGGTGTGCTTCTCGTCGATAAGCACGGTCGAGTGACACCGGGTGCGCAGCGCTTCCGCGGTGGGTATCCCATCACCAGGCCGCTGGTCAAGGACCACTCGGAGTACTACTACGCCGAGATGCTCGAGATCCTGGGCTATGAGTGGGACACTTACGACGTCGAGGTGCCCTCCGGCAGCATCAAGTCCGAGGGACCCGACACGATGGCGTACAAGTACTACGACACGCAGATCTGGTTCATGAACGAGTTCAACGCCTACCTGCTGTGGGCCGAGGACCAGGAGAACCTGATCACGTGGCTCAACCAGTCCGGCGAAGGTAAGGAGAGAAACCTGCTCCTCACCGGAAACGACATCGGCTACGAGCTGATGGATACCGGGAAAGAGACGCTGAGCTTCTACGAAACATGGCTCGCGTCCGAGTACCTCGGCGACGCGGTGGGCGAGGTCACGGTCGACAGTGTGCCTGGCCTGAGAGAGCGCGCCGGCGGCTGGACGTTCATGAGCCACGACGATGCCGAGTGCATCCTGCGCGGCGGTTGCCCAGTCCTGAACAACTTCGACCGTGTGCAGCCGTACGCGGGCATCCCGGGCACGGAGATCGTGGCGGACTACGTCAAGCTCGATACTACCACCGAACCCGCGGGTGTCGCATACACGCACCAGACGTTGGGCTACCAGACAGTCAACCTGGGGTTCGGCATAGAGTTCATGATGGACGGCACGACGGGCGGTGGCTCGAGCAACTACACTCCAGAGGGCTACTACCACACCGGCGTGGCGGACAGGGTCAACCTCCTCGAGAACATCATGTCCTACGTTGGCCAAGTTCCGCAGGGCTCTGAGACGGGCGTGGTGGACGGCGGCGCGAAGAACGTGCTCTCGCACGCCTACCCCAACCCGTTCAACCCGATGACGAAGATCGCCTACAGCACGAAGGAGACCGGTCCGGTGACGATCGAGGTCTACAACGTCGCCGGTAAGGTCGTCCGGACGCTGCTTGACACCGAGCTCGATGCCGGTGCCAGCGGCTTCGTCATCTGGGACGGCACGAACGAAGGTGGCGAGAGATGCGCCAGTGGCGTCTACTTCTATCGCATTGCTGCTCCGGGCTTCATGGAGTCGCACAAGATGATCATGCTGAAGTAGACCGTCACGCTGAACAAGCAGTCAGAAAGGGGCCGGCTCAGACGAGTCGGCCCCTTTCGCATTGGCGCGCGGCTGAGTCCCGGGGAGTGTTCGGAAAACCCTTGACAGACAACGCCTCTCACAAACGCCCGTTGCAGTTTGTCAAGCACAGTGGTATAATATGTTTGAATGCTGTACGAACCAGAGTCACGCCACTTTTGGGGGCGGGCGTTTCTCCGCCAGTGAGGAGGCGCAAGCGGCGCTGACCGGTAGTGGAAGGTACGTGATCGTATGCCTATGGAGGGCCGGAAGTAATGGAGGTAATCATGCGCGCATTGACTATTGTATTGGCAATCCTCATGATCGCGTCGGTCGCTGTGGCCGACAAGAAGCCGAGCGGCGTGCCTGTACCGAGCGGCACGCGGGCACTCGACTGCACAAACGCGATACCGATCAACTGCGGTGACGTCGTCACCGGCGACAACACCGGCATGCCCAACAACGTGGACCTGTACTCCTGCACGACGTGGGACGAGAGCGGCGGCGAGGTCGTCTACGAGTTCGTCCTCCCGGCCGGCGTGTGCTACGAGGTCACGGCTACCATCTCTGATCTTTTTGCCGACCTCGACGTCTTCTTCCTCGGCAGTTGCGACGAGAACGACTGCCTCACCTACGGCAATACAACCTATACGACGGCCTGCCTCGAGCCGGGTACGTACTACATCGTCGTCGACGGATACGGCGGAGCCGAGAGCTCGTTCACTCTGACGGTCGACTGCGTCGAGTGCACGTGCCCGGTCCCGGCGTGCTGCCCGTTCGACAACACCATCTACGAGGTCGACTTCAACCTCGACGACGGCGGCCACTGGCTGCTGCCCTGCGGCGGCGCCCCGGTCTGGGAGTGGGGCCTGTCGACGAATCCGGACGTCCCGGACATCGCCTGCGACGGCGTCCCGGTGACGAACATCCTCGGCACGATCATCCCCGGCGACTACCTGCCGGACGGAGGAGAGATCGCCGCGGTCGGTCCGTTCTTCATCGACCAGTACTGCACGTGTCTCGAGCTCTGCCACTTCTACGACACGGAGGCCACCTACGACGGCTGCAACCTCAAGGTCTCAATCGACGGCGGCGCCACGTGGACGATCCTGACGCCCTCGCGCGGCTACGACCAGGCGCTCAACACCTACAATCCATGCATTCCGGGCGAGCAGGCGTTCAGCGGCCACCAGAACAACACGGCCTTCCTGCGCGACTGCTTCGGCCTCAACGACTACATCGGCATGGAGATCATCGTCGGCTTCTTCTGGGGCAGCGACGGCTCGGTCAACTACCCCGGTTGGTACATCAAGTGGATCAAGATCGGTTCCGACGACTCCTCGCCGGTCGAGGATTCGAGCTGGGGCAGCATCAAGGCCATGTATCGCTAGGATTTACTTCCTGGCACCTGGTCTGAAGGAGAAGGGGGACGGGCGTGTGCTCGTCCCCCTGCCTCTGTACATGCGGCGGGGAGCTTGCGCGTAGCGGGCGGGCCGGCCGCCACGCGGGGGTGACCGACCACGCGGCGGACAAGTCCTTGACCTGACGGGGCTCCATCTGCGAGCATCGCAGCTGATGAGTGACATCAGAGGTGGAGTGCGTAAACCGTGGGGTGCACGAACCGTGGAGGACGGCACGAGATGAAGATCATGAAGAAGGAAGAACGTCCGCTGCAACCGGTCAACATAGAGGGCGCGGTCAAGGTCAGCGTGTCCAAGATGGTCACCGAGAGCGACGGGGCTCCGACGGCCGCGATGCGGCTCTTCGAGATCGAGCCGGGCGGAAACACACCCTGGCACACGCACCCGTGGGAGCACGTCGTTTTCGGCATCGAGGGCAGGGGCGTGCTCAAGAGTGAGAACGGTGACGCGGAGTTCGGCCCGGGAGATGCCCTCCTGGTCGATCCGGACGAGCAGCACAACTTCGTCAATGTGGGAGATGAGCCCCTGAAGCTCATCTGCGTGGTACCGCTCAGGGGCGACAGGTAGACGGGTGAGGGCCTTCGGACGCCCCGGGTGCCGCGAGGGCCCGCTCAGAAAAGTGGTGGACGGCAGGAGTTTGTGCTTGCACCGTCCGCCGGGATTGCATATACTGCCCGATTGAGACACATACTGTCCGACCGAGACATGAAGTTGCCTTTTAATCTAGCACCGAGAGGCTAGGAAGGGTGAGCATAAGGAAACGCATACGAGCGGGTTGTCGCGGACTGATGTCGGCGCTGCCCGTTTTTGCGTTTCGCCCTTGGCCTCGGGGAGGGGTGAGTGCGCTGGACCGGTAGGCACCTGCTTGGCCTTGAGGGAACGACCCGCGAAGAGCTTCTGACTATCCTCGACACGGCCGCGAAGTTCAGAGAGATCCTGGATCGACCCGTCAAGAAGGTCCCGACGCTGCGCGGCGTGACCATCGCCAATCTTTTCTTCGAGGCGAGCACGCGCACACGCATGTCCTTCGAGCTGGCGGAGAAGAGGCTGTCGGCCGACACGCTGAACTTCTCGGCCTCGACATCCAGTGTGAAGAAGGGCGAGACGCTGCGCGACACCGCGCAGAACATCGAGGCGATGATGGTCGACATGGTCGTCATCCGCCACTCGTCTCCGGGCACCCCGCACTTCCTCGCGCAACACCTGGACGCCTCCGTCATCAACGCCGGAGACGGCGCTCACGAACATCCCACACAGGCGCTTCTCGACCTCTTCACGATGCGCGAGCGGCTCGGCGATCTGGACGGCAAGCATGTGACGATAGTGGGCGACATTCTCCACTCGCGCGTCGCGAAGTCCGACGTCTACGGGCTGAGAGCACTCGGCGCTGACGTGACGCTCTGCGGTCCCTCGACGTTCATGCCGGCGGAGGTGGAACGGCTGGGCGTCATGGTGACGTCGGACATCGAGGAGGCGACGTCCGACGCGGACGTGGTCAACATTCTCCGGATACAGCGCGAGCGCCAGGAGGGTGGCTTCCTGCCGAGTCTTCGCGAGTACACGGCGCTCTTCGGAATCGACGCCGAGCGAGTGTCCCGGATGAAGCCGGACGTGGTCATCATGCACCCGGGGCCCATCAACAGAGGAGTGGAACTCGCACCGGACGTCGCGGACAGCGAGAGGTCGGTCATCCTGGAGCAGGTGACCAACGGCGTCGCCGTGCGGATGGCCATCATCTACCTGATCTCTCGCGTCAGAGCAGCCGAGAGGGCGGAAGAGCTCGAGCTCCTGGAGGTGGAACTGTGAGGAAACTTCTGATAAAGGGCGGCCGCCTGGTAGACCCGGACACCAGGACCGACGATCGCCTGGACCTTCTGATCGTGGACGGCGTCGTGGCGGAGAGAGCCCCCGAGCTGACACCGGACGACGGGACCAGGGTCATCGACGCGGACGGCGCTGTCGTTACGCCCGGCCTCGTGGACATGCACGTGCACCTGAGAGAACCGGGACGGGAGGACGAGGAGACGATCGAGAGCGGGTCGCGCGCGGCCGCGCACGGCGGCATCACCGCGATGGCCGCGATGCCGAACACCGAGCCCGCGATCGACACGGCCTCGTGGGTCACGTTCGTCAGGAACCACGAGTCGCAGATTACGGTCTACCCGATAGCGGCCGTCACAAAGGGCAGAGCCGGCGAGACGCTGACCGAGATGGCGGAGCTGGCGGCCGCCGGCGCCGTAGCCTTCTCGGACGACGGGAGCCCCGTCGCCAACGCTTCCATCATGAGAAGGGCCCTCGAGTACAGCACGATGGTGAGCCTCCCCGTAATTTCGCACTGCGAGGAACTGGAGCTGGTCGGCGCGGGTGTCATGCACGAGGGACTCGCGTCCACGATGGCGGGCTTAAGGCCCATTCCGGCAGCGGCCGAGGAGATCGCAGTGGCCCGGGACATCATCCTTGCGAAGATGACCGGCGCCAGCCTGCACATCGCACACGTCTCGACCAAGGGGTCGGTCGAGCTCGTGCGGCGCGCGAAGGACGACGGGGTCGCGGTCACGTGCGAGACCTGTCCGCACTACTTCACGCTGACCGACGATGACGTCAGAACCTACGACACAAGCATGAGGGTCAACCCACCGCTTCGGAGCGCGTCCGACGTCGCGGCCATCAAGGTCGGTCTCGCCGACGGGACCATCGACGCCATCGCGAGCGACCACGCGCCGCATTCGCTGGAGGAGAAGCAGGTCGAGTTCGACGCGGCCCCGCCGGGCATGATAGGGCTCGAGACGCTCCTGCCTGTCACACTGACTCAGCTCGTACAGCCGGGGACCGTCACGCTGGAGCGCGCCATCGAACTCATGAGCACCGACCCCGCGAGCATCCTCGGGATACCACACGGCAGCCTGGCCGTCGGTGCGCCCGCGGACGTAACGGTGTTCGATCCAGACTGGGCATGGGAGATCACCGAGGACTGGTTCGTCTCGAAATCGAAGAACTCGCCCTTCACGGGCCGCAAGGTGCAGGGACGCGTCACGCACACCGTCTCAAGAGGAGAAATCGTCTTTGAGGAGACCGATCTCGACAGAGGCAACGCTCGCGCGGAAGGCGAGCGTGAGTCCGACGAGCTACCTCTTCACGTTTGAGGCAGGTCCGGAGTTCCCGACACCGCGGCCAGGCCAGTTCGTGAACGTGGCTGTCGCAGACGACCTGACGCTCAGGCGCCCGTTCTCCTTTGCGGGAATACCCGCGCCGGGCAGGTTCGACCTCCTCGTCGAGATGCGGGGGAAGGGAACCCGCGCGCTCGCGGAGAAGCCGATCGGATCGGCAGTCGGCGTCCTGGGTCCACTGGGGAACGAGTTCACCCTGCCCGGCGCGGACAGCGTGTCGCTCCTGGTAGGCGGAGGGATCGGTGTTGCCGGCCTTCGTCTGCTGGCGCAGGAACTCAGGCGTGGGTATCACCGGATACACGCGCTCGTCGGAGCGCGGACGTCTCCAGGGCTTCTTCACCACGTGCTCCCGTCTCCGACGGGGGACGGCGAGGTGCTGATCGAGGTGGCGACGGACGATGGCAGTGAGGGATTTCACGGAACGGTCGCCGGGCTTCTCGAGAGAGTACTGAACGAACTGGACGCGCCGGCGCGTGTCTACTGCTGCGGTCCTCCGGCAATGATCGCGGCGACAGCAGACATCACGGCGAAGCGGGGCGTGCCGTGCGAGGCGCTCCTGGAAGAGATGATGGCCTGCGGCGTCGGGGCCTGCCGGGGGTGCGTCGTGGCGACGCGTTCGGGCTACAAGTCCGTCTGCTCTGACGGTCCCGTGTTCGACACGAACGAACTCGTGCTGGAGGAACTGGTCCGTGCCTGAGCTCACAACCCGCATAGGCGACCTCACGATGAGAAGCCCCGTCATGCTGGCGTCGGGCACCGTCGGCTACGGACCGGAGTACGAGGGAGTCATCGACTTCGGAGCGACCGGCGCCATCGTGACCAAGACCATCACCGTCGAGCCAAGGGAAGGAAACGCCCCGCCCCGGCTCGTCGAGACGCCGGGGGGACTTCTGAACGCCATCGGCCTCGAGAACGTGGGGCTGGAACGATTCCTTGCTGAGAAGCTGCCGGAGGCGGCGCCCCTTCCGGTACCCATCGTCGCCAGCGTGGCGGGAACAGGAGCCGGGCAGTTCGCGCAGCTGGCGGCCGCGGTGGGAGAACGGGACGAGGTCGCCGCCATCGAGCTCAACATCTCATGTCCGAACGTCGAGCGGCCGCGCAACCCCGTCTGGTCGGACCCCGTGGCGGTCGGCGAGATCGTCTCGGCCGCACGCGAGGCGACGGGCAAGACGCTCAGCCTCAAGCTGTCGCCGAACACCTCGGACATACTGAGCGTCGCCGAGGCGGCCGAGCGTGCGGGAGCCGACGCGCTGACCGTCGCGAACACGCTGCCGGGCATGCGCATCGACATCGAGCGCAGAAGGCCCGCGCTCGGGAACGTCACCGGCGGGCTCTCGGGGCGTGCGCTCATGCCGGTCAACCTCGCGCTGGTCTGGAAGGTCGCCGAGCACGTTTCTATCCCCGTGATCGGCTCCGGAGGTATTGGTGACACGGGCGACGCGCTGGAGTTCCTGGCGGCGGGTGCTGTCGCCGTCCAGGTGGGCACGGCGCTCTTCGCAACGCCTGAGGCGCCGTCCGAGATCGCGGATGGACTGAGGAACTACATGGAAGAGAACGGTTTCGCTTCGATAGATGAGCTGGTGGGGATGGCACGAGAGGAGAGAAGGACATGCGCGGAGACGGCATGAGTAAACTAATGGTCGCACTGGACGTTCCGACACGCGAGCAGGCGCTCGACCTCGCGGCCGAGACCGGCGACTGCGCGTCACACTTCAAGGTCGGTGGGAGACTGTTCACCGCGGAGGGACCGGACCTCGTCAGGGAACTCAAGAGCGCGGGCAGCGGGGTCTTCCTCGACCTCAAGTTCCACGACATCCCCAACACAGTGGCCGAGGCCGCGCAGGCGGCGACCGGGCTCGGCGTCGACTTCTTCGACGTCCACGCTTCGGGCGGCGAGGAGATGATGAAGGCGGCGGTCGATGCGAGCAAGGAAGAGGCGGAGCGGCTCGGGATACCGGCCCCACGCATCCTGGCCATCACGGTCCTGACCAGCATGTCGTCCACCGTGGACGAGGTGCTCGCGCTCGCCGAGCGGGCCAGGAACGCGGGCGTTGACGGCGTGGTTTCCTCGGCGTGGGAAGCGAAAGCAGTGAGGGAGGCGCTCGGCGCCGACTTCCTGATAGTGACCCCGGGCATCCGCCCGGCCTGGGCGGCGAAGAACGACCAGCGCCGCGTCGCGACGCCGGAGATGGCCATAGCCAACGGGGCCGACTTCATCGTCGTCGGCAGGCCCATCACGAAGGCCGACAGCCCTGGGGACGCGGCAAGGATGATAGTGGACGAGATGGCTCCCGCGGAGGTGCCACAGTGAACACAGTGACAGTCGACAGAACAGTGGACCTCATGGTCCGTTCCGGCGCACTCATGAGGGGGCACTTCAAACTGACCTCCGGCCTCCACAGCGACGAGTACTGCCAGTGCGCGAAGGTCCTCGAGCACCCTGAGATGGCGGAAGAACTGGGCCGGATGCTGGCCGACATGTTCCGGGACGAGGAAGTGGACGTCGTCGTCTCACCGGCCATCGGGGGCATCGTCATCGGACACGAGGTCGCGAGAGCCCTGGGCGTCCGTTCCCTCTTCGCGGAGCGTGCCGAGACCGGGATGGCGTTCCGGAGAGGCTTCCGGATAGAGCCGCAGGAGAGAGTCCTCATTATAGAGGACGTCGTGACGACCGGAGGGTCGGTCAAGGCCGTCGCCGCGGCCGTGGCTGCGACCGGCGCCGAGACCGTGGGCTTCGGGTTCATAATGGACAGGAGCAGGCAGCCCATGAACCTGCCGGCGCAGACGAAGGCGCTTATAGAAGGCCGGCAGATGGAGGTGTACGAGCCGGACAGCTGTCCGCTCTGCGAGGCGGGCATTCCGATAGAAAAACCGGGCAGTCGTCCCGAATAGACGTAGACGTACCGGGAGCGGTCGAGTAGCATGGGCGCTTCCCCAGAACACCTACGCCGAAACGCGAATACAGTCGAATATCACATCCGGAACGAGTCCTGACAAGGAGGTCTCGATGGGGTTCTATGTTGGTCGTGGCAGAAAGGCCAGGCGCGCCTTCGGCTTCGATGAGGTCGCGATAGTTCCCGGCAGGGTGACCATAAACCCGGAAGAGGTCGATACCACGTGGGAGCTTGGAGACCTCAAGTTCGATGTGCCCATCCTCGCCGCGGCGATGGACGGTGTCGTCGACACTAGAATGGCCATCCAGATGTCGAAGCTCGGTGCGCTCGGCGTGCTGAACCTCGAGGGTGTGCAGACGCGATACGAGGAGCCGGCGTCGATCCTCACGGAGATCGCGGAGGCCGGACCGGACACAGCAACGCAGCTCGTGCAGAAGCTCTATTCGCCGCCGATCCAGGAGAAACTGGTCGGCAAGCGCATCCAGGAGATCAAGGACGGGGGAGGCGCGGTGGCGGTCTCCGGAACGCCAATGGCGGCGGCGAAGTTCGGCAAGTTGGCGGAGGAAGCGGGAGCGCAGGTCTTCGTCGTTCAGTCGACGGTAGCGACCATAGACCACATTTCCACTGCCTACGAGACGCTCGACCTTCAGTCATTCATAGACGGCATGGAGATTCCCGTTATGGTCGGGAACTGCGTCACGTACGCCGTTACGCTCGATCTCATGGAGGCCGGAGCGGACGCGGTCCTCATCGGTGTGGGGCCCGGAGCGGCCTGCACGACTCGCGGAGTGCTGGGCATAGGCGTTCCGCAGGTGACGGCGACGGTCGATGCCGCGGCCGCGCGCGACCTCTTCATGAAACGCACGGGCAAGTACGTGCCCGTTATCACGGACGGCGGCATGGACACCGGCGGCGACGTCTGCAAGGCGTTCGCGTCGGGCGCCGACGCAGTGATGATCGGTTCCGCGATGGCGCGGGCGAAGGAAGCTCCGGGACGCGGATATCACTGGGGCATGGCGACCCCGCACATCGCGCTGCCGCGCGGCGCCAGGGTGAAGACGGGCACGAGCGGAACGCTCGAGGAGATACTGATCGGCCCGGCCCGAACAGACGACGGAACGCAGAACTTGCTGGGCGCGCTCAAGACCTGCATGGGGTCGGTGGGTGCCAAGAACATATTCGAGATGCAGCAGGCCGAGCTCATCATCGCCCCGTCCATCAGATCCGAGGGCAAACTGATGCAGCGGAACCAGGGCGTGGGGATGTACAGGTAACGGACACAGAGGAGAGCTGATGAGCGGGCAGTCCCTCGCAGCACCGAACGCGGGAGTGGACGAGATGACGGGATCGCGCAGAACCCGCGTCGTCATCCTCGACTTCGGGTCGCAGTACACGCACTTGATCGCGCGACGCGTGCGCGAGTGCGGTGTGTACTCCGAGGTCCTGAGGTTCGACGCCGCACCGTCGGAGATCGCCGAGGGCACCGGTGCCATCATTCTTTCCGGCAGCCCGTTCAGCATCTACGGCGAGGACGCACCGAAACCGGACCCGGGTATCTACGAACTCGGCATCCCGATGCTCGGCATCTGCTACGGGATGCAGGCCATGACCGAGACGCTAGGCGGCAAGGTGTCGCCCGGGACCACGCGCGAGTATGGTCCCATGGGCTTCGAGCCCGGGGACAAGCACCGGCTCTTCGAGGGACTGTCCGGCACGGCGAAGGTCTGGATGAGCCACGGGGACGAGGTGATGGAACCTCCCGCGGGGTTCGAGGTGCTGGGGCGAAGCGCCGACGGCAAGATCGCATCCATCGGTTCCGACGAGCGGCGCTTCTTCGGCCTGCAGTTCCATCCCGAGGTCGTCCACACGGAGCACGGCAAGCTCGTGCTCGAGAACTACGTCCACGAGATCTGCGGCATCCCAAGCAACTGGTCGCCTGCTTCGTTCGTGGAAGAGACCGTCGCGGCCATCCGCAAGCAGGTCGGTGACTCGAAGGTCGTCTGCGCGCTCTCCGGCGGAGTGGACTCGTCGGTGATGTCGGTCCTCATCCACAGGGCCATCGGCGACAATCTCTTCCCCATCTTCGTAGACAACGGCGTCCTCCGGAAGAGTGAGGACCACGAGGTCATCGAGCGACTGAAGACCAGGCTCGGACTGAGCATCGACATCGTCGACGCGCGTGGCCGCTTCCTCGACAGACTGGCGGGCGTCGAGGACCCGGAGAAGAAGCGCAAGATCATCGGCACCGAGTTCATCCGCGTGTTCGAGGAGGAGGCGAAGAAGCTCGGGGACATCAAGTTTCTAGCGCAGGGCACGCTGTACCCGGACGTCATCGAGAGCATCTCGGTCAAGGGACCCTCGGCGACCATCAAGAGCCATCACAACGTGGGCGGCCTGCCCGAGCACATGGACCTCGAGCTCATCGAGCCCCTGAAGACGCTCTTCAAGGACGAGGTCCGGAAGGTCGGAGCCGAGCTCGGCATCGACCCCGACATCCTGGGACGGCACCCGTTCCCGGGACCGGGACTGGCGGTCCGAATACTGGGCGAGGTGACCGCCGAGCGGGTGGCCATCCTTCAGGAAGCGGACGCCATCGCCATCGATGAGATGAGGAACGCCGGGCTCTACAACGACATCTGGCAGGCGTTCGCCGTGCTCCTGCCCATCAAGACCGTCGGCGTCATGGGCGACGAGAGGACCTACGAGAACGTGGTGGTCGTAAGAGCGGTCGACTCGCTCGACGGCATGACCGCGCACTGGTTCCCGATGCCGCACGAGGTGCTGGAACGAATGTCGGCGCGGATCATCAACGAGGTCAGAGGAGTGAACCGGGTGTGCTACGACATCAGCTCGAAGCCGCCCTCGACGATAGAGTGGGAGTAGGGGAACGGACGGCGCGGCCCCGGTCGCACCTCCCTATGGAGCGGACATGATAGAGAGATACTCACTACCTGAGATGACGGTAATCTGGAACGAGGAGAACAAGCTCGCGCTCTGGGTCGAGATCGAAGTCGAGGCCGTGAAGGCCTGGGCCGAGCTCGGCAAGGTCCCGAAGGACGCCGCGGCGCGGATCGAGAAGAACGCGTCGCTCGACATCGAGCGCATGCAGGAGCTCGAGCGTGAGACGCACCACGACGTCATCGCCTTCCTCAAGTCGGTGGGGGAGACCGTAGGCGAGGACGCGCGCTATATCCATCTCGGGATGACCTCATCGGACATCCTGGACACGGCCACGGCCGTGCAGATATCGAGATCGGGACACCTTATCCTGGAGGCGCTGGATAGGCTGACCGACGCCGTGCGAAGCCTCGCGCTTGAACACCGGAAGACGCCCATCATCGGACGAACGCACGGTGTGCACGCGGAGCCGATGTCGCTCGGGGTCAAGTTCGCATACTGGTGGGACGAGCTCTCGCGCGCTGGCGACGCCGTGGCGCTCGCCGTGGGCGGCGCGGCGGTCGGGAAGCTCTCGGGCGCGGTCGGAACCTACGCCAATCTCGACCCGCGCGTGGAGGAGATGGTGTGCGAGGCGCTCGGGATACGCGCGGCGGACATCTCGAACCAGGTCGTCTCGCGCGACCGGCACGCGCGCTACCTCTCGGCGCTGGCGCTTCTCGGAGGCGTCATCGGCCGGCAGGCGCTCGAGATCCGTCTGCTCGCGCGGACGGAGACCGGCGAGATACTCGAGGGTTTCGGAAAGAAGCAGAAGGGCAGCTCGGCCATGCCGCACAAGAAAAACCCCATCAAGTGCGAGCAAATGTGCGGACTGCCGAGGCTCCTCCGCGGAAATGCGCTGGTCGGGATGGAGAACATCGAGCTGTGGCACGAGCGGGATATCTCGCACTCATCGGTCGAGCGCGTCATCCTGCCGGACAGCTCGATCATCGCGCACTACATGACGGTCAAGTTCGATCGGATTGTCAGAGCGCTCGACATCCGGCCGGAGAAGATGCTCGAGAACCTCGAGGCCTCGCGGGGTCTCGCGTTCTCGGGGACGGTCCTCACAAGGCTGGTCGAGAGCGGGCTCTCGAGAGACAAGGCCTACGACCGCGTCCAGACCGCGGCGATGGAGGCAAGACGGACGGGGGAATCGTTCAGAGAGACACTGTCGCGGGATGCGATGGTACTGGAAATACTGGGAGAGAAGGGCGTCGAGGACGCGTTCGGCCTCGACAGACACATGGCGCACGCTGATACGGTGTTCGAGAGGTTGTGCATAGCCGAGGAGAAACCCCGTCAACCTGTGAAGGAGAACGTCGCATGAAGAAGACGAAGGCGCTCTATGAAGGCAAGGCCAAGATCCTGTGGGAGACGGACTCGCCCGACTACATGGTCCAGGAGTTCAAGAACGACGCGACGGCGTTCGACGGCACGAAGCACGAGGTCATCGCGGGCAAGGGCGTCCTGAACAACAGGATCTCGTCACACCTGTTCGGCCTGCTGAAGGACAAGGGCGTCCGGACGCACTTCATCGAGAAGATCTCCGACAACGAGATGGTCGTCGAGCGGCTCGAGATGCTCCGCGTCGAGGTCGTCGTGCGCAACGTCGCCGCGGGCTCGATCTGCAGGCGGCTTGGGATCGAGGCCCTGAAGCGCTTCGACCCGCCGATCGTCGAGTTCTACCTCAAGGATGACGACCTGCACGACCCCATCATCACCGATGAGCACATCCGGGTGATGGAGCTCGCAACTCAGGAACAGGTCGACCAGATGAGAAGCGACGCCCTCACGATCAACACGGTCATGAGGGGCTTCCTCGAGCAGCGCGACATGGTGCTCGTCGACTACAAGCTGGAGTTCGGGCTCAAGGGTGACGAACTCGTGCTGGGAGACGAGATCTCCCCGGACACCTGCCGGTTCCACGATGCGAAGACCGGCGAGATCATGGACAAGGACCGCTTCCGCCAGGACATGGGCGGGTTCATTGAGGCCTACACCGAGGTGCTCGAGCGAGTCTCTTCGTAGCCGAGCCGGCCCCTGGGCCTGGCCCAGGGGCCCAAGGAGTTACAACTGTGCTCCACGAAGAATGCGGCGTATTCGGGATCGCCGGAAACAGAGACGCGGCGAGGCTGACGTACTTAGGCCTCTACGCGCTCCAGCATCGCGGGCAGGAGAGCGCAGGCATTGTCACGTGGAACGGCGAGGCGGCGTACCAGCACAAGGAGATGGGACTCGTCAACCGCGTCTTCAGCGACGAGGCCATCTTCGACAAGCTGCCCGGACACGTCGCCATCGGACACGTCCGGTACTCGACCACGGGGCAGAGCAAACTCGCCAACGCGCAACCGATAGTCGTGCGCTTCCGGGGAGGAACGCTTGGCGCGGCGCACAACGGCACCCTCGTCGACTCCGAGAGAGTGCGCGGGATGCTCGAGGCGCAGGGAGCCATCTTCAGGACGACAACGGACACCGAAACCATCCTCCACCTGGTCGCGCGCGCGTACGCCAGGAGGCCCGCGGGCACCGTCGATGAGATACCGGCGATACTGAACGAAGCGCTGGCCGGCATCGAGGGTGCTTACTCGCTCGTAATGATGATAGACGGCCGGCTCGTGGCCGTCAGAGACCCGCGCGGATACCGTCCGCTGTGCTTCGGCAAGATCAAGAGCGGGGGATGGGCCGTGGCATCGGAGAGCTGCGCGCTCGACATCGTGGACGCGGAGCTGGAGAGAGAGATCGCCCCGGGTGAGATAGTGGTACTGAACGGCTCGGGACCGGAGTTCCACCGGCTCGATTCCGCGGGGGGCCCTCGGAGCTTCTGTATCTTCGAGTACATCTACTTCTCGCGGCCTGACTCGTTCATTGGTGGCGTGTCGGTCGACCACGTCAGGCGCAATCTTGGACGGAACCTCGCGCGCGAGCACCCGGCGAAGGCCGACATCGTCATCTCCGTGCCGGACTCGAGCAACGCGGCGGCCATGGGCTACAGCGAGGCGTCGGGCATCCCGCTCGAGAACGGGCTCATCAGGAACCACTACATCGGGCGAACGTTCATTCACCCGAAGCAGTCGCTGCGCGACCTGAACGTACGGATCAAGTACAACCCCGTTGCGGACACGCTGGCGGGAAGGAGTGTCGTCGTTGTCGACGACTCCATCGTCCGCGGCACGACCAGCCAGAAACTGATGCGGATGATCAGGGACGCCGGTGCCAGGGAGGTACACCTGCGCGTCGCGTCGCCGCCCATCAGGTTCCCATGCTTCTACGGCATCGACACGCCGACGCGAGGGGAGCTCATCGCGTCGGTCAAAGAGGTACCGGAGATCGCGAAGTTCATCGGCGTCGACTCGCTGGGCTACCTGTCCTTCGACGGGCTGCTGGCGTCAGCGCCGCCGCCGAAGGCGAACTACTGCGTGGCCTGCTTCGATGGAAGTTACCCTCACGAGTGTGTCATGAAGGCCGGCGTCACTGGCGCCGGGGGGAGAGACTCGGAATGAGCATGCAGCGAGCACTGATCAGCGTGTCGGACAAGACGGGCGTCGTCGAGTTTGCCAGGGCGCTCTTCGAGATGGGGGTGGACATAGTCTCAACTGGCGGCACCGCGCGGATCCTGCGCGCCGCGGAGATCCCGTGCCGAGAGGTCTCGGACCTCACGGGGGCCCCGGAGATCCTGGACGGCCGCGTCAAGACGTTGCACCCGCGCATCCACGGGGCCATCCTGTCGCTGCCGGAGAAGGAGAGCCACGTCGCCACGCTCGAGAGGGAGGGCATCGAGGCCATCGACATGGTCGTCGTCAACCTCTACCCGTTCGAAAAAGCGGTGGCGAAAGAGAGCTCGACGCTTGCTGACGCGCTAGAGGAGATCGACATCGGCGGCGTCACGCTGCTCCGGGCCGCGGCAAAGAACTTCGCAAACGTCGCCATCGTCAGTCGGGCGGACCAGTACGACTGGATTCTCGGGTTGCTGAGAGAAAACTCTCTGACGCTGCCGCTCGAAGCACGGAAGAAGCTCGCCGTCGAGGCGTTCGCCATGACGCGCCGGTACGACAAGGCCATCCACCTGTATCTGTCAGAGGCAGCGGATCCGGACGAGGCGTTCCCCACGTTCCTCAACCTCGAGTATGAGCGCGTCAGCGAACTCCGGTACGGCGAGAATCCTCACCAGGGCGCCGCGGTCTACCACACGTGCACAGGGAGCCGGGAGCCGTGCGTGGTTCACGCGGAGCAGCTGTCCGGCAAGGAGCTCTCTTACAACAACCTGATGGACCTCGATGCGGCGATGGCCATCGTCCGGGATTTCCCGGAGCCGGCCGCCGCCGTCATGAAGCACTCGACCCCGTGCGGTCTGGCCTCCGCCACGACCATTGCCAAGGCGTATGAACGCGCGCTGGCGTGCGACCCGGTCTCGGCGTTCGGGAGCGTTATCGCGCTCAACCGGACGGTCGACATGGAGGTGGCGCAGCTCATTCACGACACGCACTTCGTCGAGGCGGTCATCGCCCCGGACTACTTCAAGAACGCGCTCGAGCTCATGCGCGGGAAGAAGAACCGGCGACTGATGAAGGCGCACTTCCCGGACCTCAGCCAGTACGGGCTCAGGCCTCAGAAGCAGATGAGATCGATGCTCTGCGGAGGGCTGCTGGTTCAGGACGTAGACACTGAGGACGTGCCCCCGGAGGAGCTCAGGGTCGTGACCGAGCGGAAACCGACCGACGAGGAGATGACGTCGCTCCGGTTCGCCTGGCGCGCCGTCAAGCATGTGCGCTCGAACGCCATCGTCCTGGCGAAAGGCAAACAGACGGTGGGCATCGGCGCGGGCCAGATGAGCAGAGTCGATGCCAGCGTGCTCGCCGTGTGGAAGGCGGGGGACAGGGTCAAGGGCAGCGTGCTCGCGTCCGACGCCTTCTTCCCGATGCGCGACGCGGTCGATACGGCCGCCGACGCCGGAGTTACCGCGATCATCCAGCCCGGGGGCTCGAAGGGCGACGAGAACGCCATCAAGGCGGCCAACGAGCGGGACATCGCGATGGTCTTCACGGGCATGCGGCACTTCAAACATTAGCACCTGTCGGAGGGTGCCCTTCCCTCCGGCGCTCAGACACACGGCGCTTCGCGCCTGAACTCGCGGCGGAGGGAAGGGTACCCCCCTCCACCCCAAGAGTTCAGAAGGACAGGAGACCCACATGACCAAGGACAAGAAGCCGCTCGTTGCCATCTTGATGGGGAGTGACTCCGACCTCCCGACGATGAGCGAGACGGGCAAGATGCTCGACGAGTTCGGCATCGCCTACGCCACGCGCATCACGTCGGCGCATCGGTCGCCTAAGAAGACCCACGATCTCGTCGTGGAACTCGACAGGGACGGGGTGCAGGTGTTCGTGGTGGGAGCGGGGCTCGCGGCGCACCTCGCGGGAGTGGTCGCCAGCATCACAGTGAGACCGGTGATCGGCATTCCCGTGGGCGGAGGCGGTCTGCAGGGGGTAGACGCCCTCTATTCGACCGTACAGATGCCGGGCGGCGTGCCGGTCGCGACCATGGCTATAGGCAGGCACGGCGCGAGGAACGCGGGCGTGCTGGCGGCTCAGATACTGGCGCTGCAGGACGAGGGACTGAGAGACAGGCTGGTGGCATTCAAGGAAGAACTCGAGCGCTCGGTCGAAGAGAAGGACCGGAAGCTGACAGCGGAACTCCCTGACGCCCCCGGTGCGGTCGGGGACCTGACGCGGGAAGGGAAGTGATGAGCGCACTCGTCATAGTCGGAACTCAGTGGGGCGACGAAGGCAAGGGGAAGATCACCAACTTCTACGCGTCCCGCGCAAACATGGTCGTGCGCTTCCAGGGTGGCGCCAACGCGGGACACACCGTCAGCGTAGCGGGGAAGAAGCTCGTCTTCCACCTGCTGCCGTCGGGCGTGTCCGTCCCGAACGTCCAGTGCATCATCGGACCCGGAGTCGTCCTGGACCCGCTCGCTCTCGTCGAGGAGATCGACTACGTTCGATCGAACGGCATTGACGTCGGCGACAATCTACTGATCGACGTCGGCGCACATCTGGTGATGCCGTACCACAAGGCCGTCGAGGCCGCCGAGGAGCAGGTGAGGGGAGGCGACGCGATCGGCACGACGCACCGTGGCATCGGACCGACGTACGTCGACCGCTACTCGCGCGAGGGACTGACGTGCGGGGACCTCGTTTCGTTCGACCGTTTCGAAGAGAAGCTGTCCGCGATTGTTTCACGCAAGAACGACGTACTGACCAAGCTCTACGGCGCCGAGCCGGTGGACCTCGGTGAGATCACGGAGCAGATGAGGGCCGCCGCGAAGATCCTCGTGCCACATCTGTCGGACACGCCGGGGCTCATTCGGTCCGCCATCGCGTCGGGTGACAGCGTCCTCTTCGAGGGCGCCCAGGGCGCGCTCCTGGACATCGGGTTCGGCACCTACCCGTTCGTCACGTCGTCCAACACGACGGCGGCGGGTGTCTCTCCCGGAACGGGAGTGCCGCCTACCTGGATCGGAGAGGTCGTCGGAGTGGCGAAGGCCTACGCGACGCGCGTCGGCGCGGGCCCGTTCCCCACGGAGGCCGAAGCTGAGCCTGCGGCGCTCATATGTGAAAGAGGGGCCGAGTTCGGCGCCACTACGGGACGCCCGCGACGCTGCGGGTGGCTGGACATCGTCGCCCTGCGATACTCGCTCGCACTCTCCGGGATCGAACGACTCATCATCACGAAGCTCGACGTGCTCGATTCTCTGCCGCGCATCCCGGTGTGCGTGAGCTACACGCTGGACGGGGCGAGCATCGATACGTTCCCACGCGACGTCGACACGTTGCGTCGGGTCAAGCCCGTCTACGAGGAGCTGCCGGGCTGGGAGACGGACACGAGCGAAGCCAGGACCAGGGCCGAACTGCCCGAGAAGGCCCTAGCCTATCTGAAGCGTATCGAGGAACTCTCGGGCGCGAGCGTCGTGGTCGCGTCCGTCGGCGCCGACTCCGACGCCATCGTAGAGTTCGAGCGACTGCTGTAGAACCCCTGGACGGGGTCCGCACGGCAGCCGGGTCCGCGGGAGCTACCAATGCAGAGACTCAGCGCGGCATTCGCCATTCTGATGATGTGCGCCGTTGCGGCGTCGGCCAAGATGACCGACGTGGAGCCCGAACTCGAGTTCGAGCGCTCCGGCCGCGGAAACGAGGTCCTCTGGTTCGACGACATCGAGGGCAACGTGGATGGGTGGTACAGCGTCAGTTTCTGGACCTGGGGGTGTCCTCGCTTCCACCTGGACACGTATATGGCGTACGAGGACTCGCTCTCGTGGTGGTGCGGTTCCTTCGACTACGACGCGGACGGCGGCTACGGGAACTCCTGGGACGAGAGGCTCAACATGCCGGTCATCGACTGGACCGGCTACGCCTACCCGGTTCTGACCTTCGCGTTCCGTTGCGACTCGGAGGCCAGCTACGATTTCACGTACGTCCAGGCCGAGAGCAACGGCGTCTTCGTGAATCTGAATTACGGCTACGACGGCACGCGGCCGTGGCTGGACCTTGGTCTCTACGGATACGTCGTCCGGAGGCACGACAATCCGTTCGTGGGGCGCCTCCGTTTCGTGTCTGACGGCGCGTGGTCCGATGAGGACGGTCTCTACTGCTCGACGGGTGGCGCGTTCATGGTCGACAACGTCCGGCTCTACGACTACTACACGGGCTACACGTTCTTCCTGGACGACTGCGAGAGCGGTGGCCTCTGCTACCCCACGACTAGTCCCTGGCAACCCTGCAGTCTGTGGCACGTGATCGAGGACCCGGAACCGGCGTTTTCCGATCCGCGCTGCTGGTGGTGCGGCTACGACGAGACTCCGGAGCAGCTTCCACCGAACCTGATGGACGGCCTGTTCACACCATTCGTTGACATCAGTTCCGTCACCGCCTGCACCTGCCACTTCGCGATCCACTTCGCTATTCCGATGGTTGACAACGACTATGTCAGCTACAGGGTAACATGCGACGGCTCGACGTACTATCAGATTGGCGCCTACTGGGGCGACTTCGGTACGCTCGACGGCTGGGACGGAACGGCGTACAACGTCGGCTACGACGTAGGCCAGTTCTGCCCTTCGGGCGACCTCACCTTGGGCCGGTTCCTGTGGACCATGTTCACGACGGACAATGGCTGCGGTCCCGGTGCGGCCGGCGACGCCGGCGTCATGATAGATGACGTATGGATGGAAGGTCCGAGTGCCAGCGCCACCAGGGAAACGAGTTGGGGTGAGATCAAAGCCATGTACAGGTGACCGGGTAGTCTACAGTGGTCACGTCCGTCGGCACCGACTCCGACGCCATAGTGGAGTCCGAGCGACTGCTGTAGCTTCTCCGCAGTGGAGTTTCGTGGCACGACGCACACTGCCCTCCGCCGCGAGTTCAGCGCGTCAGCGCTGCGTGTCTGAGCGCCGGGGGGCAGTGTGCGTTGTGCCTCCAACTCCGGTGTTGTGCTTCATCCGCGCGCCTGCTAGTATGGGGTCGAGAGCTTGACGGCTCACCCCTCCTTGGACAGACCGGACCACATACATATGCGTTCGATCCTCTCGTTCGACATCCATCAGGATGACGAACCCCATGACATCGACGTGTGCGCCGAACGCCTCGAGTCCGCCGGACGCGAGGCGTCCTTCTTCATTCCCACCAGCCTGCTCGCCGTCCGCGCGTTCCGGGAACCGTTGCGCCGCCTCGCCGCGCGGGGCTTCGAGCTGGGGACCCACTCCCACGATCACAGCAAGGCTGAGACGGCGGCCCTGCGAGGCGGGGGACGGCGCGACCTGGCCTTCCTGGAGAGGTCGGCCAGGGCCTTCGCCGATTTCTTCGGTGAACGGCCACGTACATTCAGGGCTCCGTGCTGGGCATACATGAGCGCCCCGGCGCTGGACGAACTCGCCCGCCTCGGCTACGGCGTCGATTCGAGCTCGACTCCGCAGCGGCCCGGGATCCTGAGCTCGTTCCCGGCCGAGAACCGTCACCTGCTCGCCGGACGCACGCCACACTTCGTACGCCCGGGACTCCTCGAGGTTCCCACCAGCACACTGCTGCTCCCGCTGGGCTGGCCGACCTTCTGCACGCTCCGGCGGGCGGCTTCCCGGCTCCTTGTCGACACGCTGGCACTCGAGGCGAAGCTCCGGCGGTCGCTCGTGCTGGTGGCTCAGTTCCACGTCGCGGACCTGGTGCCCGACGGGCGATCCCTCCCGCGCGTCACGCGCAGCTGGTCGGACCTGCTACCCCAGAAGGGGAAGGGAATCGCGGCCAGGAGGTGGTTCCGTTCGACCGAC
>JAUWCJ010000087.1 GCA_030609365.1 Candidatus Eiseniibacteriota bacterium | reverse complement strand
GTCGGTCTCGCTTATCAGCGTGTTGCCGTTCGGCAGCCGCTGATTGGATCCGCACTGCGGTGAGAGAAAGACGTTGTCCGCGTCTCCCTTGTACACCCAGACGATCTCCTTGGTGACGGGATCGAACTCCAGTATCCTCGACGCGCCGCGGCTGCCGCCGTTGTCGAAGATAAGCATGTGGCCGTTGTCGAGGACCGTCGGCTGATGCTGTTTGAGCCACGGCCCCTCCATCCCCCACACGACCAGTCCTCTCGCCATGTCGATCACGGCGATGTTGTCGAGCTCCCGGATGCAGATGAGGACATTCCCCTCCCGGAACGCGGGGTGCCAATCGGCCAGCCTGCCGTCCAGGACCTCGATGGTGTTCGTGTGGAAAATATCACCGGACTCCTTCATGCCCTCCAGCAGATCCTGCCTGCCGGCTCTCTCGATCGCCTCGAGCTGCGAGACGCGCTCGAGCTCGTTGCCGTCTGTGTCCAGCACGACGATGAACTCCTCGAGGACCGGGCTGTCCGGGTGGATCCTGGGCAGGATGCGAGGCTCTCGCAGGAGCGTGTAGATGCGCCCGTCCTCCATCACGTCGAGGTCGTGGTGGAATCCCCCGAACTGCGTCCATATGAGCCGCGAGTCCCTGTCCACCTTGATCATGGCGTGCCCGTCGAAGATGGCGAGAACGTCGCCGTTCTCGAACAGGTACGCGCGACGCCAGAACCCCGAGCCCTTGCTGGACTTCGGGAGTTCGCCACCGGGTCCCGCGCGCCACGCGTCCAGGAAGCTGTGATTCCACTCGTGGAGCACGTTGCCGTGCATGTCCATCAGAGTCGCGCCCGCCGCATGCCCGGACGTGTAGAAGTTGAGGCCGTCCCACGTCCTCGCCTCGTCGTAGACCGTAACACCCCATACGTCGGGCGCCTCGGTCGAGCCGGCGAGATACCCGAGCGATCTCAGCCGCTCCATCTCCTCCAACTGCTCGCTCGTCAGTGCGCCCTCGCGCACCGGATGCCACCGCCCGCCCGGGGTCTCCCACTCCTCCGGCGCGGCTGCGCCATCGGCGTCCCCGGAGCCCTCACCTTCCCCGCACCCGCCGAGAAGGACAGCGCACAGGAAGCCGGCCAGGATGATCCGCGCCCCGCTCGCGCTCACGATGTCTCTCAAGTCGTTCCCCCGTGACCCAGTTCCTCCAGAAGAATGCGCGTCGCAAGCTCGGGGTCGGCCTTACCGCCCGTCCGCCCGAGTACCTGCCCGACGAAGAACCGGATGAGCTTCGTCGTCCCCGCGCGGTAACGCGCCACCTCGTCCGGATGCGCGGCGAGCACTTCCCGAACCAGTGACCTCAGGGCGTCCTCGTCGGACAACGTCCCGAGATCCAGCGTCTCCACAAGCTCGTCGACCGGCTCATCGGATTCCATCGCGGCCTCGAACAGACGACGCGCGGCCGGCTCGCTGACCTCGCCGCGCAGGCGCAGCGCGATAACTTCCGCCAGACGCGACGGCAGAGCGAAGGCGAGATCCTGCCGGTCGGTCGGGCCGCGCGACGCCACCCGCGCCGACAGTTCCGCGAGCGTGATGCCGCGTTCGTGCAGATGGCCCGCGAGGACGACCATCACCCAGTTGCTGACTGTCTTGGCGGCACCGGGAGACGCGTCGGGTCCCAGTCGTTTCAGCAGAGCATCGACCGTGCTCTCGTACACGCGCAGCATCGAGGACTCTGCCGTCAGCACGAACGCGTCGTACTCCGGGATCGCGTAGACCTCGACCAGACGCCGCCGCGCCGCGTCCGGCAGTTCAGGCATCGATTCCCTCACGCGGTCCAGGCGGCGCGCGTCGATCTCGAAGTCGACCAGATCCGGCTCGGGGAAGTAGCGGTAGTCCGATGCGCCCTCCTTGGAACGCATGGGAACCGCACGCTCTCTTGATTCGTCCCACAGGAGCGTCTCGTGAACGACCTTGCCGCCGTCCCGCAGCACGCGGGACTGCCTGTCGGCCTCGTAGGCCAGCGCCTTGCGGACCGCCCTGAACGAGTTGAGGTTCTTGATCTCGGTCCGCGCGCCCATCTCCGTCGCGCCCCGCGGCCGGACCGAGATGTTGGTGTCGAAGCGAAGACTCCCCTCGTGCATCTCTCCCGTGGTCACGCCGAGACAGACCAGTATTCTCCGAAGCTCGTTTAGGAACGCGTCGGCCTCATCGATGTCCCTGAGGTCCGGGTGCGTCACGATCTCGACCAGGGGCACACCGCAGCGGTTCATATCGATGAGACTGCTGTCGGAATCAGAGTGCTCCGAGTGGACGCTCTTGCCCGCGTCCTCCTCGATGTGGATCTGCCGTATGCCGACGCGCAGAGTCCGACCTTCGAGCTCGATGTCGAGGTGCCCGTCTCTCGCCAGCGGTTCGGCGTGCTGGGTGATCTGATAACCCTTGGGCAGGTCGGGGTAGAAGTAGTTCTTGCGGGCGAAGCCGGCCTTCTCCGCGATCGACGCGTCCAGGGCCAACGCAACCGCGACAGCCAGATCCACAACCGCCTCGTTGAGCACAGGCAGCGCGCCCGGCATCCCAAGGCACACGGGGCACGTGCGCGTGTTCGGTGGCCCGCCCGTTTCATTCAGGCACGCGCAGAAGATCTTGGTGCGCGTCGCGAGCTGCGCGTGAACCTCGAAACCTATGACGGATTCGTACTGCAGCGCTACCTCCTACAACCCGGGCGGAGCCGGGAACGCGCCCGCGGCTCGCTCGTAAGCCCGCGCTACCCGGAACATGACAGGCTCCCGGAACTTGTCGACCACTACCTGAAGCCCGACGGGAAGACCCGACGCGGAAAGCCCGCACGGAACCGACAGAGCCGGAAGACCCGCCAGGTTGACCGGTACCGTGTAGACGTCGGACAGATACATACTGACGGGGTCGTGGACCCGCTCTCCCAGCGCGAACGCGGTCGTCGGTGATGTCGGCGCGAGCAACACGTCGACGGACTCGAAGGCCTTCTCGAAGTCCCGCGCCAGAAGCGTGCGGACCTTCTGCGCCTTCAAGTAGTACTGGTCGTAGTAGCCGGCCGAGAGCGCGTACGTCCCCAGCATGATCCGCCGTTTGACCTCCGCTCCGAACCCCTCGCTTCTGCTCATCCGATAGAGGCCATCGAGGTCCTCCGCGTGATCCGAGCGGTGGCCGTACTTGACCCCGTCGTACCGGGCCAGGTTCGCCGACGCCTCGGCGTCGGCCACAAGGTAGTACGCCGCGATGCCGAACCTGAGGTTCGGGATCGAGACCGTCTGAACCTTCGCACCCAGGCTCCGGATGATCTCGACCGCGTCTCTCACCTTCTCCGCGACCGAGGGGTCCAGCCCATCCGAGAAGTACTCGTCCGGAACACCCACGGCCACGCCCGTAAGGTCGATGCCGGCATCGCCGACAAAGCTCGGCACCGGCTCGGCGGCGGTGGTCGAGTCCCGCGGATCCTCCCCCGCGATGGCCTCGAGGAGCGCGGCCGCACCCTCGACGTCCCTCGACATGGTCCCTATCTGGTCCAGTGAGGAAGCGAAGGCGACGAGCCCGTATCTGGAGACCCGGCCGTAGGTCGGTTTCGCCCCGACGACGCCGCAGAATCCCGCGGGCTGGCGCACCGACCCGCCGGTGTCGGAACCGAGGGCAAGCGGCACCTCTCCGGCCGCCACCGCGGCGGCCGAACCCCCACTCGAGCCGCCGGGCACACGCCCGGCGTCCCACGGATTCCGGGTGGAGCGGAACGCGGAGTTCTCGTTGGACGAGCCCATCGCGAACTCGTCCATGTTCGTCTTGCCGACAATGATGGCGCCCGCGTCCCGGAGGCGCGAGACCGCGGTCGCGTCGTACGGGGGAACGTAGCCCTCGAGCATCCGCGAACCACAGGTCGTCGCAAGACCTCTGGTGGAGATGTTGTCCTTGACGGCGACGGGAACGCCGCACAGCGCGCCCCGACACCTTCCGGCGGCGCGCCTCGCGTCGGTCGCCGCGGCCTCGGCGAGGATCTCACCGCGGTCACGGACGGTGACGAACGCGGACACGGCGGGTTCGACCCGCTCTATCCTGTCGAGCACCGACTCGCTGAGCTCCCGCGACGAGAAATCGCCCTCGACAAGGCCCGCGCGTATCTGAGAGAATGTCAGTTCGTAGAGTTTCACTTCACACCACACGTCGGCGCCCGGCCCTGCCCGGAGCGGCGCCTCAAACCTGCGCGCCGGGAGGGGAACGCTAGTCGTTGGGAAGGACGGCCGGCACCCGGAACGTATCTTCGTGCCTGTCCGGGGCGTTGGCAAGAGCCTCATCTGGCGGGAGCATCTCCCCCGGCTCGTCGCCGCGGAAGACGTTCCTCCGGCGCAGGACACGAAAAACCGGCTCGACACCGTCCGTGTCGACTTCCCTGAGCTCCTCGAAAAGGGCGAGAATCCCGTTCATCTCGCTCGTGAACGCGACCAGTTCCTCTTCCGTGAATGCGAGCCTGGCCAGCGTGGCCACGTGCTCGACATCACCTCTCTCGACCGCCACCTTCGTCCTCCTGTCAGTCCGAGATGACCTCCAGCTTCCCGTACCTTACCATGATGCGCTTCTCAACGTCATCGGCGAATCTGATGCGCGCTATGGCGTCACCCGAGGTCCCCGCAAGCTCCAGCACAACGCCCTCACCCCACTTCGCGTGCCGCACTCGCGTCCCCGGTCCGAACTCGGGCGTTTCCTGGGAGAAACTCTCGTAGTCGGGGAAGTCCGCCGCCGGCCCACGAGCAGTCCGCCCCCACCGCCGGCCGGCCGGTGTGCGGAACGACCCGCCCGCGGACGGGTAGACCCCGCGGCTGGGGACGGCGGAGAGAGACCGGGCCTCCAGATGCGACGGATCGATCTCGTCTAAGAACCTGGAGGCCGAGCGCAGGTCCATCACGCCCGCCCGTCTCCTCGTGTCCGCGGCGAACAGGTGAAGCTCGTCCATCGCCCGGGTCATGCCCACGTAGAAGAGCCTGCGCTCCTCCTCGAGTTCCTCATCGTCGCGGAACGCGGACTCGTGAGGCAGGAGTCCGTCCTCCATGCCTGGAATGAGAACGACGCCGAACTCGAGGCCCTTGGCGTTGTGCAGGGTCATCAGCGACACGGCGTTCGCGCCGTCCGCCCACCTGTCAATGTTCGCGACCAGCGAGACCTGCTCGAGAAACGCGGACAGGCTTTCCTCACCGCTCGACTCGACGAACTCGCTCGCAGCCGACACGAGTTCCTGCACGTTCGCAATGCGCTGCTCGGATTCCTCTGTGCCGCTCCTCTTCAGCCACTCGAGATACCCGGCGTCCGCAAGCAGCCCCTCGAGAAGGGTGTCGACCGGCTCGTGCCCGGCTCTCTCGGTCGCGCGCCTGAGCACGCCCGCCAGCGCCTCGGCCGAGCTTCGGGCCGCAGCGGGGAGCCCATCGACCTCGGCGCTCAAGGCCAGAGAGTCCAGTAGAGAGACGTGTCGGTCGGCGGCAAAGTCCGTCAGGCGTTCCACCGACCGTTCCCCAATCTTCCTCGGGGGAACGTTGATGATGCGGGCCAGGCTGACGGCGTCGGCGGGGTTGGAGACCACTCGCGCGTACGCCAGCACATCCTTGACCTCAGCGCGCTCGTAGAACCGCACGCCTCCGACGATGTCGTACGGGATGGACGCCCGCCGCAGGCTGTCTTCGATCACTCTCGACTGCGCGTGCGTCCTGTAGAGCACGGCGAACTCGTGGTAGCCGCGCGTCCCCTCCGCCGTCAGCTCGACGACGCAGTCCCTCATGGCGTCTGCTTCCTGATACTCGTTCGAACACCTGACGAGCGCCACCTTGCGCCCGCCGTCTCTCTCGGTCCAGAGTTTCTTGTCCTTGCGCCGCTCGTTCCTGCTGACGACGTCGTGCGCCGCCTCCAGGATGTTCCCGGTGGACCTGTAGTTCTGCTCGAGCCGAAGCACGCGGGCCTCCGGGTGATCGTGCTCGAAGTTGAGGATGTTCGAGATGTCCGCGCCGCGCCAGCCGTAGATCGACTGATCGTCGTCGCCCACGACGCAGATGTTGCGGTGCCTGGACGACAGCATGTTAACGAGCTCGTACTGCGCGTGGCTCGTGTCCTGGTACTCATCGACCAGGATGTACTCGAAACGGTCGGAGTACGCCGCCAAGACCTCCTTCGTCCCGCGCAGGAGCCCGACGGCACGCATTATCAGATCGTCGAAATCGAACGCGTTGTTCTCGACGAGACCCTTCTCGTACTCGGCGTAGACCTTGGCGACACACTCTTCGAAGTAGCCGCCGCCGCTCCCCCGGTAGTCGTCGGCGGTCAGGAGCTTGTCCTTGGCCCTTGATATCGCCGAGAGAACGGCCTTGGGCGCGAAGACCGAGGTCGCAACGGAGGTTTTCTCCATGCACGTCTTGACGAGGGCCAGCTGATCGGTCGCGTCGTAGATCGAGAATGACGCCGTCCACCAGCCCCAGCTGGCCTCACGCCTGAGTATCCTGGCGCACACCGAATGGAACGTGCCGATCCAGGTTCCCTTCGCGTCGGCGCCCACGAGATCGACCACCCTGTGCTTCATCTCCTCGGCGGCCTTGTTGGTGAACGTCACGGCGAGTATGCGCCGCGGGCTCACTCCCAGCTCACGTATCAGGTGCGCGATCCTGTACGTCAGAACGCGCGTCTTGCCGCTGCCGGCGCCCGCGAGTACGAGCAGCGGCCCCTCGCCGTGAGTGACCGCTTCCTGCTGAACGGGATTGAGATCCCTTACGAGGTCGATTCCCAGAACTTCCTCCTCATGCTGGAAGGGGTGTGAACAGACTGGCTCAGTGCGGCCCGGAGCGTCCGGAGGACGGGCGCCCACGCGGGACCCTTGTCCTGCCGCGGCCCGCGCGACCGGGCGGCCGCGCGAACTGTCCGCGGTTAGAACTCCGCGCCCAGGGCGAAGTGTGTCACCACGTCGCCCGTGCTTCGGAGGTCGGTCGGCCACGCCCAGTCGACGCGAACAACGAACATCGACAACCGCATTCTCGCGCCGACTCCGTGGCTCGCCTTGATGCCCGACAGCCTGGCGCCCGTCGGTCCGCTGACGACACCGCGGAACTCGTCGTCCCACGCGGCCCCGGCGTCGATGAACGCCACTCCACGCAGGCCCCACAGGGACAGCGGGATGGGTGAAGCGATCTCCAGATGGTCGATGAAGGGAAAGCGGAACTCGATGGAAGCCGTTGTGAGGTTCCGGCCGTGGAAAACGAAGTCGCCGTACCCCCGAAGGCTGTTGACGCCACCCATGTAGAAATTCTGCGCGTCGCGCGCCGAGCTCCTCGCCGCGACGAGCTTGACCGCAACGCTGTGTCTGACGCCGAGCCTTATGTACCTCCGCACGTCGGCGATGGCGGTCAGGTAGCCGAAACTACCCCCCGATTCCCAGGCCCGCTGCAGCACGATGGAAGACCTGCCGCCGCTCAGAGGACCGATGGAGCCCCACAGGGTCGTGTCGTTCACGAAACGTACGCTCGGGATGATGAGCGACCGTGCGATGCGCTCGTCCGTCAGTTCAACGTACCCTTCATCGGTCACTTCCGCGAACTGCCTGTCCAGAGAGATGGCCGAGACGTCGAACTCCACGCGGCTGAAGACGCTGAACGGATAAGAGACCCCGGCCGACACGCCGTAGCTTCGCTCGGTGAAGTACCGCCTCTCGCCCAGGTCCTCGCCCAGCCACGTGCGGTCGGAGTGGTAGTAGTCCTTGAAGTTGTGCAGGCCCAGCGAGAAGTTGGCCCGGTGCCCCCGGTGCTCGTAGAGCACGTGGAAATTGCTGGACTCGAGGCTCGAGAAGAAGTTGGTGGCTACATAGAAACGGTGGTTGCCAAGCACGTCGCTAATCGCGATCTGCGCCGCTGCGCTGAAACCGTATCCCGATGTGTAGGCAAATCCCCCATTGACCCAGTCCGGCGTGAAGCGGGGCCTGTACCTCTCGACGGCCCCTATCCTGCGAGCATCCTCGTCCCCCGGCACGGGGCCCTCGCCTCGTGTCTGCGGACCGCCGTCGGCATCGACGGCCGCCCGGTAGGCGGCGCTCGCTTTGGCGACCGTTTCGCTGCTTTCGTCCTCCCCGTCGGCCCCGGCCTCTGGTTCGACCACGTGCTCCTGCTGTCGCTCCTCATCAGCCGCGAGCAGAGGACCCATCACCTGCGCCTGCTCTTCATCAGCCGCAACCGGAGGGCCGATGACCTGCTCCTGCTGCCACTCTTCATCAGCCGGCTCCCCGGACAGCCCGGCCACCGTGACATCCGACTCCTCTTCCGCTTCGGCAGGCGATCCGTGTCCCGCACCCACACACGCAGCAGGGAACCAGGGCCCGTCGAGCACCTCGCCACGGACGTATGCGCGGTCGATCCTCGCCTCTCGTTCTCCGCCTGCGATCGCGTCAGCGAAAGCCTTGAGCGGAGCCTTGATCGAGGCGATGTCCCACCCTCCCTCACCGTAGACCCCGAGAGCCATTCGGTCCCCGTCGACCGCCCAGCTCGGCGAAGAGACGCCACCGATGAGATGCGTCAAACGCACGCTCGTCGAGGCGCGGAGGTCGGCCAGATGGAGCTGCGGCGAGCCGCTCGAGTCGGACACGTAGGCCACCCAGAATCCGTCGGGCGACCAGCTCGGCGCTTGCTCGTTGGCAACCGTGGCGACCAGTGTCTCAACGTGTCGCGTATCGACGTCGATAGCGTACAGATCGTAGCTCCGTCTCAGATCATCCCGGACCGGAGCGCCGCGGTCCGAGGCAAAGGCTATGCGGCTGCCGTCCGGCGACCAGACGGGCGTTCTCTCGTCGAAGAAGTCGTCGGTCAGCCGGATGAGATTCTGGCCGTCGACGTCCGTGACGTAGAGGTCGGAAGCTCCGGCGCTCGTGCCCACGAACGCGATGCGGGTGCCGTCCGGAGACCACGAGGGAGTGAACGCGCCGTCCAGGTCAAACCTGAAACTCGCCCGAAGCCTGCCGGTCTCCACGTCGACGATGTGAAGGGCGTCGCTCGCACCGGCCTTCGCGATCAGGCACAGCTCGGTCCCGTCGGGCGACCACGAAGCTCCGGGGCGAAGCAAGTGAAGCGTCTCGAAGTCGTCCGAACGCTCGCCCTTGACGGGCCTGCTGAGGAGGGTTCCGTCCAGCATGGACGCCACGTAGATGTCCGAGTATCCGCTGCGATCAGAGATGAACGCGACCCTCTGGCCGTCGGGCGAGACCGAGGGACCCACGTTCAGATAGGAGTTGTCTTTCCTGTGGTCGGTGACAAGCCTCAAGACATCCTCGCCGCGGTTCCTCTCGGACACCTCGGGCCAGTATCTTTCCTTTAGCGAACGCTCCCATTCCTTCGAGAGCTCGATCGTCGTGAGTCCGGTCGCCTCCATCAGAGCGCGCTCGAGGTTGTGAGTCCTCGCGAGGGTTTTGACCGTCTCCTCGATCTTCTCGGGGCCGTACGTGTCCGCGATGAAGCAGAGCGCCGACTGGCCCTCCTTGTACACGAGGTACCCCCCCCAGATGTACTGGAGGGGAATGATGTTATCGGACAGAGTGAGATCGCGAAGTATCATCTCCGCCTGGGAGTCCCATCCGCGCGAGACGTACTCGGCCAGCCCCTCGACGAACCACAGCGGAACGGGGTTCGTGTAGGCCTGCCGGATGACGGACTCGACGAGCCCGCCGTAGATAATGTCGAACATGAAGACGTGTGTCAGCTCGTGATAGAGGACGTGGCGGAGGTCCTCGTACGAGCCCGTGAACGGAATGACGACTCTGTTCTTGAAGAGCTCCGTGAATCCCCCGACGGTCTCGCTGAGGTGAGAATCGGAGACGTTCGTCTGGCGGAAGTCGTTGTGCGATCCGTAGACGATGACCGGTATCACCGTCGTAAGCTCGTGCCCGAGGACCACCTCGAACTCAGCGTTCGCGGCCTCGGTTATGGTCGAGACGGCGTCCGCCAGATCCTCGTAACCGTCGTAGTAGTAGACGTCGAAGTGCTCGGTCTGAAGGACGTTCCAGGTGAACGCGCCGTACTGGACCTTGTTCCGCCCAAACCGCGTGGCGAGCGCGTCGGCCGGGACGAGGCTTACGGTGACCAGAGCGGCGATTACTAAGGCTCGCGCGCGCCACGTTCTGAGCATCTCGACATCCTCCCGGGGGCTCCGGTCGGCTGCTTAGGCGAAGAAGAGTGCCTCTACAGACTTCATCTTAGGCATCCTCTCACAATGTGTCAACTCCGGCGGTTGACTTCGCCGCCCCCGGCCGCGATGATGGTGCTCTCAAGCTCTCACAGTGTCTACGACGCGGAGGACAACACGGTGATTCAACTGCGCGCGTGTGGAGAAAGAGCGCCGGCGGGGATACAGACAGCGGCCGCGGCACTCGCGCTCGCCATTCTCATGGCGGGCGGCTGCGGACCTGATGAAGGGACCGCGGAGCCCGGCGCCCCGGCTGCGACCGGGTCTTCCGGCGCAACCTCGATGACGGAACGGGACTACGTCGCTCACATCGCCGCACTGACGATCGCGGTCGAGGAAGGGCTATCGGGCGAGGACGCCGCGTCACGGGCGATCGAGCTGGGCAGCAGAGGATACTCGCGCGAGGAAGTGGAGGAGTTCGCTCGCACGCTCCGCTCGCACCCGGAGACGTGGGTAGAGATCGAACGTGAAGTGGACAGAAGGATCGCTGAGCTCAGAAGCGCGGCCGCTGATCCCGATGTCGGCGGGCGCCTCTAGCCCAACGTAAGAGCGTCGCGAACGAGCAGGAAGACCATCAGTCCGGCGAAGAAGAAGAGGCCGGTCTGCTGCCAGACCCTCAACTGCTTCTCGGTGAGCCCGCGGCGCCGCACTTTCTCGAGCGCCATGAGAAGCAGGTGACCGCCGTCCAGGATCGGAAGCGGCAGCATGTTGATGAGGAACAGGTTGAGCGACATGAACGCCATGAATCCGAAGAAGTAGGTTGCCCCCCACCTCGCGCTCTCGCTGGCCAGCTGGACCACCTTGATGGGCCCGCCCACCATGCTCCCCGAGACCTGTCCGGTCGCCAGCCCGACGAAGAACTCCGCTATCATCCGCAGGTTGACCGCCGTGAACTTGACGGCCGTCACGACGGCCTCGCCGGGGCCGAGTCGC
>JAUWCJ010000053.1 GCA_030609365.1 Candidatus Eiseniibacteriota bacterium | reverse complement strand
CGTAGTCGGAGTAAACCCCATAGTAAGCTAACATCTGGTAGTCCTCGCAGCATCCCTCCTCGATGGTGATGTAGAAGATCTCACCCAGCGGGGGGGACGGCGGGACCTCGAGGATCAGCCTTATGATCTCGCTGGTGCCCGTCGTTCCTGTTCGGAGTGTCCACGGGTCTCCGTCGTCGTCGAAGTCCGCATACAGGCAGACCTGTGCGGAAGCTGTGCCTGTGGATAGAAGAAGTACAGAGGCGATGAGCATCGTGCAGATTCGTGAGCAGTGTCTCATCATCTACCCTCCTTTGAAGCTCGCCCGGCGTGGGGAACGCCGGTACGATTGGTGAGGTTTGTGCCGACCACCATTCACCCTTATGATACCACGTTGCGGGGTGCCAAACGACAACGTTCGGCGGTGGGTGGTGCTCCGGAGGCACCAGCGCCGTCCGAGAAGTTCACCGTCTCCTGCCCGACAATTCTCAGCGCGGCGTACTCGACGTTCTGGAACCACTTGTCTGGGTCCAGTCCCATCTCCTCCGCCCGGCCACGCACTCAGGTCTCCTGGACGACGGACAATTCACATCGACTCTCCATTCGACCTTGCGTGGGTTCGAGACACGTCCAACCCGGGGAGCCAACGTCAGAAGAGCCCGGTCCCACTGAGGGCCGGGCTCCTCTGCTTCTGTGTACACACTCTGCTGCGGTACAGCTACCGGTAGAGCGCCTTGATCGTGCCCCACGTGCCCTGGCACACGGGGTTGCCCGGGCAGTAGAAATCCAGCAGCATCGAGCTCGCCTCGCACTGCCCGCCCGTTTCGAGCATGAAGCCAACGTCGAGGTCATGCGTGGGGTAGCACGGCGGCGGCGGGATGGGCTCGCAGATGGAATGGGCCTCGAACTGGCCAATGAAGTAGCGCTCGCCGGGGGTCATCGGCGCGGTGTCGGAGAACCGCCCGCAGATCAGCCACGGATAGCAGTTGAGGCACGGCATGACCACTGCTGTGAACGAGTCGACGAACGCGGGGTCGAACGTTAGGCTGCCGTAGTCGCACAAAACCCCATAATAACCTATCATCTGGTAATCCTCGCAGCATCCCTCCTCGATGGTGATGTAGAAGGACTCACCCAGCGGGGGGGACGGGGGAACCTCGAGGATCAGCCTTACGATCTCGCTGGTGCCCATCGTTCCTGTTCGGAGTGTCCACGGGTCTCCGTCGTCGTCGAAGTCCGCATACAAGCAGACCTGTGCGGAAGTTGTGCCTGTGGATAGAAGAAGTACAGAGGCGATGAGCATCGTGCAGATTCGTGAGCAGTGTCTCATCATCCACCCTCCTTCTGAAGCTCGCCCGGCATGGGGAACGCCAGCGCGATTGGTGAGGCTCGTACCGACCACCATTCACCCTTATGGTACTACGTTGCGGGGTGCCGAACAACAGCGTTCGGCGGAGAAGGGTGCTCCGGAGGCACCAGCGCCGTCCGAGAACACGATCCCATCGATCGCAAGCGCCGTTTGCGGGCGGCCGCGCACTCAGGTCCCCTGGACGACGGACAATTCCCATCGGCTTTCCATCCGACCCTGCGTGGGTTCGAAACACGTCCACCGTGGGGAGCCAGCACGCAAAGGCCCCGCTGTCACAGGTCGGGGCCTCTTCGCGCCCAGCACATCGATTGACGTAGCTGTTGTATCGAGCGATACTAAGGTACTGGATCTGTTTCCCCGCCGACACCCACTGGGGAGGGACCATGCCGTCCCGAACGTATCTTGCAGCGACCGTCTGCCTCACACTGCTCGCGGCTCCCGCGAGCTCCGGTGCGATACACGTTGATGTTGCAGGCGGCGGCGACTACCTCACCATCTTCGAGGGCGTAGATGCCTCGTCCCCGGGCGACACGATCCTCGTCGCTCCCGGCACATACGTCGGCACGTCCAATCGCGGCATCTACGTCAGTGGAGTTACTGTGATGTCGGATGGCGGCCCGGACGTCACGTTCGTAGACTGCGAGAACGAGGACTTCGCATTCAGCGTGCGTGGGTCGGGAATCCTGGACGGGTTCACGATTCGACGGGGCGACGGCTACGCAGTCAATGGGAACACGGCCGTCTTCACGCAATCCGGGACAGTTTCCGACTGCATCCTCACAGACAACATCGGCGTGGGTCTTCTCACCTACGGAAGCAACTCCGTGCTGGGCTGTGTTTTCCTGGACCACGGAAGCACCAGCGTCCTCGTCGAGCCCGGTGGGCAGACCATACTCAGCGGTTGTACCTTCGAGAATCAGACCGGACCGGGTCTCATGCTCTACAATGAGGTGTATGGGGACGGGCACCCCGAGCACCAGGTGCTCGACTGCGCTTTTCGGGGCATCGGAGGTCGCGCGCTGGTAGCCTTGTTCGAGAGCCCCGTGGTCGATGGGTGCCTGTTCGTCGACACCAACTGCCCGGCGCTCTGGCTGGACAGCAGCAGCGCATCGATCAGCAACTGCACGATCGTGTCGAATCACTCGGCTTCCTACGGGGCTTTCAACTTCGCGCTGAGCCACTTCTCCTCGATGAACACGTGCACCATCGCCAACTGCATAATCGCTTTCAACTCGTGTGTGGGTTCCATCTCGGGGCTGCCGGATTACTCCGTCTTCGATCAGAACTGCTTCTTCGGGAACGCGGGTGGCGACAGCCTCGTTTCGCGCAGCCCGACTCGTTCGAACATCTTCGAGGATCCGCTCGTCTGCAACCTCGTCGGCGGTGACTACACCCTGTGCGAGAACTCGCCATGCCTGGCCGAGAACGAGCCCGTCGGTGTAACCATGGGTGTCTACGCGGATGCGCCGGGCTGCGGTCCCTGCAGCACCCCCGTCGATGCCACCTCCTGGGGAGCGCTCAAAGCGTTGTTCTGGACGTCCCGCTGACCGTCGGCATCCACCACACCCTGACTGCGGCAGCGGTCGGAGCCGGAGGAGACACGAGTGACAATCCGAATGACAGCAGGAGTTCTCTTGGGACTCGCCGCCGTGCTCCGCGTCCCCTCGGCCGTCGCAGATGATGAGTTCAACTCGGTTATGGACCCCGCTCACCCAGAGATGGTAGACGTCAGGAACGAGGATATCCGGCCGTATGCGCGCGCTGAGGCCTTTCTGAGGCGTTTCAGGCGTGAAGCCTGATAACGTATGCCGCCGCCGATTGAGTTTGACCTGAATAGCTTCCGGGGCTATACTGTTCCTCAGCAGAGGCGACCACGTTGGTATGGCAACATATCCGGAAACTCCAAGGAGGGACCTGGCGCAGATGCCGGGCCTTTTTTGTGTTTCAGGGGCGCCACCTGCAGGGCCGGACAGGCCCGTGAGAAAAATGTCGGACGGTCGGACGATCCGGCCCCGACAGGACAATCGTCGACGTGAGGGGAGATCCCCGCCCGGCGAGATCAAGAGAGGTAGAACACTGTGGGAACGTTCGGAATCGTGAAGTGGTTCAACGACAGCAAGGGCTTCGGCTTTATCACGCCGGAGGATGGATCCAAGGACGTCTTCGTTCACCATTCAGGAATCCAGGGTGGCGACGAGTTCAAGACTCTGGCCGAAGGCGAGCGCGTTGAGTTCGACGTTGTTCAGGGCGAGAAGGGCCCGGCAGCGGAGAACGTCGTCAGAAGCGAAGGCTAATCGCGGCAGAACCGCGGACTCGCATAGAAGACACAGGGCCGTCCTTCATATGAAGGGCGGCCCTGCTGCATTTGGGGCCGGGTGAGAGAGAGACGCTGGTCGAAAGCACCGTTTCTGTGGTATAATAAGGGTGTGGATGCATGCGCGTGCGCCCGGTCAGGCCGCATCTGAGCGACTCCAGGAGAAGGGACAAGGGATGAGAACGACTGCCGTTCTGCTGACAGCCATCGCCGTGTTGACGGGAGGCTTCACCGCCTCGCACGCCCAGACGGCCGTCCTCATCTCCGAGATGTGCGACCCGCAGCAGAACTACCTGACCGACCGGTTCATCGAGATCTACAACGCGGGCGTGGCCGCGGTCGACCTGACCGGCTGGACGCTGGTGGCGGTGGGCAATTCCGGCGACATCTTCTCGTGGCCGCTCGCAGGCTCGATCGATCCCGGTGAGGCGCTGGTCGCGGGCGACGCCACCACGGTCATCGTGTTCCCCGTCGACTTCCCCGACGAGGCCTGGTCGAGCAACAACAGCCTCTGGAACGGGAAGATCGGTGACGGTGCCAAGCTCCTGAACGCGGGCTCCGTTACCGTCGACTACGCCGTTGTGACCGGCACGCACTTCGAGAACGAGGACTACACCCGCAACTACGGCGTCGTGTTCCCCAACACTTCGTACGATTCGTCGGAGTGGACGGCGACGCCCGCCCAGTACCCGACGGACGGGACGCCGGGCACGCACGAGACCGCGGAGCCGACCCCGGGACCGACCATCACGAACGTGACCACCGACCCCGCTGCGCCGCTACCCGGGGAACAGGTGGACGTCTACGCGGACGTCTCGGACACCACGACCATCACTTCCGTCGCACTCTTCTGGGGAATCTCCCAGCTCGTCATGCCGAACGAGATCGGCATGACCATAGACGCGGGCGTGACGTACGTCACCGACACCTCCATTCCCGCGCAGTCGGCAGGCACCACCGTCTACTTCAAGATACAGGCGACGAACGATCTGCCGGGGACGAGCATCTCCGACGTCGAGAGCTACTCGCTGCCCTACACGGTCTCCGTCAGCGAGATACAGGGCGCCACGTCGGCATCTCCGTACGACGGCGATGCCGTGATAACCCACGGAGTCGTCACCGCGCGGTACTACTCGTACTTCACGCTCCAGGACGGAAGCGGAGCGCGGAGCGGCCTGTGGGCGAGGGGCCTGGCCGCGCCCTCGGTCGGTGACTCCGTCACCATCCGGGGGACCGTTACCGAGAGCGACGGTATCAACAGCGGCTGCACGTTCATCGTGAGTGCGGTCGTCGGGAGCAGTTCCCCGGCCGCGGCGATGCCGGACCCGACCGTCGTATCCACGCTCGCCCTCTCGTCGGAGGACTACGAGGGTGTGCTCGTCAGGGTCGAGAGTGGCGAGTGCACGAACCCCACGCTGGGTTCGGGAGAGTGGGAGATCGACGACGGCAGCGGCGCCGGCAGAGTCGACGATCTGGGATACGCATTCACGCCGATGCTGGGGACCGTGTACGATGTCACCGGCCCGCTCATCTACAGGGAGGGCAACTTCAAGCTGGAGCCGAGGGATGCGGACGACATAGTGTGGGTGAGCGACGGCACGGCGCCGGAGCTTTCCCAGGTCTACGCGGCCGACGACACGACCGTGGTCGTCACCTTCTCGGAGGACGTCGAGGAGACGAGCGCGGGCACCGCAACCAACTACACCATCGACGGCCTGACCGTAAGCTCCGCCGCGCGGGACGCGTCGCACCACGACCAGGCCGTGCTCATCGTGTCCACCATGTCACCCATCGAATACACGCTGGTCGTGGACGGTGTCCTTGACCTCTACGGGAACGCGATGGACAACGTGAGCTACTCGTTCGACTTCGTCGACATCTCCATTCCGGCGGGGTACTACGACAGCGCCGACGGGCTGCTCGGTGAGTCTCTGCAGGCGGCCCTTCACGCGATCATCGACAACCACAACGTCCAGACCTACCAGTACTCATGGACCGCCTTCCGGAGCACCGACGACAAGCCCAACGGGAAGGTCTGGGACATGTACTCCGACATCCCGGGTGGCGTGCCTCCCTACGAGTACACGTTCGGTATCGATGAGGGCGGTGTCGGTGGTGTGGAGGGCACCGGGTACAACCGCGAGCACTCGTGGCCCAGCAGCTGGTACGGGGGCGAGGTGTATCCGATGTACTCCGACCTGTTCCTGCTCTATCCGACCGACAATTTCGTCAACGGGCAGCGAGGCTCGGACCCGTACGGTGAGGTCGACGCCCCGGGCTGGACATCCCTGAACGGCAGTAGGAAAGGCAACTGCTCGTATCCCGGCTACTCCGGACCCGCGTTCGAGCCCATCGATGCGTACAAGGGGGACTTCGCGCGGACGTACTTCTACGTGACCTCACGCTACTACTCGGAAGACGCCGCGTGGCCGGGCAGCGCCATGGCCGACGGCGCGGAGCTTCTGCAGTGGGCCGTCAACATGCTGCTCGAATGGCACGACGACGACCCCGTCAGCCGGAAGGAACTCGAGCGGAACGGCACCGTCTACGCGATTCAGGGGAACCGGAACCCGTTCATCGACAGGCCGGAGTTCGCCGCCTCGATGTATGTGACGACCGGCGTGGACGAACTGGCGGAGCCCGCGTTCGACCTGTATCAGAACGCGCCGAACCCGTTCAATCCCACGACGACCGTGAGTTTCGCGCTGTCGGCGGAAGCGGATGTCGAGCTGCTCGTGCATGATGTGTGCGGCAGACTGGTGACCGTTCTTGCGTCGGGTTCGCTCCCGGCGGGACAGCATATCACCGTCTGGGACGGGAGGGATTCGCGCGGTCGCGACGTCGCTTCGGGTATCTACTTTTACAGCCTCGAGGTGGGGGAGTCGCGCGAACGCCGGAAGATGGTCCTTCTGAAATAGCAGCTGTCGGCCGGCTGCCGGTAGCTCTGGAATCGGTATGCAGCGAGCTCGGTCCCTTTCTTGCAAGCTATTCTAGGCTGCACATGCGCCGATGGCGGATTGAAGGCTTCAGTGTGTCTACGAAGAGGGGTCGCGCGGTATGCGTCTGGGCAAGTGGAACACGGCACTGACCAGCTGGTACGTCAAGTACTACACCTACGGTCTCCTTCCCATCCGTGTGCAGAGCGCACTGGTCGCGCGACACGGGAGGAAGGTCTACAAGCTGCGCTTCGGACCGGACTACGAGGAGCTGGCCCGATTTCTCGAGGTGTCCGAGCGCTCGGACCCGGATGAGATCCGCTCCTACCAGGAGTCCCGTCTTCGCGAACTCATCCGTCACGCCTACGAGACCGTCCCTCACTACCGCGACGTCATGGATGAGCGGAAGCTCAAGCCCTCCGACATCACTACCGTCCCGGACCTCTTGAAGCTCCCCGTCCTCAGCAAGGAGGACGTGCGGAGTGCGGGCACGCGGCTCCTGTCCAGCGCGTTCGACCGGAAGTCCCTGCTGACCGCGGCGACGTCAGCGACAACGGGCACTCCTCTCACGGTCTACTGGGACCGCGACGTCGAGGTGATGAACCACGCCTGCTACATGCGATTGAAACGGTGGGCTGGAGTTCCGTTCGGCACGCCACACGCCGTGATGCAGGGCAAACCTACCGTGCCGCCGACTCAGAAGAAGCCGCCGTTCTGGCGCTACAACCCGGCGTGGAATCAGCTGCGTCTGTCGACGCTTCACATGAGCGACGCGAACCTGCCGTACTACGTGGACGAGCTCCGCAAGTTCGGCACCGAGTCCCTCGAGACCTACCCGTCGGCGGCCTACGTTATCGCGCGCTTCCTCGAGGCAAAGGAGGAGCACCTGCCGCTCAAATGCGTGTTCACGACGGGCGAACCTCTGCTCTCTCGACAGCGCGCCGTCATTGAGGAGCGTTTCCAGACGAAGGTGTTCGATGCATACGGTCAGGCTGAACGCGTCGTGTTCTCGACCGAGTGCGAGGAGCACGACGGGCATCATCTCTACGAGGAGTACGGCATCACGGAGTTCGTGGACGACGAAGGGAACGCAGTTTCCGTCGGGACCCCGGGGCTCGTGGCCGGAACGGGTCTGCACAACATGGCGATGCCGCTTATCCGCTACGTTGGCGGGGACATCGGTGTGGCGTCGGACAAGCGTTGCGCTTGCGGCCGCACGCTGAGTATGCTCGAGGGGCTGACCTCTCGAGCGCAGGATGTACTCGTGCTGCCCGACGGGCGGATGCTGCCCGGACGGAACGTCGGGTGGTCGGTCAGAATGATCGAGAGTGTGAGGGACTGGCAGGTGATCCAGGAGCGCCCGGACAAGATACGCCTGGTGGTTGTCACCGACAAACCAATCTCGGAACAGGAGCGCGCCGGGCTGCGTCAGTACTTCCGCAGACGCATGGGTCCCGAGGTGCGCTTGCTCGTGGAGCGGGTCGCCGAAATACCGCACTCACCCATCGGGAAGACGCGCCATGTTATCTCGCACGTTCCTCTTGTGTGGGGTCAGTCCAACGTGTTCGCTATGGAAGAAGCAGAGAACGCCCCGCCGTCGGCTGCCGCCGCGTCACCGCGGACAAGCGACGGCCGGGAGACAACGGGCAGCCGGAGCGGCTGACCCGGGAGAGCTGAGAGCATGGAACCGCAGTTCGTTCCCTCTCTGCTGACTTCAGCCAAGGAGCAGCGTGATGAAGCTTCCCGTGAGACGCGTACTGGTCGTAGCCGTCTGGATTGCATTCGTGTGCTTCGCTACGCTGACTCAGGCGGTCGCAGACTGCGAGTGGCACGACATCGAGGAGGAGCAGGTCTCGATTCCGGCTCGGGTCGTGGAGGTGGGACCGGACGACTCCGTATATGGGTACTACGCCTATGGCATCTGGCGGAGTGAAGATCTCGGCACGAGCTGGTCGTTGGTGAAGCAGCTCCCTGATACGGTGGGCTGCAGAGGGATCTATGTCGCACGCTCGGGCACGGTCTTCCTCGGGATTTCTCGAGTAGGTCGGCTATTCAGGGGCGAGCCCGGTGTCCCATGGATCTGGTCGGAGCCGCTTGAGTTCCACTGCAATTCCTGCGTCAACCCCAGACACAATTCCATGATGTGGAAAATGGGAGAGGACTCATCTGGCGCCCTGTACGTGGGGGAGTATGGCGGCGCTTGGTCCGATACCTGCGCGTACATCTACAAAAGCACGGACGACGGACTCCACTGGTCTGAGGTGTACTCTTCCCACTGCAGGCATGTGCACTTCGTCCGCGTCGATCCCTTCTCCGATTTCGTCTACGCGTCCACCGGAGATGGCGCAGGTCGGCAGCAGCTAGTCCGTTCGGACGACGGTGGGCAGACGTGGGCCGTTCTGCGTGACGAGGACTGCCTGGCTCAACCCACGTCGTGCGCTTTCCTTCCCAGCAGGCGGGTCTTCGGAAGCGATTGCGGCGGGTCGACGTTGAATACAGTGTACACGACAGCAGATGACTCGCTGTTCGTGACGCGTCTTGTGCTTGAGGGTCAGAACGACGCGTACGTTTGGGAGATGTCCTGTGATCCACAAGGGTACCTCTATGCTGGTACCGTATCGAAGCTCCCCGGTGGGAGCACGGTAGCCCTGTACGCGAGCTACGATGCCGGCGTGACCTGGTGTACCGTCAGGAACTTCGGGGTCGTCCCTACATGGGGAGGCCTGACGAGCATCTCTGCGTTCGACAGCGAGGGTTGGGCCTACTGTGCGCACTCCCTCGCTGACGGGAGCTACGAGTGCTTTCGCTTCCGTCATGTTGCCGGCACAGGGATTGGCCAGGAGGGGGATTCTCGGGGTGTGCTCCTCTCTGTGGCTACATCCCCGAATCCGGCCCGCGGTGATGTCGCAATCCACCTTGTGTGTCGTTGTTCCAACGATCCACTGGAAATTCGAGTGGTAAACGTGCATGGTGAATGCGTACGTGTGATGCGACATCGGACACTTCCGGCTGGCGAACACAAGCTGACGTGGGATGGTTGCTCTGCATCTGGAGTGCCTGTTGCCTCTGGTGTCTATTTCGTGAGCGTCAGTGTCGGTTCTGAGACTTGTACTGAACGGGTCGTTCTTGTGAGGTGAGTGGTCAGTCGTATCCCTGAGTCTCACAAGTGCACGACGGTCTGGCATCGAAACCGGAAGTTCCCTCCAACATCTCTCCCGGCCCGGCGCGCGGGCCACAATATCCTTGCGACAACGTGGGTTTTGTGGTATCATCTCTGTGCAAGTGACTCGCAGTCGGTACAAGTCCCTGGACCCGGTGAGGCGGCGGTGGCGTCTTGCCACAGATATGGGGAGGGCTAGGAGAGTGAAGAGACTAATCGTTCTCGCAGTGGTCATGGCGCTGGCGATCCCGGCAGCGGCCGACTGGAATCTCGAGGACCCCTGCAAGTGGGTTCAGCTTCCGGACCTCGCCCCGACGGGCATGGATGTCAACACGTCCTTTCCATACTACATTCTGGCAGATGACTTCCTCTGCACCGAGACTGGTCCGATCACGGACATCCACATCTGGGGGTCGTGGTACCGCGACGAGCTGCCCGGTGGCGGGGATCCCTACGGTGTCATGTTCAGGCTGAGTCTCCACGCCGACATTCCCGCGGGCGTGGGCGGCATAGACTACAGCAGGCCGGGTGAACTGCTGTGGCTCGGGCATTTCGACGGCCCGTCGGGCATGTTCCAGGCGCGGATCTGGGAAGAAGGGATCGACGAGGGCTGGCTGGAGCCTCCGGATTACTACGAATTCCCGGGTGACCACGTCTGCTGGCAGTACAACTTCTTCATCGACGAAGCTGAGGCGTTCATTCAGGAAGGCACCCCCGACAATCCGGTCATCTACTGGCTGGACGTGCAGGCGTCACCGTACGATGGAGAAGCCTGGTTCGGCTGGAAGACCTCGCTCGACCATTGGAACGACGACGCGGTCTGGGGAACGGGCGAAGAGCCCTACGAGGGTCCTTGGTACGAACTCATCTACCCGGACGGCCACCCGATGTGGCCCGAGTCCATCGACCTCGCGTTCGTCATCACGACGACCGAGCAGGATGAGCTCGATTGGGGCGATGCTCCCGACGCACCCTACCCGACCTACGCTACGAGCAACGGCGCGAACCACCTGATCCTTCCCGGTATCTACATGGGCGCGAGCGTGGACGGTGAGCCCGACGGTCAGCCTGATGCCACTGCGACGGGCGACGACAACGACGGCAACGACGACGAGGACGGCGTGGTGTTCCTGACGCCCTTCCTCCCGGGCGGCACCGCCTTGATCGACATCACGATCTCACTGAGCGGCTACATCGATGCGTGGTTCGACTGGAACGGCGACGGCAGCTGGACGGGCGAGCAGGTCCTCACGAGCGCCAATCTGCCGGCAGGCACGACTACCATTCCCATCAACGTACCGGCGTCGGCCATGCCGGGGCTCACGACCTTCGCACGGTTCCGCTACAGCGCGAGCGGCGGCCTCACCGAATACGGGTATGCCCCCGGCGGTGAGGTAGAGGACTACGAGGTCTTCATCGGCACGCCGCAGGTGGACGAGGACTGGGGCGATGCGCCCGATGCGTCGTACCCGTTCAACTACCCGACCTACAACGCGAGCGGCGGAGCTTCGCACGTCATCCTCCCGGGCTTCCAGATGGGGGCCTTCATTGACCCCGAGCCCGACGGCCAGCCGAACTTCAACGCCACCGGTGACGACATTGTCGGATTCGACGATGAGGACGGCGTGACATTTGTGACGGGGCTGATCATGGGCAGCACCGCTACCGTGCGGATAGACATGACCGGCTCAGCGGCGGGCGGATTCATTGATGCCTGGGTCGATTTCGGGACCGGCGGGACCGGCGGGACTGACGGCAGCTGGGCGGAGCTGGGCGACCAGATCATCACGTCGGGGTGGGCGCCTGGTGGGGTCTTCACCGACTTCAACTTCACCGTGCCGGCAGGGATCGTGGGCGGCTGCACGTTCGCACGCTTCCGTCTGAGCAGCTACGGCGGGCTCGCGTCCACCGGAGGAGCGACCGACGGCGAGGTCGAGGACTACGAGGTCTGCATCGACGAGGACTTCTGGAAGTGGCAGCAGTTGCCAGATACCAGCGAGACGGGAATCGACGTCAACTGCACACAGCCGTTCATCCTTGCCGATGACTTCCTCTGCGAGGAGCCGGGACGACTCACGACCATCCGTATCTATGCCTCGTGGCGCAACGACTACCTGCCGGAGGGCGGAGACCCGATGGCGATCGACTTCACGCTGAGCATCCACGAGGACATCCCCGCGGGTGTGGGCGGCATCGACTACAGCAGGCCGGGTGAGGTTCTCTGGATCTACCACTTCGCGGCGCACGACATGAACTGGACGGCCGATATCTGGCTGGACGGCATCGAAGAGGGCTGGATGGACCCGCCGGATGCCTACGTATTCCCGGGCGACTGGACCTGCTGGCTCTATTCGTTCCACATTCCGCCGGAGGAGGCGTTCCATCAGATCGGCATGCCGGAGGAGCCCATCATCTATTGGCTCGATGTCCAGGCGCACCCGCTTGATCCGGACGCGTACTTCGGCTGGAAGACGACGCTCGACCACTGGAACGACGATGCGACCTGGGCCATCGGTCTTGAGCCGTACGTGGGTCCGTGGAATGAGCTTCGCTACCCGACGGGCCACCCGCTGTGCCCCGAGTCGATCGATCTCGCGTTTGAGCTCGAGATGCACTACGGCACGGGCGTGGACGAGAGCGAGGTACCGCCGCGTTCCGATCTCCGTCAGAACGTGCCCAACCCCTTCAACCCGAAGACCAGCATCGCCTACGAAGTTCCGGCGAGCGGCTGTCACGTCGCCATCGACATCCTCGATGTCAGCGGGCGCGTGGTGCGGCATCTGGTCGACGAGTTCCAGGGAGAGGGCAGGCGTGAGATCGTCTGGGACGGCCGGGGCAACGACGGCAACGAGTTGTCGTCCGGCGTCTACTTCTACAAGCTGGTCACTCCCGAGTCTGAGTCGACCAGGAAGATGCTGCTTCTCAAGTAGCGTCAGCGCGAGAATGAGGGGGATCTGAGCTTGGCCTCAGACCCTGCGTGAGGCCCCCGGTGAATCAGCCGGGGGCCTCTTCTCGTTCGGTCAGGCGCCATGCTCAGGTGCGCAAATTCTTCACACCTTCGCGCGGCTGCGTCAGTGCTACAATTCTGGTTGAGATTGGTCGGGGCGCTGATGCCTTCGTGCCGGTGTCTTGACATCGTTGGACGTACGTTCGTTCGAGCAGTCACTTCGGGACCATGCGAAAGGTCGAACGCTCCATGAAGAAAGTCATCATCATTGTTGCCGTTCTCGTGGTGGCGGCGATCGTCGTGTGGCAGTTCGCAGGCAAGAGCGGACCGGAGCAGGCCGGGCGATTCGAGTTCGTCGAGGTGGAACGCGGGGACATCGAGAACATCGTCTCGAGCTCCGGCACCCTGAGCGCCGTGGGAACGGTGGACGTGGGCACGCAGGTCTCCGGTACGATCGACAGAATACTCGTCGACTACAACGAGACCGTGCGGGCCGGGCAGGTTCTCGCGGTGCTCGACACGACCATGCTATCGGCCTCCGTGCGCGACGCCCGTGCCGGTATCGTCAGGTCGCGTGCGCTCTACGATCAGGCCGTCCGCGACTACGATCGCGAGTCGGATCTCCACGAGAACGACCTCATCAGCGACGCTCAGCTGTCCGATACTCAGACGGCGGTGGAGACGGCACGCGCCGGTCTCCTCTCCGCAGAGGCATCGCGCGACAGGTCGCGCGCCAACCTGAGGTACGCGGTCGTCCGCTCTCCCATCGACGGCACGGTCATCATGAGGAACATCGAGCCCGGCCAGACCGTCGCGGCCAGTTTCTCGACGCCGACGCTCTTCGTCATCGCGGAGGACCTCTCCGAGATGGAGATCCACGCTCTGGTTGACGAGAGTGATATCGGGGCGATACGGGAGGGGCAGAGCGTCCGCTTCACGGTCGAGGCGCATATGGATGAGGAGTTCACAGGCGTGGTGCGGCAGATATGGCTCCAGCCCCAGACCGTGCAGAACGTGGTGATGTACACGGTCGTCGTGGATGCACAGAACGACCGTGGTCTGCTCTATCCCGGCATGACTGCTACAGCGGACTTCCTGGTCGATGAGCGACACGACGTGCTGTTGGTCTCCAACGCGGCCCTCAGGCTCCGCGCGACCTCGGACATGTTCCAGCAGATGCGCGAGACGATGGAAGCGCGCACGGCGGAGCTGCCGGACTCCCTTCGCCAGGCCATGCAGGAGCGGATGGCGCGGCGTGGCGGCGGAGATGGGCATCCGGATGGCGGGGGCGGGTTCGGAGGAGGACCGCCTGGCGGCACGGGTGGCATGGGTGGTGAGCCCTCCGACGACACGAGCGCAACGCTGTGGTATGTCGATGGCGAGGGCAGGCTGAGCGCCACGCGCATAGTCAAGGGCGTGACGGACGGTCGCATGACCGAGATCGTGCGCGGGCGCGATGTCGAGGAGGGCATGAAGATCATCACGGGCGTCAACGAGCTTGAAGAGGACAACGGATCTTCCAATCCTCTCGCAACCAGCCCGTTCGGAAGAAGGCGGGGTTAGCGCGCCATGAAACCCGTAATCGAGACTCGCGGGATCACCAAGGAGTACCGCGTGGGCGAGGTGACCGTCCGTGCGCTTCGCGGCGTGGACCTGACCGTTGAGACGGGAGAGTTCGTCGCCATCATGGGGGCGTCCGGATCCGGCAAGTCGACGCTCATGAACCTCGTCGGCTGTCTGGATACCGCGACCTCCGGGGATTACTTCCTTGATGGCACTGACGTCAGCCAGCTCACCCGGGACCAGTACGCGGAGATCCGCAACCACCGGATAGGATTCGTGTTTCAGGGCTACAATCTATTGCCCCGCACCACCGCGGTCGACAACGTCGAACTGCCGCTCTTCTACGACCACTCGGGTCGCATAAAGGACTCGCGCGGCAGCGCCATCCGGGCGCTGGAGCGCGTCGGTCTGGGCGACCGCGTCAACCACGAGCCCAACGAGCTGTCGGGTGGCGAGCAGCAGCGCGTCTCCATAGCCCGCGCGCTGGTCAACGAGCCGGCGATCATCCTCGCGGACGAGCCGACCGGCAATCTGGACAGCCGCACGTCGGTGGACGTGATGACGGTCTTCCAGGAGCTGAACGAGCAGGGCATCACGATCCTGTTGGTCACACACGAGCCGGACATAGCGGAGTACACGAAGAGGATCGTCGTGCTGAGAGACGGGCACATCATCAGCGACCGCGCGATCGCCAGTAGACGGGACGCTCGGGCGGACCTCGCGAGCATGCCGGTTCAGGATGATCTTTACGTCGAGGACGGGCGCGAAGGGGAAGGGGGTGGGGGCGAATGAAGAGATTCAGACGACTCTTGAGAGTGGCGATGAGGAGCATCCTCAAGAACAGAATGAGGAGCATTCTGACATCCCTCGGCGTCATCATCGGGGTGGGTTCGGTCATAGTCATGGTCGGCCTCGGGGCCGGCGCGCAGGCGGACGTCGAGGCGCAGATCCAATCGCTCGGCGCCAACATGATCATGGTCTTCCCGGCGTGGGGCCGGGTTCACGGCGTGAGCCAGGGTGCAGCATCGCGCAACAGGCTGACGCTCGACGATGTAGAGCGCCTGCGAGAGGACACGACACTGCTGACCGGGCTCTCTCCCGTGGTCCGGTCGGGCGGTCAGGTCATAGGTGGCATAGGCAACTGGAACACGTCCGTCGAAGGCGTGGACCCGGCGTATCCGGAGATCCGCAGCTGGAAACTGGCCGCCGGCGAGTTCTTCACGGAGAGGGACGTCCGGGCGAAAAGCAAGGTCGCCGTCCTGGGTAAGACAGTCGTGGACAATCTCTTTCCCAACAGCGATCCCATCGGCGAGAAGATTCGGATCCGGAACACGCCGTTCAGAGTGATAGGTGTTCTGGAGGCGCGGGGTCAGAGCCCATACGGGTCCGACTACGATGACGTGATACTGGCGCCCAGCAAGACGGTCCTCTCACGTCTGGCCGGAGGCCAGTACATCAGTCGGATCTACTCAAGCGTGGCCTCTGCCGAGGACACGGACGCGGCCATCGAAGAGATGACGGCTTCCCTGCGTGCGTCCCACAAGCTCGAGCCCCAGGAGGAAGACGACTTCCGCATCCGCAACCAGGCCGAACTGATGGAGACCGCCACGGAGACCCAGCGTGTGATGACCCTCTTTCTCGGCGGCGTGGCGGCCGTGTCGCTCCTGGTCGGCGGGATCGGTATCATGAACATCATGCTGGTCTCGGTGACGGAACGGACGCGCGAGATCGGCATCCGGCTGGCGGTCGGCGCCAGGAGCGCTGATGTGATGGTACAGTTCCTCACCGAATCCGTCGTGCTCAGTCTCTTCGGAGGTATCATCGGGGTGATACTCGCGTACAGCATCGCGACGTTCCTGAACCGCGCTATCGGGATGACCACGATCGTGCAGCCCGGTATAGTCCTGATGGCGTTCGGCTTCTCGGGCGCGGTGGGTGTCTTCTTCGGCTTCTACCCCGCGAGGAAGGCCGCGAGGCTGAACCCGATTGACGCTTTGAGGTACGAGTAGGCGGGCGCGCCTCGCCGCGAGCGGGAGAAACCACGCTGAACGTAACGAGAGACCCGGCCTCACTGAGGCCGGGTCTCTCGTTGGTGACACCTCGGGTCTTGAGAATCTGCCTCATGTGTGGTATAATGGAAGTAATAGGCGCCGGACTGCGCATGCTCGTCCGGCGTTCGAGCATCGTGTGGACTACCGTCCCGTAACTGCGCGGAGTGCGCTCCAGCAGAGTGCGCTTCAGTGGAGTGTGTTCCCGCGGAGCGCGTTCCTGCGGGCGCTATCGTCTGAACGGAGGCAGAACAGATGACAGGCAGGCTTGTCTTGTTGGGGCTTCTGCTGGCTCTTCTCGTGTTCCCGTCTGTCCGAGCGAGCGCGGAGCTGGCGACCGTGGAAGAGGCGACGCTGGTCGCCGGCAACTGGGCGACGTACATCGTCACGAGCACCGGCAGCTGGGGTGGGGTTTCCCGCGCGGAGATCGTGGGGCAGAGCGAGATCGTCGTCTCTGACACGCTCGTGGGTTGGTGTTTCCACCTGTCGCCGTCCGGGCACGTGGTCGTGCCGGTCCTGAAGGAACTGCCGCCCGTCAAGTCTTACTCCGACACCTACGGGATGGACGTCGACGATGCCGACGGCTACGCCAAGCTGATGAGCGACGTTCTGGTCGACCGGACGAGGGTTCTCGTGTCCGTCTACGGCAGCATGGAGGCGACGGGACCGGCTCGCGGCGGGCAGCCCCTTGGCGCCGCGCACCGTGCGGAGTGGGATCGTTTCGCGGTAGAGCCAGACGTGTTCCAGGCAGAGCTGGGTACGAGCCGCCTCGAGCCACTGACGGAGGTGGGCCCGCTTCTCACCACGGCGTGGCATCAGGGATCCCCCTACAACAACCTGTGCCCGATGGGCGATGGTGGAAGGACGGTCGTGGGGTGTGTCGCGACCGCGACGGCGCAGATCCTGCGGTACCACGGTTCGCCGTTCGCGGGATTCGGTAGCCACTGCTACTACTGGGGTGGAGACGATTCCTGCGGCGGGAGCAGTCCCGGCAGGGAGCTGTGTGCGTACTACGACGATTCCTACGACTGGGACAACATGCCGAACAGCTGCAGCGGCGGCTGCAGCACGGACGAGCAGGCCGCCCTTGCCGAGCTGTGCTACGAGGTGGGCGTCGCTTTCGAGATGGACTACGGGCGCTGCGGGTCCGGTGCGTACACCGCGAACGCCCTCAGTGTCTTCCCGACCTACTTCGGATACAACACCGCCATCGATCGAGAGAACCGCAACGCTCACTCGCCGACCTCCTGGTTCGCGATCATCCGGGAGGAGATCAACCTGGACCGACCGATGCAGTACCGGATACTGGGCCACAGTATCGTGTGCGACGGCTGGCGCGACACGGGTGGGACCCAGCAGTACCACATGAACTACGGGTGGGCGGACTCCCACAACGCTTGGTACGTGCTGGACGAACTCTACACGTCGGGCGACCTCAACGACGAGTATCTCATCCGCCGCATCATGCCGCCCGACACGCCCTGGGAAGACGTGACCGGAGGGCTTCCGATAGGCGACACGGGTGACGGCATGGGCGCGGCGTGGTGTGACTACAACGGAGACGGAGACGTCGACCTGTACTTCGCCAACGACGGGAGCGGGAACGTGCTCGCCCGCAACAACGGGAACGGCACCTTCTCGGACGCGACGAGCGGACCGCTCGGCGACACCGGAAGCGGCGCGGCGACCGTCTGGGGCGACTACGATAACGACGGCGATACCGACCTCTACGTTACGAATACCGGCGGCGCGAACGTGCTCTTGCGTAACGACGGCGCGGGCGCGTTCACGGACGTGACCGCCGGCCCTCTCGGAGACACGGGTGACAGCTACGGGGCCGCGTGGGCGGACTACGATCTGGACGGGGACATCGACCTCTACTTCGCGAACAGCGGCGCGGCGAACAAGCTGCTCAGAAACGACGGGGGAGGCGTCTTCACTGACGTGACCACGGGTCCCCTCGGCGACGCGGGCGCCGGTCGAGGCGTCGCCTGGGGCGACTACGACGCGGATGGCGATCCGGACCTCTACGTGACGAACTACGGCAGCGCGAACATGCTACTCAGGAACGATGGCGGCGGTGTCTTCACCGAC
>JAUWCJ010000163.1 GCA_030609365.1 Candidatus Eiseniibacteriota bacterium | reverse complement strand
CCTGTACTCCCTCGCAGAAGAGAGCCCTTGGAGGCGCCCGGGCAGTGTGCTATGCGGGCGCCTCTCGGGAGAGACGACCTACCGACCCCCCGGACGGACGCCGTCCCGGGGGGTCGCTTACAGCCTTCACTCAGGGGTCTTTCCCTGCTATCATTATCGGGTTTTCTGGGTTGTGACTGATGGGTTGTAACTGACATTCCAGCACGCGAGGAGAGAAGCATGGCCATAGTCCTGAACGGCAAGGGTCTGACTGTCGAGAAGCTGGTTCGCATCGCGCGACACGGGGAGAAGGTAGAGGTTCCGCCGGAGGCGTGGGAGCGCATCAAGGTCTGCAGGGCGATGCTGGAAGAGAAGATCGTCGCCAAGGAGATCATGTACGGGGTCAACACGGGGATCGGTGAGTTCTCCGAGGTAGTCCTCGACGATGATCAGACCGAGCAGTTCCAGAGGTACCTCATCTACAATCACGCGGCGGGAATCGGTGACCTCGCGCCCATAGAGTACGTGCGCGGCGCCATGGCGGGACGCATCAACGTTCAGGTTCAGGGCAAGTCGGGATGTCGCCCCGAGATAACCGAGACGCTGGTGGCAATGCTGAACAAAGGCGTGACTCCCGCGGTCTGCCAGAAGGGGTCGGTCGGCGCGTCCGGCGACCTCGCGCCGATGTCGCAGATAGCGCTCCTCATGATGGGCGAGGGCGAGGCGTTCTTCGAGGGCGAACTCATGTCTGGTCGTGAGGCTCTCGACAAGGCGGGCATCCCGGTGCCCGGCCTCAAGGCCAGGGACGGGCTGTCCACGATCAACGGTTCGAATCTCCTGACCGCGATGAGCGCCATCCACATCTACGACATGAACCGGTGGCTCAAGCAGGCCGAGATCGCCTGCGCGATGACGCTCGAGGCGCTCTACGCGAACATGAAGCCCTACAACGCGCTCCTGCACGAGGTGCGGGGCTTCACGGGCGCGCTGCGGACGGCGAAGGCGCTTCGGACCTGCATCGAGGGCAGTGACCTCGTCTCCGGCAAGATGAAGGTCAAGGTGCAGGACGCCTATTCGATGCGTTCGACACCGCAGGTGATCGGGGCGGCGCACGACGCCGTCGCGTACGCGAAGAGCCAGGTGGAGATCGAACTCAACGGCATCGGCGACAATCCGATCTTCTTCCCGGAGCACAAGCTGACGCTCACGGGCGCGAACTTCCAGGGCTCGCCGGTCGGTCTGCCCATGGACATGGCCGGAGTGGCGATAACGATGGTCAGCGTCCTCTCGGAGAGGCGCTTGAACAGACTGACCAACCCGGCGCTCTCCATCGGCCTGCCCCCCTTCCTGACGAAGGGTGCGGGCATGATGTCGGGGATGATGCTGAGCCAGTACACCGCATGCACGCTCATCGTCGAGCAGAAGATGCTCTCCGCTCCGGCGAGCATCGGGTCCATTCCTGCGGCCGCCGACCAGGAGGACTTCGTCTCGATGGCGATGAACACGGCCATCAAGAACGGTCAGATCCTGGACAACGCGTACGGCGTTCTCGGCATCGAGTTCATGGCCGCGGCGCAGGCGCTCGACTTCCGTGACTTCACTCCCGGCAAGGGTGTCCGGAAGGCCCACGAGGTCATCCGGAAGCACGTCGCGCACCTCGACGAGGACCGTCCGTTGTACTCCGACCACACGATCATGCAGAAGGTCGTACGGTCGTGCGAGATCCTGGAGGCGGTCGAGACAGAGATAGGCAGTCTGGAGTAGGGGAGTCGACCTGCGGTTCCGATACGACCGATGAAACGACGGGGCGGGCCAACGGGTCCGCCCCGTCGGTGTTTCGCGTACCCCGGTCCCCGGCGGTCCCCGTGCGGGCTCGCTCGAGCCGCTTCGTGGGCCACATCCGCGTGGAGCGAGTCGCACGAGGTCTGCTCACGTGAGGTCTGGAGCGGACGCTCCGGCGTGGTCTACTCGAGGTTCAGTACACCACCCGGGAGCTCGAGGGAGTTCGTGGCGCTGCAGATAAGCCGCGCCGTGAAGGACATCTATGGAGAGGAAGTCCTTCCCGAGGAAGTGAGCGCGCGCCACCTGGCCGTCGATGCGGCCGGGCGAGTTGTGCCCGGGGGAGCGGTGAGCGTCTGGTTCCTCTGCGGGTTGATTCTCTTCCTGTTCTACAGGATGGCCGAGAGCCGGTTCATCAGGGTGGAGTCCGTTCCCGGTGACGACATCAGGGTCTCACTCATCGAGCGTCCCATAGGAGCGTCCAATGAAGATGGCGCCTACGCCCGATAACTGAGACGGCGTGGCGGCCCCGGGGGCCTCTGGTGCGCGGCCCACATCGAAGTAGTCTCCGGGGCGCCAGCCGCGTCGCCCGTTACCTCGCGTCGCCCGTCCTGCCGTGTGACACACAATTCCGGATGTGGTAGACTATGCGGGTGGATTTGCGCTCGGTGGGCGGTAGTCCGCCCGCGTCGTCGTACGGGCATTCTCAGATGGGGGAGAGTGAGATGGGCCTTCTTGCGTGGATTATCTTCGGCGCGCTGGCGGGTTGGGTCGCGAGCCTCATAACCGGCAGGCACCAGGGCTGCTGCCTCAATGTCATCGTCGGCGTCGTCGGCGCCTTCATAGGCGGCATCGTCGTGCAGCTCTCGACCGGTCGTGGCTTCAGCATCGGCTTCGATCTCCCAAGCTTCGCCGTCGCGGTTCTTGGCGCCGTGATCCTTCTTGCCATAGCCGGAATCGCCACCCGCTCTCGGCGCTGGTGAGCCGGGCCATACCCTGCGCGGCTTCCCGCCGGAGGTACGGTGACGCCCTTCATTCTCACGCACGATCTCTGCAAGACGTTTCAGAAGGGGACCGTTCCCATTCCCGTGCTCCAGGGTGTCTCCCTCGAAGTATCCAGGGGTGAGTACGTCTCCGTTGTCGGGAGATCGGGTTCCGGCAAGTCCACCCTGCTCAATCTCCTCGGGGGACTGGACACCGCGACGTCGGGCCGCATCGTCGTGGGTGATTCCGATGTCACATCGATGAGTCGGCAGGACCTCGCGGTGCACCGGCGATCCACCGTTGGGATGATCTTCCAATCGTTCAATCTCATTCCATCCAGAACCGCTCTCGAGAACGTCACGCTCGCGCTCGCGTTTGGTGGTCACCCCCGGAGCGACAGGAGACGGCGCGCCTCCGAACTTCTCTCTTCGGTCGGTCTCGAGCATCGTTTGACTCACACTCCCGGTGAACTGTCCGGCGGCGAGGCGCAGCGGGTCGCCATCGCGCGGGCGCTTGCGAACGCCCCGGACGTCCTTCTCGCTGACGAGCCCATCGGCAACCTGGACAGCAAGACGGCCGAGGAGATAGTCGGGCTTCTCGTGGCGCTGAACAGAGAACGCGGGCTGACGGTCGTGATGGTTAGCCACGACGAGGCGGCTGCGCGCGAGGTGTCGCACCGCGTGTTCAGGCTCCTGGACGGCAGGGTGATCGACGAACTGAGCGGGAGGGCCGGCGGATGACCCTTCCTGACCTGTGGCGGCTGTCCCTGGAGAACCTGTGGAGAACGAAGCTCCGGAGCGTGTTGACGACGCTCGGAGTCGTCATTGGCATCGGCGCGCTCGTCTCCATGGTCAGCTTCGGTATAGGTATGCAGGAGAACGTCACCAGTGAGTTTCGCGAGAACGACCTCTTCACGAGCATGCAGGTACTGCCCGCGAAGATAGACGTGGGCGAGATCATGGCGGGCGGGTTCGAGCCTCCTGAGACGGTGAAGGCGCTGAACGACTCCGCGGTCGAGGCCATCCGTGCCATCCCGGCCGTCGAGCTGGCATACCCTGAGATCCGCTTCCCCGTCACCGTGCGCATGATGGGGAAGGAAGCGAGGACGAGCCTGCAGGCGGTCCCGGCCGTGATGGGTCGCTACAAGCCGTTCAGCGAGATTCCCTACGGCAGCTTCTATGAAGGTGACGCTGACTCCGTCGTCGTGCTCACCGGACGCCTCCTGGGTGAGCTGGGGTTTCGGCTTGTGGAGGATGAGCGGGTCGACACGCGCGGCGACGGGTCCGGTGCGAGCGAACTCGTGCCGATCTCCGTCGACTCCCTGATCGGGCGCGAGATCGAGGTCGTCAGTTCGACACTGGACCTCCAGAGCGCCGCCAGGACCTTCATGCGGAGCTTTGCTCCTCCGTCGAGTCTTCC
>JAUWCJ010000030.1 GCA_030609365.1 Candidatus Eiseniibacteriota bacterium | reverse complement strand
CATCCTGCGGGAACTGTGCGACATCCCGCGCGTCGTGGGGCGGGTCGCGTCGGGCCACGCGAGCCCAAGGGACCTCGCGTCACTTCGCCGGTCTCTCGAACTCCTGCCCGCCGTGCGCGACCTTCTGACGTCCTCGGACTCGGAGGCCGTCCGCGGGCACGGCGAGAACATCCCGGATGTCGAGGACGTAGCCGGTATCATCCGCGAGGCCATAGTCGACAGCCCCCCCGCTGCCTTCAAGCACGGCGGCATCGTCAGGGACGGCTACAGCACTGAGCTGGACGACGTCCGCTCGATCGCCCGTGAGGGCAAGGGGTGGATCGGGAGGCTCCAGGCACAGGAGCGGGAGAGCACGGGCATCCCGACGATCAAGGTCGGCTACAACAAAGTCTTCGGGTACTACCTGGAAGTCACCAAACAGCACGTCCACCTCGTCCCGGACCACTGGATCGGGAAGCAGACCCTGGTCAACGCGGAACGCTACGTGACGCCGGAGCTCAAGGAGTACGAGTCGCGCGTGCTGACGGCGGAGGAGGACATGCTCCGGAAGGAGCACGAGATCTTCGAGGACGTGCGCGGCCGCGTGGCGGTCCACGCGACGACGCTGCAGGAGGCTTCAGCCGCGCTCGCGCGCATCGACGTTCTGTCGTCGCTCGCCACGGTCGCGGAGGAATCCCGCTACGTGAGGCCGGAAGTCGGTGACTGGAACGAGCTGACCATCCGCGACGGCCGTCACCCCGTGGTCGAGAAACTGCTCAGGGGCGAGGAGTTCGTACCGAACGACGTGAGTTTCGATGCGGACGAACGCCAGATATTCCTGCTGACGGGCCCGAACATGGCGGGCAAATCCACCTATCTGAGGCAGGTGGCGCTGGCGGTCATCATGGCGCAGATCGGGTCGTTCGTCCCGGCCAGCTTCGCGAGGATAGGGATCGTGGACAGAGTCTTCACGCGCATAGGCGCGACCGATGCCCTCGCCAGGGGGCGCAGCACGTTCCTTGTGGAGATGAGTGAGACCGCGCATATCCTCCGCGACGCCACGACACGAAGCCTCATACTCCTGGACGAGATCGGGCGTGGAACGAGCACGTTCGACGGCCTCTCCATCGCCTGGGCAGTGACGGAGTATCTCCACAACCGCGGTGACGTCCGTCCGTGGACGATGTTCGCGACCCACTATCACGAACTCACCGAGCTTGCGGACGTGCTTCCACGCCTCAAGAACATGAATGTGCTGGTAAGAGAGACCGGGGACTCGATAGTATTCTTGAGGAAGATAGTCCCGGGCTGTGCCAACCAGAGCTACGGGATAGAGGTAGCCAGGATGGCCGGTATGCCCCGCGAGGTCATACTCAGGGCCCGTGAAGTCTTGGAGAACCTCGAGTCCGCGCAGTACACGGCAGACGCCCTGCCACGCCTGGCGGGTGGCGAGCATGGTCCGCTCGGCCCGGGCGGACCGCAACTGAGGCTCTTCGACTCGGAACCGTCCGAAGTGGAGCGGGAGATCGAAGAACTCGAGATCGAGCGGATGACACCGCTCGATGCCTTCGACAAGCTGGTCGAACTCAGGAAGCGAGTGAAGCGTGGGTAGTCGAATCAGGATCCTGAGCGAGAGCGTGGCGAACATGATCGCCGCCGGCGAGGTGGTGGAGGCCCCGTTCTCAGTCGTGAAGGAACTCAGCGAGACCGCGCTCGACGCCGGCGCAACGGAGATCGCCGTCGACATCAAGGGTGGCGGGAGCGACCTCGTGCGCGTCACCGACAATGGCTCCGGAATGAACCGCGACGACGCCCTGGCTGCGTTCGACCGCTTCGCCACCAGCAAGCTCACGACCGCGGACGACCTCGAGGGCCTCTCGACACTCGGCTTCCGAGGTGAGGCGCTGCCGAGCATCGCCTCTGTCTCACGGGTGAGACTCGTCACATGCGAGGACGGTGACGTTGAGGGAACGGAGGTCGATCTCGTCGGCGGAGAGGTCAGGGACGTGAGACCGGCCGGGCGCAAGCGGGGGACGACCGTGGAGGTCTCCTCTCTCTTCTACAACACGCCGGCGCGGCGGAAGTTCCTGAAGAGCGACAGCGTCGAGGTCAGGCGGATCATGGACCTCCTGACCGAGTATGCGGTGCTCCACCCGTCTATCCGGCTGGATGTCGCGATCGACGGGAAGCTCGCCCTCGGACTGATGGCGGTCGGCACGCTGGCGGAACGCGTGGCCGGAGTTCTGGGCAGCAGGATGGCCGCGGAGATGCTGCCGGTCTCACTGACGGAGGATGCCGGCTCGGTAGAGGGACTCGTGGGGCGACCGACAATCGCGCGCTCGCGCGGAGCGCAGCAGGTGGTGGCCATCAACGGACGCCCGGTCAGGAGCCGGCTGATAGGCGCCGCCGTTCGCTCCGGCTACGCCGAGCTTCTGCCTCGCAACAGACACCCGGTGATATTCCTGATGCTGACCGTGGACGGCTCCCTCGTGGACGTCAACGTCCACCCGACGAAGAGAGAGGTCCGGTTCGGCAACAGCCGCCGGATCTTCGGCCTCGTGGAGAGCGCCGTCCGCTCGGCCCTCATGTCCCACGACACGGCGCCCACACTGTCCACCTACGAGGTCAAGACTGCCGGGCGATCGGGGGTGGAGCCCCAGAGCGTGGCCGCGGTGGCCACGTCCCAGCTACAGTTCCCCACGGTGATCCGGGAGAACGAGCCCGTCGCCATCTCGACGGACGAACTCCGGACCGAGACAGTTGACGACGAGCACCACGCCAAGTTCTGGCAGCTGCATCAGTCGTACGTCTTCATCCAGACCCGCGAGGGTGTGCTCATTGTCGATCAGCACGCGGCGCACGAACGCGTCCTCTACGAGAAAGCGAGAGTGGCGCTCTCGGGAGCCGCGGAGGCGGGTCCCAGCCAGCAGCTGCTCTTCCCGGTGGCGGTCGAGCTGTCGCCCGGAGAATGGGAATCGTTCGATGGCGTCAGGCCGCTTCTCGACAAGCTGGGTTTCACTATCCAGTCGATGAGCGGCAGGACCGTGCTCGTCGAGGCCGTCCCGGGCGCCTTCCCCAAGTGGCCGCACGACAGAATCCTCCACGACATTCTCACGGAGCTGCCGTCAGGCAGGACCGACGTCCGCGACCTCGTGGAGAGCATCGCGAAGACGGTGGCGTGCAAGGCCGCAATCAAGGCGGGGGACAGGCTGACCGAGGAGGAGATGCGCGCGCTCATCGACCAGCTCTTCGCCACCGAGCTTCCATACTCCTGCCCGCACGGCCGACCGACCTTCATGCGCATGACCTCCGAGGAGCTGGACAAGAGGTTCGGCCGAACATGATCGCCGGGCAAACCCAGGGCTCTCGACACGGAGTATTGACCGTCGTCGGACCGACCGCCGTTGGCAAGACGGCGGTCGCCATCGCGCTGGCGCGCTCACTCGAGGGCGAGATCGTCTCCGCCGACTCCCGCCAGATCTACCGCGGCATGGACATCGGCACCGCCAAACCCACCGCCGACGAGCGCAGACTCGTCCGGCACCACCTCATTGATATCATCGACCCGTCCGAGGCGTACGACGCCGTCCGGTTCGCGGCGGACGCCGAAAGGACCATCGTGGAGCTCCTGGCTCGGGGAGCGACACCGCTCGTGGTGGGCGGCACCGGCTTCTACGTGACCTCGCTCTTCCGAGGCCTCTTCGAGGGACCGGGGCGCAACCCCGACGTCAGAGCGTCGCTCACGGAACGGGCTGAATCCGAGGGCCCCGCGGCCCTGCACGAAGAGCTCGCGCGAGTCGACCCCGCTTCGGCGGAACGCATTCACGCCAATGACCTGTCTCGCGTCATACGCGCGCTCGAGGTCTACGCGACCACGGGCCGACCGCTCTCCGAATGGCAGAAGGAGCCCGACCGCGTCCCGGCGTTCTCCGCGCGCTACGTCGGACTGACGCTACCAAGAGAGAAGCTGTACCAGAGGATAGACCACAGGGTCGATGCGATGATGACGGCCGGGCTGCTAGCGGAGATCGAGGGACTCGTCTCGCGCGGCGCCCTCTCGCCGCACATGCCTGCCGCGAGCGCCGTGGGCTACCGCGAACTTCTGCCGGTCGTCGGGGGGGAAGATGCGGATATCTCCGAGGCCGTCGCGCTGATCAAGCGGAACTCGAGGCGCTACGCCAAGCGCCAGATGACCTGGTTCAGGTCCATTGAAGGCGTCGCGTGGTTCGACCTGGACGGCAGGACTCCCGACGATACGGCGGCAGAGATACTCGCGCTCCTGGCCGAACGCGGCCGTCCCACCCGCTGACCGCACGCAACTTGAGAGTCAGACCCTACTGCACGTAGCCAAGCGCCCGCAGGGCCTCCAGGCGCTTGGGGCTCAGCTCGGCGTCCGCTGTCTCGCGCCGCTCTGTCGTGGCCAGCCACGATTCCAGCAGAGAGGCAAGTTCGGCGGCGATCTCGGGACGCTCATCCACAAGGTTCAGGAACTCCCCGGGGTCTGCGTGGATGTCGTAGAGTTCCCTGAGACCGATCTCGGGCGAATCGACGTACTTCCACGGTGGAAGTCGTACGCCCAGGGACACACGCGACGAGAAAGGCTTCGGGTTCTCGAAATCGGTCTGAAGGAACACCGCCCGCTCCGGCTGGTCAGGCGTGCGGCCCCGGAACCCGAGGATGTCGTTTCCCTGAACCTCCGCCTCGAGTGGGATACCGAGCAGGGAGACAACGGTCGGATAGAGGTCCGCCAGGTGAACCTGGGTCGTCGCTCTGCCGGGCTCCACCCTGCCGGGGTAGCGGAACATGAGGACGACGTGCACGAGCGAATCGAAGAGCCGGTTGCCGTGTGCGAAGTAGAACCCCTTCTCGAAGCTCTCGCCGTGATCCGACAGAAGGACGACGAGCGTGTCGTCCGCGAGCCCCATGTCATCGAGAGCATCCAGAAGCACCCCCACGTACTCGTCCGTGTAGGCGATCTCGCCCTTGTATTTCAGCCACGTCATCTCGAGGAAGTCCGCGGGCATGTCGAACCCCTGCCTGAACCTGTCCTGCGGGTGCTCGTAGGGAACAGACAGACCCGTGAGGCCCGAGGCAAAGGCGAGGTCGTGCTCGGCGGGGGGCTCGTAAGGGTAGTGCGCATCGAAGTAGTGCACGAACGCGAAGAACGGGCGGTCGCCGTTGTTCCGGATCCAGGTCGTCGCCCTGCGCGTTACCTCCGCCGCCGGTATCTCAACGGACCAACGACTGTGGGCGAAAATGGAAACGTAGAAGCGTTTGAGTGCGAGGAGCCCGGAGAGCTCCCACCGCTCCTCGGACGGCTCCGTGTAGCTGTCGAACCCCTGGTCGGTGCCGTAGTACCCGGAGAGAACCGAGGCGGCCATGAAGGCGCCGGTGACATAGCCGCGCGCCTGCAGCGCCTCTGCGAGCGTGACGAACCCTGCGTCCAGTGACTTGGTGTTGGTATCCACGCCGTGCGATCTCGGGTAGAGCCCAGTCAGCATCGTCGCCACCGCAGGCCGCGTCAGCGGCTCAGGAGTGACGGCCTGCTCGAACAGCATGCTCTCAGACGCGAGTCCGTCTATGTTGGGGGTGACACCGTCCTCCGCGCCGTAGCATCCGAGACAGTCCGTGCGGGTCGTGTCCAGCATGATGAGAAGCACGTTGGGCGGCGAAGCGACATCGCTCTGCACGACGCGCTCGACGTTAACGCGCCTCAGGTCGGGCCCGCCATCGACGCGCTCACCGGCGCGCCCGGCGATAGGCGCGTAGAACGGAAGCCAGAGTACGACGGTGACGACCACGCCCACAACGAGCGCGCGGCGCACACCGCCTCCGCGGGCCGCACGCCGCACGAGGACCCAGGCAAGCACCGCGCCGGCGGCGAGCGCCGCTCCATCGAGAGCGAGAGCAACGGGCTCGCGCGAGCCACCGGAGTAGAGGACGTTGGCCGCGTCTATCCAGTAGAACGCGACGATACCCGCAAATGCGAGAGCCCAGGCTCCGGCCGGTCGCGTCAGCGCGTTCACGCTTGAGCCGCCGACGCTCTGCAGAATCGCGAGGCAGACGCCCAGCGCGGCGCCGCCAAGAAGACCCGTGAGGGCATAGATTAGCGCGTTCCTGAGGACGAGGCCGAGGACAGCGGGCGACCACACGACCGGGAGCCGGACGACCAGAACCAACCACTCCAGAGCACAGAAGAGGGCAAGCAGCACCGCAGCCGCGAACGCCGTGCGGAACACAGGCGGGACTGAGGTCTCGGCTCGTTTCCGGTCCACCAATCCGACCTCCCGTTTGTGGGGTGAGGATCACCGTCTCTGAGCGAACTCTCCGGTCGCCCATTCTACCTGAGGCGCCGCCGTTGAGCAAGGAGGCCCACGGCGCGGGCTGAATCGCCTTGACTGGGGCTCTTCGTTCGTGTATCCATTCTAGAGAAGACAACGACAGATTCACGAGCGGGCATAACTCAGTTGGTAGAGTATCAGCTTCCCAAGCTGAGAGTCGCGGGTTCGAATCCCGTTGCCCGCTCCATTCTTGGGCTGGCCCCCGCCGTCCGCCCAAGCGGGCCGCTCGGGGGCCGCCTGCATGCCGGGGCAAGGGATGAGGATCACCAGGGTCACGCCGGGGAGTGACGCCGAGCGGGCCGACATCAGAGTCGGGGACGAGCTGCTTGCCGTCGGCGGCAGGACGTTGGAGGATGCGATCGACCTGACCTTCGCGCTCGCGTGGATGGACGAGCGGGAGGCGATCTTCGAGTTCTCTCGCGGGGGCACGTCGTTCAGCGTCACGCTGCCGGCGGTGGGCCCCGGGGAGCTGGGATTCGAGGTCCGGGAAACCCCGACGAGGACATGTGGCAACAGCTGCATGTTCTGCTTCGTGGACCAGCTGCCTCGCGGGCTGCGCAGTAGCCTCTACGTCAAGGACGAGGACTACCGCCTGTCGTTCAGCTACGGCAACTACATCACGCTGACCAATCTCAGCCGCGGGGACTACGAGCGCATCGCCTCACAACGGCTGAGTCCCCTCTACGTCTCGGTGCACGCGACCAACGACGCGGTGAGACGCAGAATGCTGGGGAACGAGGATGCGCCGCCGATACTCGAGAGCCTGAGAGAACTCGGTCGCGCACGAATCGCGGTACACGCGCAGGCGGTTCTGTGCCCGGGCATCAACGACGGCGCGGTTCTCGAACAGACACTGTCCGACCTGTTCGCGCTCGGCGACATGATCCAGTCGGTAGCGGTGGTCCCGGTCGGCCTCACGGCGCACCGTCAGAGGCTGACACACATCGAAGCGGTCTCGGCGACGGCCGCCGGCGGGGCGCTCGACACGATCGAGTGCTGGCAGAAGCGCTTCATCGAGGACGGCCGCGGCAGAACCGTGTATGCGGCGGACGAGCTGTATCTCCGAGCCGGAAAATCGCTCCCGCCCTACGAAAGCTACGGTGACTTCCCCCAGCTCGAGAACGGCGTGGGGCTCCTGCGCAGCTTCGAGTTCGAGCTGAACGAAAGCGCCGGCCTACTGGGCGACCGCCTCGACCCGCCTCTCGCGGTAACGGTCGTGACGGCGAGGCTCGCGGAGGCGTTCCTTGCAGACGCTATCGACAGGGCGATCGGGCGCGTCGACGGACTCACGTGCCGCGTGGTGGCATCGGACAACAGCCTGCTGGGCCCGACCATCACGGTGGCCGGCCTGCTGTCCGGAGCAGACATGGTCGGCGCGCTGAAGAGGGCCCCCGAGTCGGATGCGTACTTTCTGCCGGATGCTGCCTTCAACGACGACGGCTTGACCCTGGATGGCGTGGGTCTGGGCGAGATCGCCGACGGAGCGGGACGAGAGAACGTGGTCGCCACGAACGATATCGTCGGGGCCGTGCTGGATATCATGGGCGACGCTGTGCGGGACGCGACGACAGGGAACCGGACGGCATCGGACAACACAACACGGGGTCGCGAACCGCGCGGCCGCATTCCATCGGAAGAGGGAAGATGAGCAATTCCAGAAGAGGCAGGCTCCCGATAGTGGCCATCGTGGGCCGGCCGAACGTCGGCAAATCAGCGATGTTCAACCGAATCACGGGCGCGCGCATTGCAGTCGTCGACGACCAGCCCGGAGTCACGAGGGACCGCAACTACCACGAGGCCGAGTGGAGCGGCCGTTCCTTCGTCCTGGTGGACACCGGCGGGCTCTTGCCGACCGAGATCGAGGGCATTGCGGGGCTCATCCGTTTCCAGGCCGAGACCGCGATCGACGAGGCCGACGCCATCCTCTTCGTCGTCGACAGGGAGACCGGCCCAACGGCCGTGGACATGGAGATCGCGGCCCTCCTGAGACGTTCAACCAAGCCCATAATCCTAGCGGCCAACAAGGTCGACTCAGAGCGTCACGAATTGGACACCCACGAGTTCCACACGCTGGGTCTGGGCGAGCCGTCGCCCGTCTCGGCGCTGCACGGCCGCGGAGCCGGCGACCTCCTGGACCGGCTGATAGCAATCATCCCTGAGGCCGAGCCGGAGACGGGAGAGGGCGTGAGGGTGGCGTTCGTCGGACGACCCAACGTGGGCAAATCGTCCCTGGTGAACCGGATAGTGGGGCAGGAGGTCGTCATAGTCGATTCGGTGCCTGGCACGACCCGCGACGCGATCGACACCGTCCTCATGCACGACGACAAGCGGTTCGTGCTCGTCGATACGGCAGGCCTCAGACGAAGGTCCAAGATCGTGAGGGGCGTGGAGTTCTACAGCTCCATGAGATCGCTCAGGGGCATAGAGCGCGCCGACGTGGTGGTCTTGGTCGTGGACGCGGTCGAGCGCATAGTCGCCCAGGACGCGCACATCGCCGGGTTCATCGAGGAGGCGGGCAAGGGACTTATCGTCGCTTTCAACAAGTGGGACCTGATCGAGAAGGACAACTCCACGGCGGGTGAGTACGTCACGCACGCCTCGGACGTGCTGCCGTTCGCCAGATACGCTCCGGTCATCCACATCTCCGCCCTCTCGGGGCAACGTGTGAGTAAGGTGCTGACGCTCGCGGCCGAGGTAGACGAGCAGACGGCGATGCGCATTCCGACCAGCCGCGTCAACGAGACAATAATGGCAGCGGTAGAGTACAGACCTCCGGCGGGCGGACGCCGCGTGAACATCCTCTACGCGACGCAGACGGGCACCAGGCCGCCCACGTTCGTGGTGTTCACGAACGACATCAGGGCGGTCGACAACACCTACAGACGCTACCTTGCGAACCAGCTCCGGAGGGAGTATGGTTTCGTCGGAACACCCATTCGGATCTACGTGAGGAAGAGGCGCTAAGACGGGAGCACACGTGCAGACGGCTCTTGTGGTTATCATCTCGTACCTCCTCGGTTCGATACCGACGAGCAACATCGCGGCGAGGCTGCGCGGCGTCGACCTGCGAACCGTCGGAAGCGGCAATCCCGGCTTCACCAACGTCCTGCGCACGCTGGGACCGCGCGTCGCAGCACCCGTGCTCATCATCGACATAGCAAAGGGCGCGGCGGCGGTCCTGTTCGTGGCCGGGACCCTCGGGGCCGGCTCCTCGCTCGGACACACCGGGATCGGCTTGGCGGCGGGACTCGCCGCGGTCGCGGGACACATCTGGCCGGTCTTCGCCCGCTTCCGGGGCGGGAAGGGCGTCGCAACAGCGTGCGGTGTTTTCGCGGCGATGGCCCCTCTGGCAACGCTCGCGGCCGTCGTCCTCTGGCTCGCGATAGTACTCCCCACACGCTACGTCTCGCTCGGCTCCATCGCCGCTGCCGTGTTCCTGCCATGGGCGATATGGATCGAGGCCGGGATCCTGGGGACGGGGAGACCGACCGCACTCATACTGACGGCCGGGCTCGTGGCGGTCGCGGTCGTCCTTCGTCATCTTGGGAACATCAAGCGCCTGCTGAACGGTACCGAGAACCGCTTCGGACGAACTCCGGGGCAGGAAGGTGAGCGATGAAGCGAGTCACGGTGCTGGGAGGCGGCAGCTGGGGCACAACGTTGGCCCTGGTCCTGCACGACAACGGACACCAGGTCGTTACCTGGGAGTTCGATCCCGAGCAGGTGGAGACCGTCATGAACGATGGCGAGAACCGGAAATTCCTGCCCGGAGTCCCACTGCCCGCTTCTATCGAGATCACCAACGATCTCAGCGCATCTCTCGACGGCGCGGAAGCGGTCGTGTTCGCCGTACCCTCACACGTGGTCCGCGTCGTGGCCGGGAACGCCGCCGCGATGATCCCGGACGGGACACACGTGGTGAACGTCGCCAAGGGCATAGAGAACGAGACGCTCATGCGCATGTCGGAAGTGCTGGCGCACGAGCTCAACCGCCCGGAGACCGCCGGGATATCGTCCCTCGTCGGCCCCAGCCACGCCGAGGAGGTCAGCAGGAAGCTCCCGACGACGATAGTGGCCGGAGCCCTAAGCGAGACGACGGCCATCTTCACACGCGACCTCTTCATGACGGAGTACCTCAGGGTCTACACGAACACCGACCTCATCGGTGTCGAACTCGGCGTGTCGCTCAAGAACGTGATAGCGATCGCGGCGGGCATCTGCGACGGCCTGGGGTATGGAGACAACACGAAGGGCGCGCTCCTGACGCGCGGGCTCGCCGAGATGACGCGGTTGGGCGTCACGATGGGCGGGAGGCCGGAGACCTTCGCCGGACTCTCCGGAATGGGCGACCTCATCACGACCTGCATCTCGAAGCACAGCAGGAATCGCTATGTCGGCGAGGCCATCGCCGAGGGCAGGACGCTCGAGGAGATCCTGGACTCGATGGTCATGGTGGCAGAGGGAGTGCGCACAACCAGGAGCGTGGAAGAGCTGTCGAAGAAGCTGTCCGTCGAGATGCCCATCTGTGAGCAGATGAACCTCGTCCTCTTCGAGGGGAAGCCTCCAAGTGAGGCGATAAGCAACCTGATGTTAAGAGACCCGAAGGCAGAGCACGCAGGGGCCTGACGGGGTGGCCGGGCTCTGACCGATTCCCACTTGTCTCACCGCCTCTGCCGTGCTAGATTGTAGCCCGTCGGGGCGTGGCGCAGTCAGGTAGCGCACTAGCATGGGGGGCTAGGGGTCGCTGGTTCGAATCCAGTCGCCCCGACCACAACAGACATCCAGCAGCTCGACCCAGAATGGCCACGTAGCCAATGTTCGCCTTCGCTGTCTACAAGCTCGGAGCGTTTCTGGCGCAGAGCCTCTCGCTGCCCACCGCACGCAATGTGGCACATGTGGTGGGCAAACTGATGTGTTTCTTCCAGAGGCGAAACCGGCGCTATCTGCTCCGCAACCTGGAGGTCGCGTTCGGGGAGGATCGCTCGCCCCGGGAGCTCAAGCTCCTACGGCGGAAGATCTTCGAGAACTTCGCGGTCTTCGTGACCGACTTCCTGAGGATGCCGCTCGTCAATCGCGACAACCTCGATGACTACCTGACGGAAGGGAGCCGGGAGACGGTCGAGCGTCTCGGGGCGTACGCGAGCCCCGAGACTCCGACGATCTCCACCACGGCCCACGTCGGCAACTGGGAGATGGGCGCCGCGGCCGTAGGTCTTCTGGCCGGGCCGCTGGCCGTTCTTGTGGATGTCCATCCCAGCACGCTTGTGACCAGGTTCTTCGACGGGCGGCGCGCCGACAAAGGCATCGACGTCGTTCCGATCTCCGCACCTCACAGGTGCTTCAGGTCTCTCAAGAGAGGACACCTGGTTGTCCTCGTCGGGGACCGCTCGCCGACCGGTCAGGGCATCAGGGTTCCTTTCTTCGGGCGCGAGGCTCTGATGCCGGACGGCTACGCCGTCCTCGCGAGGCGTTTCGGGGCGAGCATCGTCCCGACATTCATGGTGATGACGCCGGAAGGGAAGCACGAGTTCCTCCTGGACGATCCGATCGTGCCTCGCGTGACGGACGACTTCGACGCGGACGTCAGGGACACTGTCGAACGGGCCGTCGGGGTGCTCGAGCGCTACGTCAGGCGGTACGCGGAGCAGTGGTATGTCTTCAGCCCGATCTGGAACACGGACGGGACCGCGCAAGAGGACCGTCAACTGCTGAGGAGAATGCGGAAAGCTACTGGTGAAGACTCTCGTCGTCATACCATGTAAGGACCTTGAGAACGAGGTCGGTGAGGTCGTCCGGGGCGTACTCGGGCTCAACCTCGGCCTCGATGTCGTGGTCGTCAACGACGGGTCGAAGGACGGGACCTCCGCCGCGGCCGAGGCCGCCGGCGCGCACGTTCTCGAGCACGAGGTCAACCTCGGGAAAGGCGCCGCTCTCAAGACCGGCTTCGAGTACGCGGTTGCGAAGGGGTACGACGCCGTGGTCACGATGGACGGCGACGGGCAGCACGACCCCCTGGCGATCCCGGATTTCCTCGACGCCGTGGACAAGTGCAACGCGGATATCATCGTCGGCACGAGAATGCACGCCGTCGGCGAGATGCCGAAACTCAGGATATGGACGAACCGCACGACGTCGAGGATCGTCTCGTTCATTACTCGTCAGGATATCCCGGACAGCCAGAGCGGGTATCGACTGATCAAGGTCCGCGTCCTCAGGAACATCGTGAAGTCGTTCGTCACGACGCGCTACGACACCGAATCCGAGCTTCTCATCCGCGCGGCGCGGCGCGGCTACAGGACCGCTGACGTCGCGATCACATCCATCTACACGGGCGCCGTCAGCCACATCAACCCGATCGTCGACACTCTGCGATTCGTGAGGCTGATCGGCCGCAGCATGTTCTGGCGGTAGGCACCGGGAGCATTGATTTGGACAGACCCCACATTCTAATAAGCAACGACGACGGCGTTCACGCACGCGGCATCAAGGTTCTTCGCAAGGCGCTCGAGGAGATCGCGGACGTGACCGTCGTGGCCCCTGACCGCGAGCGAAGCGGCGCCAGCCACTCGCTCACGATGGACGTCCCGCTGCGAACCCACCGCATTTCTGACAACATCATCGCCGTCGACGGGACACCGACCGATTGCGTGCTGCTCGCGCTCAAGTTGCTTCTCCCGGAGCCACCCGATCTCGTGGTCTCCGGCATCAACAGGGGAGCGAACATGGGTGACGATGTCACGTACTCCGGCACCATCGCCGCGGCCATGGAGGCGACGCTCATGGGCATTCCCGCGATGGCCGTGTCGCTCTGTCGGTGCGAGTCTGGACACTACGACTACGAGGCATCCGCCGGGATCGCGAGAGAGGTGGCGCTCATGGTGCTCGAGCGCGGACTTCCCGAGGGAACTCTGCTGAACGTGAACGTCCCGAACATACCGAGAGAAGAGATCACAGGCGTGGAGGTCGCCCGGCAGGGCAAGCAGGTCTACGAGGAGGCCGTCGTGGAGAAGCAGGATCCGCGCGGCCGAACCTACTACTGGATAGGCGGCCAGCTGACGTCGTGGGAGCCGGAGCCCGACACGGACTACGCTGCCGTGTCCCAGGGACTGGTCTCGATCACCCCGATCCACCTCGATCTCACCGACTACCGGGCAATGGACGTGCTTCGGAGCTGGCCTCTCGAGCAGGTAGTCACAACCGGCACCGGAACACCCGGAGCGGAGGCCGTTGAGGCCGGAACACCGGCGTCCGCGTCCGACCGATCCGAGAAGAGCGAGGGGGAGACCGGTTGATGGATTGGGAATCCCTCCGGAACGAGATGGTCGAGACGCAGCTCGTACGGCGAGGCATCACGGACGAGGCAGTGCTCAAGGCCATGCGAGAGGTTCCGCGGCACCTCTTTGTCGCGCCCGGCATGGAGTCCCGCGCCTACGGCGACCACGCGCTTCCGATAGGGGAAGGCCAGACCATTTCTCAGCCGTTCATGGTGGCGCTGATGACCCAGGCGCTCGAGCTGACAGGTGGCGAGAGAGTGCTGGAGATAGGCACGGGTTCCGGGTACCAGACCGCCGTCCTTTCGAGGCTGGCGGAGCAGGTGTTCAGCATCGAGCGTGTGGAGAGCCTCACGGCCCGCGCGAGAGTTGTTCTGGAGGACCTCGGAGCCTCGAATGTCGCGATACGCGTCGGCGACGGCACGATCGGCTGGAAGGAGTTCGAACCCTACGACAGGATAATCGTAACGGCGGGCGCGCCTGAGGTGCCCCCGAGCCTTGAGGAGCAGCTCGGTGACCCGGGCATAATGGCCGTGCCGGTGGGCAGCCAGGGACTACAGCAGCTCCGCATAATCGTGAAGAGCCAGGGCGAGGTGTCCGTGAAGAACGTCGGAGGATGTGTCTTCGTCCCGCTCGTTGGCATAGAAGGGTGGAACAAGGAAACGTGATTGAAAACCTAGTTGAGCTGATGTCCGACCTGCCGGAAGAGACCGTGGCGTTCCTCGTCTCGGCGTTACCGATAGCGGAGCTTCGGGGAGGGATTCCCGTGGCGCTGAAGCTGGGCATGGACTGGCGCTCGGCGCTTCTCGTCTGTGCGGCCGGGAACTTCCTGCCCATCATGCCCATAATCTACCTGATGGGTCCTCTCGAGGGACTATTCAGGCGGTGGCCCCCGATGGACCGCTTCATGACGAGGCTCTTCGCCAGAACGAGGCGCAGGAGCGGGCTCGTTGAGAAGTACGAGGCGCTGGGACTCATCGCGTTCGTCGCCATCCCTCTGCCAGTCACGGGAGCGTGGACCGGGGCGCTCGCGGCTCATCTGTTTGGTGTGAGACCCAGGTACGCAATACCCGCGATCATCTGCGGCATCCTGATCGCCGGCGTCATCGTCACACTGGTGACGCAGGGGGTCTTGCATCTGTGGCGGCTCTAGTGTAATATGCGAGTTTATGTCGGGGCGTAGCGCAGGCAGGTTAGCGCGCACGGTTCGGGACCGTGAGGTCGGAGGTTCGAATCCTCTCGCCCCGACCACATCAACAGGTGGGAGACATTGACGACCCGCCCTGTCAGAATCACGGTGGTGGGAGCAGGACGCTGTGACCAGGCGACCGCCTCAATCGCTGAGCGAGTCGGTAGTGAGATCGCTCGCCGGGGCGGCGTTCTCATTTGTGGAGGCCTGGGCGGGGTCATGGAAGCGGCCGCGCGAGGTGCGAAGGCTGCGGGGGGACTCACGATCGGCATCCTCCCCGGCGACCGCGCGGACGACGCCAACCCGCACATCGACATTCCGATCGCGACCGACATGGGTCACGCCAGGAACGTCGTGAACGTGCGGGCCGCCGACGCCGTCGTTGGCGTGGGCGGCAGTTACGGCACGGTCTCCGAGATCGCGCTGGCACTCAAGATGGGCATCCCCGTCGTCGCCGTGTCACCACCGCTGGACTCCGACGACATCGTCGAGGCGGACTCGCCCGAGGCCGCGGTCGAGAGGGCCTTCGAGCTGGCGGGAGCCGCGTGACGATGGAGTCCGTCAGGATTCATGCGCTGGTCAGTGGGGTCGTGCAGGGCGTGGGGTTCAGGTACTTCGTTCTGAACGCCGCCAGGGCGGCGGGACTCGTGGGCTTCGTGAAGAACCTGCGCGACGGCAGTGTCGAAATCCTGGCCGAGGGACCGCGAGAGGAACTCGAGCGGTTCGCCAGAGAGATAAGTGAAGGTCCCAGACGCGGGCTCGTCAGAGATGTGCAGATGAGGTGGACCGAATCCACCGGCGAGTTCGAGTCGTTCGAGGTTAGCTTCTAGGTTGAGATGGGGGAGGCCGGCTCCTTGACTCCTTCCCGAAAAACAAGGGTCTTCGCCGCGGCCATTACGGTCACGGCGATTGTGCTGATGCTCCTCGCGGGCTGCACGCCACTGAGATCGGGGGACCGCGGTGGAGAACCGACCAGCACGGGCGGTACCGGCGGAAGCGGTGTCTACCACACGGTCCAGAGGGGAGAGACCCTCTGGCGCATATCGAAGACCTACGGCGTGTCGCTGGCCGAGATAACGGAGGCCAACGGGCTCTCGAACTACGACATCGCCGTGAACCAGAAGCTCCTGATACCGGGGGCGACGAAGCGGCTGGCGGTCAAACTACCGCCAGGGGGGAAACCGGACGAGGGTGTCTCCCCGGGCAGCGGCGACGTCAAGCTGGCGTGGCCCCTCGCCGGGCGCGGCAGAAGCTCGGTCACGAGCGGCTTCGGACCCAGAAAGAGCCCGGGAGCGGGCGGCAGCACGTTCCACAAGGGCATCGACATCGACGGGGTGAGAGAGGAACGCGTTCTCGCAGCCGGCGGCGGTGAGGTGGTCTACGCCGGGAGAATGAGTGGGTTCGGTAACGTCGTCATGATCGACCACGGCGGACGGCTCATCACCGTCTACGGACACCTCTCCCGAGCCATCGTGAAACTCGAGGCCGCGGTGGCCCGCGGGCAGACGATAGGATACGTGGGATCGACCGGCGCATCGACCGGCTCGCACCTGCACTTTGAGGTGCGCTACAAAGGAGTATCGGTCGACCCGCTCGGCTACCTGCCGTAGTGGGAACACCCGCGGTGATGTGGCCTCCGCATCGATCGCTCGGAAGCCGACTGCAGGGAAGGAGCACTGATGGACCTCAGGAGTCTCATTCGCGACGTGCCGGATTTCCCGAAGCCGGGCATCATCTTCAAGGACATCACGACACTGACGAAGGACCCGGAAGGACTCCGGGCGGCCGTAGACGCGCTCGCTGCGCGCTACGCCGACGCCAACATCGACCTCGTCCTCGGCATCGAGTCGCGCGGATTCATCTTCGGCGCTGCCGTGGCGTACAAGATGGGCGTCGGTTTCGTGCCGGCACGCAAGCCGGGCAAGCTCCCGGCCCAGACGGTGAGCGCCGAGTACGAACTCGAGTACGGAACGGACGCCATAGAGATCCACAGGGACGCGATAGCCGAGGGCCAGCGCATTCTCATCGTCGACGACCTGCTCGCGACGGGCGGGACCGCAGCGGCCACGGCAAAGCTGGTCAGTGGTCTCGGAGGAGAGATCGTCGCCATCGCCTTTCTCATCGACCTCACCTTCCTCAAGGGACGCGACAAACTGGCTGGATACGAGGTGTTCAGCCTGATAGAATACGACTCGGAGTGACCGGACCGCGTGTGTCGGCAGCCGGCCGATCGCGCGGCCTGATAACGCATAGCCCCCGTAGCTCAGGTGGATAGAGCACCGGTTTCCTAAACCGGGTGCCGCAGGTTCGAGTCCTGCCGGGGGTACCAACCATTCCATCGGAGAGGCCGCTCAGACTCCGGCCCCTTCCAGCCGCAGACATCCTGAGGAGCGATATCGAAGTGCCCGTCATCTTCATCGACGGCGACGCCTGTCCCGTCAAGCAGGAGGTCTACCGTGTGGCGCACCGCTACGGTGTCCGCGTTAGACTCGTGGCGGAATCGTGGATGCGCGTTCCAGAGGATAACGACATTGAACTCATCGTCGTGAAAGGCGACTTCGACGCCGCGGACGACTGGATCGTTGAGCACGTGAGCGAGGGCGACATCGTGGTCACCGGAGACATCCCCCTTGCCGACCGCTGCCTCAAGCTGGGCGCACGCGTACTCGGTCTGCGTGGCCGCGAGTTCACCGAGGAGTCGATCGGAGAGGCGATGGCAGGTCGCGAGCTTGCCTCCGAGCTTCGTGACCTCGGGATCCAGACCGGGGGCCCCAGGCCCTTCGACAAGCGAGACCGATCGCAGTTCCTGCAGAAGCTGGATGCGATGCTGCAGAACGTCGGGACTCTGCCGTAGGACGCGGGCCGCGTGTGGTATCGTCGTAGCATCGACGTCACTGTCGCACGCCGGCCACCGAACTGAGGAAAACTACGTGTCGCGACGCAGTCGCTCCTGTCTCACCAACTTGCTCGTGCTCGTCGTGACGCTTCTGGTCTGCGTGGCGCTCATAGACGCGGTCGCGTACTTCGCGCTCGGCGTCAGGGGCTCGCGACACGGGTCCGATGACTTCGTCCAGTTCTCGCCACTGCTCGGACACTTCCACAAGCCTCTCGCGCAGGGCAGGTACTACCCGCGACGGGGGCGCGACGGCCACGACGTCCAGATCAGCTCCCGCGGCTTCTGCGACGAAGAACGCGACATCGAGAAGACGCGTCCGCGCATAGTGCTCATAGGCGACTCGACCACGGAAGCGTGGGAGGTCGACCCCCACGAACGCCCCCACAGGGTGCTCGAAGAGGCACTCGAAGGTCAATTCGAGGTACTGAACCTCGGCGTGCGCGCCTACGGCACCGACCAGAGCCTCCTCCTGCTCAAGCACCTCGGCATGGCGTTCCAACCCGACATCGTGGTCTACACGTTCTGCATCAACGACATCCGGGACAACGCCAAGCGAGCCGGAAAACCCTACTTCGAGGTCGACGAGGCAGATACCGCGAGGCTCGTCACGCGCGGATATCCCGTGTCGTGTGAGGAGACTGAAGGAAGGCGCACCGCGGACCCGGTCTGGAAGTACTCGCTGGTCTACAGAACCTTCGGATTGGCGGTCAGCAAGTTCGGCAGCCTGTCGTCCGGCGGCGGAACAGGGCTCCCGCTCGAGGAGCACTTCGAACTGACACCCTACAAGGTCGCCTACGACGAGCGCGAGGCTGCGCGATGGCGCGTGACGAGACGTCTGGTCGCAGAGATGCGGGCGGTCGCGTCTGCCGGCGGGGCGGAGTCCCTCGTCGTCGAGAACCTCCATCTGCCCGAGATCGACACGGACGCCGCGAGCAAACTCACGGCCCCGTACGGGGGAGAAGGCGGGTTCGACTTCGACAAGGTAACGCGCCTGTTCGAGGGCTTCGCGGACGACACCGGCGGGGCGTTTGTGTCGCTCGCCCGTGTGGCGCGACGGGACGAGCGCGCTGCCGCCGACCTCATGCCGCCCGGTGATACCATCCATCTGAGCCTCGAGGGCGTCAGGCTGTGGGTCTCAGGGGTCGCCGGTCAGCTGGAATCGCGTGGGTGGCTCAAGATGTGAATCCTCGACGCACTGATGCTGCTTTCTTGAGGCCCGTCGCAGAAGCTGGGGGCCTTCTGCCTGGCGGTTTAGGCGGCGGCCGGACGCGCCGCGCGGACGCGTGAAGCGCGGTGCCAGCGCAACCGATTGAACAAAGCGCCATTTTGTGGTATAATGTGAGGGATTGTATGTGTCCACCGTTCGGGGGCGCGAAAGCACCCCTCACTGACAAATCGAGGGACAGATGACAAAGCTCTTCGGTACCAAGGGTTGGACAACTGTGTTGCTCGCGGCGGCGCTATGCATCTCCGCCACGCTCACGGCCAGCGGAGCACCGCTCTGGGGTGAGGTAGTCACCATCCGCGAGCCGGATGGCTCTTCGGTCGAGATCAGGGTCTGGGGCGACGAGTTCTACTCGGTCGGGGAGACCCTCGACGGATACACGATCGTGCGCGACGGCGTCTCGGGCATGCTGAGCTACGCGGAGCTCTCGGCCGACGGCACGGAACTGGTGTCGACGGGTGTGGCCGCGGGAGAACCGGCGGCGCCGCGAGGTCTCGCGAAGCACGTGCGCATCACGCCCGAGGCGGCCCGCGCGCAGGCGCTCGCAGTACGTGAGGACTTCGAGCGTCGGGCCCACGAAGTTCCCCTGGACCAGTTGACCCGCGGCATGCGCGGACGGACGACCGGCGACATCGTCGGCATCACGCTGATCGTCGACTTCAGCGACGACCCGGCCACGATACCCGCGTCCTCGATAGACGACTACTGCAACGGCATCGGCTACACGGGCTACGGCAACAACGGATCTGTGCGCGAGTACTTCCTGGACGTCTCCGAGGGGCTCCTCGACTACACCAACTACGTCCCGACGCACTACTTCCGGGCACCGAACACGAAGGCGTACTACTGTGATCCGGTCGCGCCCTACGGTCAGCGCGCTCGCCAGCTCGTCCGGCAGGCGCTTCAGGACCTGGACGACAACGGTTTCGACTTCAGCCAGTACGACTCCGACGGCGACGGCATCATAGACGCGGTCAACTGCTTCTACGCGGGCGACACGTGGAACGCCTGGGCCGAAGGGCTCTGGCCGCACGCCTACTCGGTCACGTGGTGCGCAGATGGCGTATGCACTCAATCCTACCAGATCACGAACACGGGCAGCTCTCTGGTGATTGGCACGTTCTGTCACGAGAACGGCCACATGCTGATGGGATGGCCGGACCTGTACGACTACGGCTACGATTCGACGGGCGTCGGCCGGTTCTGCATCATGTGCTATGGCACATCCGCCACCAACCCCTGCGAGCCCTGCGCGTACATGAAGTACGACGCGGGCTGGGGAGACGTAACGGTGCTGACGAATCCGCAGGGCGGGCTCGCGGCACCCATCGCCACGAACGTCATGTACAAGTTCGAGCACCCCGAACTTCCGAACGAGTACTACCTCGCGGAGAACAGGCAGCGGACCGGACGGGACGTCGGCCTTCCGGACGACGGACTGGCCATCTGGCACGTCGACACCGAGGGCAGCAACAACAACCAGCAGCAGACCCCGACACAGCACTACCTGGTCACGCTCGTCCAGGCGGACGGCCGCTGGGATATGGAGAACAACGTCAACTACGGCGACGGCACGGACCTGTACGCGGCGACACGCTATCCTGAATGCTCGCCCGTGACGTACCCCAACACGGGCTGGTGGGACGGCAGCGAGTCGGGCGCGTTCTTCATGAACATCAGCACATCGAGCGCGACGATGACGTTCGACTTCCACAACGCCGCCTACGTCCTGGAGCTGGCTTCGTCCGTCTACGCCACCGAGATGGAGTACTACGGCACGGCCCTCTACACGGCGACGCTCAAGAACTGGGCGCCCGTGGACGACACGGCGACCGTGGAAGTGGGTCACGACGTGCTGCCTGACGGCGTCGGACCGTCCGACTGGACGGCCGAGTTCCGGGAGGTGGGAGGTGCGTGGCAGACGGGCCCCGCGGACTTCGTTCTCGGGCCGGGTGAGGAGAAGGCCCTGGAGGTAAGGGTCATCGACGGTATCGGAACGGTCGCCGGAATGGCCGTCACGACGCTTTCGGCCCAGAGCAGTGTCGACCCTCAGAGCAGCGCGAACATCTCGTTCGGCACCTTCGTCGAGGCGCCCTCGATCCTCATCGTCGACGACGACGACGGGGAGAGCTACGAGACCTACCTCCAGACCGCTCTGGCCGACGCCGGATATGGAGCTATGACGTCGGACGCGGCGACCAGAGGACGCCCCTCGCTCGCACAGATCTCGTCCTACTGGGCCGTGCTCTGGACGACGGGCGCGGGGAACACTCTCTATCTGACGTCGGGTGACGAGCAGAACATGATGGACTACCTCGATGCGGGCGGGAACTTGTTCCTGACAAGCACCGAGTACCTGTCGAGCAGGTCGCTTCCGAACACGTTCATCACGGACTACCTCCACATCGACTCGTGGGTGAACGACAACAGCGGGTTCCTCATGACCGGTGTCGCGAGCGACCCCGTGTCGGACGGGATGGCACTGATGGTCCTCGGTGGCCCGATCCTGCCGGGAAGTAGTGACGCGATCGTCCCTGCCGCCCCGGCGGACTCCATCTTCTCGACCCCGGTGGGGATCAAGGGCATCAAGGCGGAGGAAGGCGGCCACAAGCTCGTGTTCCTCTCGTTCCCCTTCGAGAATGTCCCGGTCGGTGATCCCGACCCGGACAACCAAAGTACGCTCGTCGCCAGGATCCTCGGATGGTTCGGGTCCACGACTGGCATCGAGACGGACGACATCGACCGCCTCGCGATGCGTCAGAACGCGCCCAATCCCTTCAACCCCATCACGAAGATCGCGTTCACCGTTCCGGAAGACGCGGGCAGCGTGACACTCACGGTCTATAACGTGAGCGGACGGGTCGTGCGGCGGCTGGTCGACGAGCCGCTGAGCGCGGGGCCGCATTCGGTCGTCTGGAACGGCAGAGACGACGGCGGAGAGAACCTGGCGTCGGGCGTCTATTTCGCGCGGCTGACGGCGGGTGGGGAGAGCCTGCTCAAGAAGATGACGCTTCTGAAGTAGAGCTATCCGGCGGCTCCGCTCAGGAGCCCCCCGGACAGATATGTGTCTGACCAGCGCGGCCGTTCCCTGTGGGGGCGGCCGCGCGGCGATTTGCCCATTCTGACGCGTATGTCCGGCATTTCTGGCACTACACTTGCATAGTGTGGTACTCGCAACGTTCCTGAAGAGAACCAGCGTCGCGGCCCTTCGCCGCGCGCTGCAGTGCCGCGTTGGAGGAGGAGGAGGAGGATTCGTGAGGATCGGCGAGCGTCGGAGCTGGACCTGGAGCTATACGTTCCTGGGAGTCATCATGGGACTCCTGCTGCCGTCCGTGGCGACGATGCTGGAACTGGCGCTGGCGCAACGGCAGGTAACGCTCAGCAACGTCCTGTGGGCTCAGTCACGTCTGTCAGTGCTGTGGCTCATGGACCTCTCACCGGTCATACTCGGCTTCCTGGGCCGCGCGGTCGGACGGCGGCAGGACGACGCCGTCCTTCTGAACAGCGAACTCGAGAGAAGGGTCCATCAGGTCTCCGAGGCGAATCGGGCCCTGGCGACCGAGATGACGGAACGCGCCGAACTCGAGGACCAGCTCCGTCACTCACAGAAGCTCGAGGCGGTCGGGCAGCTCGCGGGAGGTATCGCTCACGATTTCAACAACCTGCTGACCGCAATCCTCGGTTACTCGGAACTACTCCGGGATGAGCTGGGAACGAGAGATCCGAGGAGGGAGTACGCCGACGAGATCCACAAGGCGGGAACCCGCGCCGCGTCGCTCGTCCAGCAGCTTCTAGGGTTCAGCAGAAAGCAGATGATAGCACCGAGGGTGGTCGATGTGAATGCGGCCCTTGTTGACTCGCGCAGGTTGCTCGAGCGCGTGATCGGCGAGGACGTCCGGCTGGACCTCATCAAGTCCGAGCACCCCGTCCACACGCTCATTGATCCCGTGCAGGTGGACCAGGTACTCGTCAATCTCGTGGTCAACGCCAGAGATGCCATGCCGGATGGAGGGACCGTCACACTGAGGACGGCCCGGGTCACGCTCGCGGAGGCCGACTGCGATTTCAACCCTGAAGCGAAGCCGGGCGAGTACTGCCTTCTCGAGGTCAGCGACACCGGCGTGGGCATGGACGAGCTAACGCTGAAGAAGATTTTCGAGCCCTTCTTCACCACCAAGGACAAGGCGAAGGGCACCGGACTCGGACTCGCGACGACCTACGGCATCGTCAAGCAGAACGGTGGCTTCATCGATGTTCTGTCGCACCTCGGCGACGGCGCCACGTTCCGCATCTACCTCCCGCTGAGAGACGCGTGCGAGCAGAAGGCCGGCCGGAAGCTCAGGTGCGCGGTCCGGGGAGGTCGCGAGTGCGTTCTACTGGTCGAGGACGAGAAGGTTGTCAGGGCGCTCGCGTCGAAGGCTCTGAAAGACCGCGGGTACGAGGTTATCGAGGCCGAGCATGCCGAAGCCGCCGAGGTAATCTGGAACGCGCGTAAGGAGGACATTGACCTCCTGGTCACCGACGTCATCATGCCCGGGCGTGACGGCAAGCGGCTCGCAGAACAGCTCCGCGGGGAGCGGCCCGGGCTGCGCGTGCTCTTCATGTCCGGATACGACGACGCGCTCCTGACCAGCCACGCCGTCTTCGAGGACGACACGGAGTTCCTTCCGAAGCCGTTCACGGTGGACGTGTTCGCCGGGAGGGTCCGTCACGTGCTCGACGCCCATTCGGTCATCCCACCGCAGGTCCCCGTCCCGGTCGAGGACGGCGTCGGCATGGCGCAACGTCGCTGACTGACCCCCCGCGCGAACGAAGTCCCGCCTTGAAACGGGCGTTCAGATGTAGTAGCAGAGTGGGTGTCGATACAGATGCTGGCGACGACGTGCCCCGCATCGTCGACTTCATCGAGCGCTGGAACCACGAGCACGGGGACGTCTGCCGGATCAGGATGGCGACGCTCTCCCAGTTCTTCGAACGCCTGAGGAAATCCACGGCCGACATACCGGTCCACCGCGGTGACTGGCCCGACTGGTGGTCCGACGGCTGCGCCGGCGACCCGGAGAGCACGATGCTCTTCCGGAGGGCTCAGCGCACGTACGAGTACTACCTGAGACTGCTCGAGCGGTACCCGGACCTCCGGCGCGCGGACACGCGCGCTCTCGAGGACGAGCTCGCTCTCTACTCGGAGCACACCTTCGGCCACAGCTTCTCAATGATAGAACCCTGGCACTTCCTGGTTCACGCGATCGCCGAGCGCAAGAGGGGTTTCGCCGCGAGCGCTCACGACAACGCACGCGAGCTCCTCGGCTACGCCCTGGAGGAGCACGGCGTCAGGCTCCTGTCGGGTGACGCCGCGCTCGCTGACGACCCCGCGCACGCCTACGCATGGCTCATGACCAACTACTGGGAGACCAACTTCGCGGCGGAGCTCGGGGGCTTCTACGAGTTCCGCTATTCGGTAATGTGGGGCGACGGACTGGCGGGCGAATCGTCAGCGCTCAGTGCCTGCAGGGACGCCTCCTGGGACATCCACTGTCTCAGGCTGAAGCGCGAGGCAGGTTGCCGCTGACACGGCTCCGGCCCCACGCATCGGCTCACCACCCGTGAAACGTGCGGCGAAATGGTGTATAATCCGCGGACCACGCGCGGCGGCTGCGACACGTCGGCCGCCGCGTTGTCGCACCATCCCGTGACGCGGAGAAACACATGGAACGTCAGCCGCAGAGCGCCCGGCGCTCTCGGAACCAAGCGAGTGCGCTCGTGTCGGTCTGTCTGGTCTTCGCGCTGACAAGCACCGCAGTTTCAGACGTTCCAGCCTATGTGTTCCCCGAACCCGCCACCGACGGTCCGCCGAAACACTACATCTGCTGCAAGGCCGATGTCTCCCTCGACGTAGACGGGCGCATGGACGAAACCGCCTGGCGCGCCGCGTTCTGGACCGACGAGTTCGTGGACATAGAGGGCGACCGCAGGCCCTCGCCTCGATTCTCGACCAGGGTGAAGATCCTATGGGACGACGAGTACTTCTACGTGGCGGCCGAGATGGAGGAGCCTCACGTCTGGGCCAAGCTGACGGAGCGCGATGCCGTTATCTTCTACGACAACGACTTCGAGGTCTTCATCGACCCGGACGGCGACACGCACGAGTACTACGAGCTCGAGGTCAACGCGTTCGGGACCGAATGGGACCTGCTGCTCACTAAGCCCTACCGCGACGGCGGCACCGCCATCGACTCGTGGGACATCCAGGGACTCAGGACGGGTATCGACGTTCGCGGCACGCTCAACGACCCGACGGATACCGACGAGGGGTGGACCGTGGAACTGGCCATTCCCTGGTCGGTGCTGGAGGAGTGCGCGCACGGGCCGACGCCTCCGGAGGATGGAGACCAGTGGCGCGTCAACTTCTCGCGGGTCGAGTGGCACACTGAGACCGTCGACGGTAGCTACGTCAAGCTCACGGACCCCGGGACCGGACGACCGCTCCCGGAGAACAACTGGGTGTGGTCACCTCAGGGTCTCATCAACATGCACTACCCCGAGAGATGGGGATTCGTTCAGTTTTCAGATCTCGCGCCGGGGGTGGACGAGACGGCGTACGTGCCCGACCCGTCGAACACCGCCAGGTTCGCGCTCCTGGAGCTGTACTACAGGGAAAGGACGTTCTTCGGGAACAACGGCGCCTACACAGACGACCTCGAGGCGCTGAGACTTGGAGACGTCCCTGATGTAGTGAGCTGGCCGCCTGCCGTGCACGTGTGGCCGGGCGGCTTCGAGGCGACGCTGACCGCCTTTGACGGGACGGTCCTTCACGTCAACCATGAGGGGCGCCTCCGGTAGCAGCTGCCGGCGCCGCTGAATGCACCAGGAAGAGAGACACGAATGAACATGGCACCTGTCGACTGGGGCATCCTCTTCGCCGTACTCGGCGTGCTCGTCGGTGGTGTCCTCCTGAGCCGCGGCTACATGAGGAGCGTGGCCGACTTCCTGGTGGCGGGCAGAACGGCCGGGCGCTATCTCATCAGCATGGCAGCAGGGACAGCGGGACTGGGCGCCATCACCATAGTGGGTCTGCTGGAGATGAACTACATCGCGGGCTTCTCGATGACGTGGTGGGGCTTCACGATGAGCGTGGTCATCCTCGTCATCACGGTCTCAGGCTGGGTCATCTACCGCTTCCGACAGACGCGCGCGCTCACGCTCGCGCAGTTCTTCGAGACGCGCTACAGCAAGAGGTTTCGCATCTTCGCCGGGATCATCGCGTTCC
>JAUWCJ010000054.1 GCA_030609365.1 Candidatus Eiseniibacteriota bacterium | reverse complement strand
GGCATCGCCACGGCGCTCAAGGTCCACGGGTTCTCGCGCGCGAAGGAGCACGGCGCGAGGTGGATAGAGACGGACAACGAGGAGAAGAACCCGATGTTCGAGCTGAACATGCGGCTGGGCTTCAAGCCCACTCCCGCGTGGACCGAGTACCGGCGCCAGTTCAACGGAGCGGCTGAGGTCGTCGGCGAGACCAGCGCCGCCGACTCCACTGCGGTGGTCACGGCGACGGAGGGTGTCTAGGACCGGCAGGACCATTCATCACGATCGGGGCGTCGCCGCTCCCGATTTCTGGAAGATCCGTGCGTTCCTGCGCGAGACGTTCCTCCTGAACGACCGGGAGGAGCTCAACTGGCAAGCGTACCGGTTCGAGTACTGGGTCTGGCACGGCGTCGCGAATCTCGACCAGGGTCCGCTGGAGGAGAAGGTCATCCTCTGGGAGACGCGGGAGGGTGATCTCGCGGCGGTGCTCAATGCCGAGGGGAAGGGCAACGCATTCCTCCAGGTGCATCCGGAGTTCCGGACAGAAGCTCTTGAGGAAGAGATGATCTCTGTCGCAGAGGAGCGGCTCTGGACCGTGGCCAAGGACGGCAAGAACAAGGTGGCCGTCTGGGCCTTCAAGGCCGACGCGATGCGCGAGGGGTTCCTCGAGCGCCGCGGGTTTGAGCCCCGGTACGAGGAGCACGCGCGCTACACGTCGCTCGAGGGAAGGATTCCCGAGCCCGTCGTGCCGCCGGGGTTCGTTGTTCGCCCGACGGAGCGGTTGCATCGTTCTGCACCATCTGGTTCGATGACATCACTCTGACCGCCGCCTGCGAGCCCGTGGCCACGTCGCCCGTCCATCAGAGGAAGGGTCTGGCGAAGGCGTGCATCCAGGAGGGACTCAGACGCGCCAGGGAGATGGGCGCGACGATGGGGTTCGTTGGGTCGAGCTCAGAGGCGGGCCACAAGTGCTACGCGTCGGCGGGCCTGAAGGACTACAGAGTATCGCGGCAGTGGGTCAAGGAGGTCTAGCATGCGCCAGGGGTTCGCAATCAGGCCCTTCGACGGTTCCGACGAGGACTACCAGGCCATCGTGGACGTCTGGAACGCGGCCTTCCCGGACGAGATCACGAACGTGGAGACGCGGCGTCATCACGACGAGCATCTCCGGACGCAGTTCCTGTTCGAGCGGCTGGTCGGTGAGATCGACAGGACGCCCGTCCTCAATGCGTACTACGGCGAGGACCAGTGGAGCCACTTCCCGGGCAAGTACAGGATGGGCATCCAGGTCGTTCCAGAGTACAGGCGCATGGGGTTCGGTCGTGCCACGTACGACTACATCTGGGACCGGATCAAGGATCGGGATCCTGCGCCGAAGGCTCTGACCACCTACGCGCGCGAGGACGACCCGGACAGTATGCGCTTCGTCGAGAAGCGCGGGTTCCGTGTGGCGCAGCGCAACCAGTTCTCGAAGCTCGACGTGCAGTCGTTCGACGCGTCACCATTCGAGGAGACGCTTCGGAGGGTGGACGAGTCAGAGGTTGATGTCCGACCGTTCGGTGAGCTGATGGCGGAGAACCCCGACGCGCTCCGGAAGGCGTACGAGGCGGGATGGGAGTTTCTGCAGGACGTGCCCTTCCCGGATCCGCTCCAGAAGATGCCCTTCGAACAGTACATATCCGAGGTCGAGGGACCGTGTGGCATGCCAAAGTCGTGGTTCATCGCCGTCGACGGCGGCCGATACGTCGGGATGTCGCAGCTCTGGCTCATCCCGGCGCAGCCCAGGCGGCTCCAGACCGGTCTCACCGGCGTCTCGCGGACGCACAGGCGGCGCGGACTCGCAACGGCTCTCAAGGTCCGCGCGATCATGGGCGCAAAGGAGTCTGGCGTCGAGACCATCCGCACGGACAACGAAGAGAAGAACCCGATGTACTTGCTGAACGTCAAGCTCGGGTTCAAACCGATACCATCGTGGCTCTCGTACAAGAACGAACTTGCGAAGAGGGACTGACACCGACCCGCGGTCCGTGGGCGCGCCCGCATCGGAGGATCTGATGAGCACCTTGAAGAGCCCGAAGGAACTCACGATACGCCCCTTCAACGACAGCGACCGTGACTACGAGGCTGTCGTGGCGATCTGGAACGCCATCATGCCCGGGGAGCCGACGTCCGTCGAGGGAATGAGGTATGGGCACAGCATCCGGGAGAAGAAGTACCTTTTCGGGAGACTGATGGCGGAACTCGACGGGGAGATAGTGGCCACGGCCATCTACAGGGAGCCGTTCTGGAGCTACGCGCCGGGCAAGTACGCCGTAGTGATTCGCGTGCTGCCCCGGTATCAGAGGAGGGGCATAGGCGGAGCGTTGTACGACTTCGTCATGGAGTGCCTCCAGGAGCAGAAGCACAAGCCGGTCAATCTGCACTCCGACACGCGTGAGGACCAGCCACATTCCGTGAGATTTCTCACGAAGCGCGGGTTCGAGCAGAAGCAGCGGCAGCAGGTCTCGCGCCTCAACGTCGCCACGTTCGACGTGACGCCGTTCGCCGGCAGCCTCGAGCGGTTCGAGGAGTCGGGTCTCACGATGAAGACGCTGGAGGAGTTCGAGGCCGCGGATCCGGACGCCAGGCGGAAGCTCTATGAAAAGTTCTGCGAGTTCATGCAGGACACGCCGTTCTTCGAGGAGCAGACCGATGCCTCGTTCGAGTACTTCGAGAAGAGCATCAACGGGCCGTCCAAGCTCGATGGCGGCTTCCTCATAGCCTTTGACGGCGACGAGATCGTGGGCACGACCAATCTCTGGAAGCGCCTCGGGCAGCCGAGGGCACTCAGCACTGGCCTCACGGCGGTCGCGCGCACCCACAGGCGCAGGGGAATAGCAACTGCCCTCAAGGTCCGTTCCATCGAGTTTGCTCGTAGCGTCGACGCGAGAGTGATACAAACAGACAACGAGGAGAACAACCCGATGTACGACCTGAACGTACGGCTGGGCTTCAAGCCGACGCCGGCGTGGTTGCTGTTCCAGAAGCTCCTGAAAGAGGAGGGCGGTGCAGCCGGCACGGGCGATGGCGGAGGTGGCGGCGAGTCGGCCGACGGAGACACGGACGCACGGGGTTGATTCTCCAGCGCAATCTACGACAGGCAGCGACCATGCAGAACATACGACCGTTCGACTGGAGCGACGAGGACTACGGCGCTCTCATTGGCATTCACAATGCCATCTTCCCGGATGAGCCGGACCTCCCGGAGCTTCTCAAGCACAGGGACAACGCCCGCGACCAGAACTACATGCTGGAGCGTGTAGTCCTTGAGGTCGACGGCAAGCCCGTCGGGTCGTGCTCGTTCGGCGAGTCGTCGTGGACGCCGGTTCCAGGCAAGTTCTGGATCTACGTGCAGGTCCACCCTGACCACCAGCGTAGGGGATACGGGAAGGCGATCTACGACCACGTCGTGGGCGTGCTTTCAGACAAGAAGCCGACCATCTTTGACTCATGGACGCGCGAAGACAAGGCCGACGCCGTCAGTTTCCTCACGCAGCGCGACTACGAGCAGGTCATGCGCGGGCAGAACTCGCGTCTGACACTCGCGGATTTCGACCCGTCGAAGTTCGCAGACATCGTCGAGCGTGTGAAGGAATCGGGCGTCCGCATCGTGCCGCTCACCGAACTCAAGGAGAGCGACCACGACTGGCGGAAGAAGCTCTGGGAACTCGACTGGGTTCTCTCGCTTGATGTACCGGAGATCGACGAACCGAAGAAGCGCGAGTTCGAGGTCTACTGCAGGCAGACCTTCGACAAGCCGACCTTCTTCCCCGAGGCCTTCTTCGTCGCGCTGGACGGCGACGATTACGTCGGTGTCAGCATGCTCGAGCTGAACCTGGCCGACCCGACGAAGCTCCAGACCGACCTGACTGGCGTTATCCGGAGCCACCGCAGGAAGGGCATCGCGACGGCGCTCAAGGTCCACGCGCTCACGAAGGCGAGAGGTACCGAGGCCGAGTATCTCGAGACGGACAACGAGGAGAAGAACCCGATGTACTCGCTGAACGTCAAGCTCGGGTTCAAGCCGATAGCCGGGTGGTTGCACATGAGGAAGACCATGGGTGCCGCTGCGGGGGGTGCTCCCCCTGCCGAGGAGGCCAGTTGACGTTACGCATAAGACCGATGAACGAGACCGACGCCGACTACGAGGCCGTGGCCGCCATATGGACGGCCAACTGGCCGGAGTACCCGAAGACCGCGGAGATGTATCGCTACGCTGCGGAGACCCGCGACCCCACGAGTCCCTTCGGGCGGCTCGTCGCGGAAGACGACGGCGACATCGTGGCGACCGGATACTTCCTGGCCGAGACCGACAGCGAGGCATCGGACAAGTTCCTCCTCTACGTGCAGGTCGATCCGGCGCACCACGGTCGTGGAACAGGCACGGCGCTCTTCGACGCCGTGATGGAGCACTTGAGCGAGCACGACCCGGCCATTCTCCAGTCGTTCACGCGCGATGACCACGAGGCCGGCATCGTCTTTCTCAAGAAGCGGGGATTCCAGGTCTCCATGAAGGAGCAGGACTCGGAGCTGGACCTCTCGACGTTCGAGTCGGCGAAGTTCGCGGGTGTCGTAGAGAGCGTCCGCGAATCAGGCATCGAGATCGTACCCGCTTCTGAGCTCTCGAAGCGCGACCCGGACTGGATGAAGAAGACGTGGGAGTTGCACGGTGAGATCATCCGCGATGTTCCGGACGACGACGTGTTGGTGAACATGCCCTTCGAGGAGTTCGCGAAGACGTTCGACCATCCGGAGTTCATTCCGGAGGGCTACTTCCTTGCGTTGGAGGGCGACCGCTACATCGGCATGAGCAGCGTCTGGAACAGGGGCGTCAAGAAGGACGAGGTCTACACGAGGCTGACGGGTGTCGTGCGGAGCCACCGGAGGCGCGGCATCGCGACCGCGCTCAAGGTCCGCGCCCATGAGTTCGCGAAGTCCACGGGCGCTAAGGTGATTACAACCGACAACGAGGAGAACAACCCGATGTACGACCTGAACGTGCAGCTCGGGTTCGTTCCGACCAGGGCCTGGCTCCAGTTCAGAAAAGAACTCGGCGGCGCGACGGCGCCTGGCAGAGGCAGACACGAACTCGGCGCAACCGCTAACGAATAGCACATGCTCGCCGCGCGTAGTTACAGCGTGGGACGAGAGGACGATTCAATGACCCTGGAGATACGACCGTTCAATAGCACAGACGAGGACTACCGCGCGGTGGTCGACGTGTCGAACGCCAACTGGCCGGAGGAGCTCTCCGCGCCGGAGAGCTGGCAGCACCGTGATAAGCACCGGAACCCGAAGTACCTGTTCAAGCGTGTGATAGGGGAGGTCGACGGGAAGATCGTTGCGTACTCGAGCTACGGCGAGAGTTCCTGGGCGCACGTTCCAGGCAAGTACTTCATCAGTGTCGAGGTGCATCCCGGCCACCAGCGCAGGGGCTACGGCACGGCGATGTACGACCACGTCACCGGACTCCTGTCGCAGCGCGACCCGCTTTTCTTCACCTCGGACACGCGCGAGGACAAACCGGACTTCATCCGCTTTCTCACGAAGCGTGGGTTCGAGCGCCAGATGCGCTACCCGGTGTCGCACCTGAACCCTCAGACGTTCGAGTTCGCGAAGTTCGAGGGCGTCGAAGGGAACGTGAGCGAGCGGGGCATCGAGATCGTGAACGTCCCGGACCTTCCGGCGCGCGACCCCGACTGGAAGCGTAACTGGTACGAGCTCGAGAGCAAGTGCTGGATGGACGTCCCGCTCCCGGAACCGCCCACGAAAGACACTTTCGAGGAGTTCGAGTCGCGGTTCGACTCGCCGAACTACGACGCGAAGGCGCACTTCATTGCCATAGACTGTGACCGCTACGTTGGTCTGACGGGAATGTGGATCTCGATCGCCCAGCAGCACAAGCTCTACACGGGTCTGACGGGCGTCGTCCGGAGCCACAGGCGCAAGGGTGTGGCTACTGCGCTCAAGCTTCACGGCATCCGGTTCGCCCGCGAGTACGGCGCGACGATCATCGAGACAGACAACGAGGAGAACAACCCGATGTTCGGGCTCAACCTGCACCTGGGCTTCGAGGCCCAGCCCGCGTGGCTCGACTTCCGGAAGGTGCTCCGGGAGCCGCGCGAGGGGGAGAAGATACCGGAGGTTAAGGGCAGGTCCGGAAACGAGTAGACGCGCGCCGAACGGGTGAAACCACACGGCCGGGCGGAGGTCTGATGTGCAAGTGCACGCGGGCGTCTGACGAACGAGGCTCGGAGGTTCGGACATGCCGCATAAGGAGGGACAAGTGAACATGGACAAGCACGTGACTCTGCTGGGCGCGCTCTTCATTGCCTATCACGTTCTGGGGCTCATCGTCGGTATCGTCATCATGACGGTGTTGTCGACCATCGGATGCCTGACAAACGACCCGCAGGCCGTGGCCATTCTGAGGGCCGTGGGCGTCGGCCTCGGCACGTTCCTGATCGTGCTGTCAATCCCGGGGCTCATCGCGGGCATCACGCTCCTGATGCGCAGGCGGTGGGCGAGGATCCTCGGACTGATCGTGGGGGCCTTCGACCTCATCGAGATACCCTTTGGAACGGCCCTAGGCATCTACTCGTTCTGGGTCCTGCTGCATGACGACACCATACGCGTCTTTGAGGGGAACAGGACGCCGCCCGCGGCCGTCGAGTCGACATAGGCGATTGTGGGATGGAGCTGTGGATCAAGTAGCGTCCCCAGCGTCTGCTCCAAGCAGGAAGGGCCCTTTCGAGGGCCCTTCCTGTGTTCAACCGTCCTTTCCCCGCGCGAGTCAAAGATTGCGGCGAAAGGAGACCGGACTCATGAGATTCGGAAAGAGAATGATGGGCCTGCGGCGGCGACTGGGCGCGTTCGCCTTCACGGCGCTGGCGCTGCTGCTGCTCACCTGTGTGAACTAGAACCACCTGCCACACCAGCAGGTTGCACGTACGGGTGCTCGCCGCTCAGGACTGGCGGGCACCTGTGTTCGCGACGAGGAAGCCTTCACGCTCGAGTGGACCATTGTGGGGCTAGACGCCGGACTGAATCCGGTTGAGGTGGACGTCGCCACACTTGAGTCCTATGCTGGTGCCGGTGCCGTTCCCGTCAAAATCGTCACGCATTATGACAACGGCCGCACGGACGAGAACCCAAGGGACCAGCAGGGAATCGGTAGAAGGGTGTCATCAGCAAACATCCGGGCGGGTAGAAAGACCATCGGCGGGGCAGCGAGTCGGCCACAGACCGAGGCAAGGGAGGAAGCATGTTGGAGAGACGACCGAGCGTTCCCATCGCAATCGGGATCGCACTCATTCTATTCGCATCGGCAGCGACAGCGGCGACGCCGCACGCCGGAATGCTGCGTCATCCGGACGTCAGCGAGTCGCACATCGTGTTCCGCTACGCCAACGACTTATGGCTCGTGCCGAGAGAAGGTGGAGTGGCGACACCGCTCGCGAGCCCCGTCGGCAATGAGGGGCACGCCGAGTTCAGCCGGGACGGCGAGACCATCGCCTTCATGGCCAACTACGACGGCAACTACGACATCTACACCATACCTGTTGAGGGAGGCACGCCCTTCCGCGTGACGCACCATCCGAACTCAGAGCGCCCGGTTGGGTGGGCGCCCGACGGCGACATCATCTTCTGGGCATACGGGCTGGGCTCGCACTCAAAGGCAGTTGCGCTTTTCACCGTGTCTCCTGCGGGCGGCATGCCGGAGCAACTGCCGGTGCCGTATGGCTGGAACGCCGCCATCAGCGACGACGGCAAGTGGCTCGCCTACAACCCGTTCGGGACCGACTACTCGACGTGGAAGCGCTACCGGGGCGGTCGCGCGCCCGACATCTGGCTCCTCAATCTCAGGGACCTCTCCTCGAAGAAGATCACCGACTGGGAGGGCGCAGACACTAGCCCGATGTGGCAGGGCGACCAGCTCTTCTACGTCTCCGACGCGGGGCCCGCGCATCGCCTGAACGTCTGGGTCTACGATATGAAGACCGGGCGCAAACGTCAGGTCACGAAGCACCGCGAGTACGATGTCAGGTGGGCGTCCAATGGCCCGGGCGAGCGGGGTAGGGGAGAGATCGTCTACCAGTACGGACCGGAACTCAGACTCCTCGACTGCGAGAGCGAGAAGTCGCGCACGGTCGAGGTGAGGATACCGGGTGACCACACACGGGTTCGCCCGCAGCTCTTTGACGCCTCGGACGAGATTCAGAGTGCCGGCATCTCCGCGACCGGGAAGCGCGCGGTCGCTCAGGCGCGAGGAGACATCTGGACCGTGCCGGCCGAGAACGGGATGGCGCGCGCCATCACGCGGACCGACGGCGTCGTCGAGAGAAATCCTGCCTGGAGCCCCGACGGCAAGTGGATCGCGTACTCGTCCGACGAGACCGGCGAGTACGAACTCTACATGGCGCAGTCGGACGGTCGCGGTGAGACAGAGAAGCTGACGAACAGGAAGGGCGGCTACATCGAAGAGCTGTTCTGGTCGCCCGACTCCGAAAAGATAGCGTTCTTCGACAACACCGGGACCCTGAACATCGTCGATGTCGAGTCCAGGGACGTCGAGAGACCCTACAAGAAAGCGACCGGCGGTAGGGGCACGCCGCTGTCGTGGTCGCACGACTCGCAGTGGCTCACCTTCGCCGAAGCGCCGAGCATGATGCGGAACTCCGTCGTCTACCTTTACAACGTCGAGAATGACGAGCTGACGCAGGTGACGGCCGGCATGTTCAGCGATACCTGGCCCACGTTCGACCGCGAGGGTGACTTCCTCTACTACGCCAGCCTTCGGGACTACACCACTCCCACGTCGGACGACACGTGGGGCTCGTACGTCTACTCCATGACGGACAGGCTCATGTGCGTTCCTCTGCGGGAGGACGTCGAGTGGCCGGACGTCCCCTCGAGTGACGAGGAGGAGTGGGACGCCGAGGACGACGCCGAGGACGAGGATGATGAGGGCAACGACGACGCCGATGATGATGACGCCGATGATGATGAAGGCGAGGACGGTGACGAGGAAGGCGAGGATGACGCCGAGGAAGAAGAGGAACCTCTGGAGATAGACATCGAGGGGTTCGAGCGACGGGCGATCCTCCTGCCAGTGGAGCGCGGTTCGTTCGGCAGGCTCGCTGTCAACCACGAGGGCAAGCTCCTCTATGTGCGCAACCCGGTTGCATTTTCGGGCGGTTCACCCGTCATCCAGCTGGTCGACATCGAGGACGACGATGAGATGGAGAAGACGGTTCTCAGCGGGGGTGGTGGGTTCGACATGTCCGCCGATGGGGAGAAGATCCTGGCGGGCAAGGAGAGGGGGATGTTCGCGATCGTGGACGCGGCCCCCGAACAGAACTGGGACGAGATGCTCTCGACCGCCGGCATGATGGTCGAGATCGACCCGCGCACCGAGTGGCGCGCCATCCTCAACGACGGCTGGCGGATCATGCGCGACTTCTTCTACGATCCCGGCATGCACGGTGTTGATTGGGAGGGCGTCAGAAAGCAGTACGAGCCGATGGTCGATGACTGCGCCTCGCGCGCTGATCTGTCGATCGTGATAGGCGAGATGATCGCCGAGCTGAACGTCGGGCACGCCTACTACATGGGTGGCGGCACGGAGAGCCCCGCCAGCGTCTCGGTCGGCATGCTCGGGTGCGATTTCGAGCTGGACAACGGGGCCTATCGAATCGTCGACATATACGACGCCGGACCGTGGGACGCAGACGTGCGCGGACCTCTGAGCCGGCCAGGCATCGATATCGCCGAGGGCGACTACATCCTGGCGGTTAACGGCGTGCCGGTGGACACCGGCAAGGACCCGTGGGCGGCGTTCCAGGCCCTGGCGGGGATGGAGGTCGTCCTGACGGTCAACGAGGAGTCTTCGATTACCGACAGTGTCCGCCACGTCGTCGTCGAGCCGATCGGGTCGGACAAAAACCTCCGCTACCGATCATGGGTGGAGAAGAACCGCGCGTACGTCGACGAGAAGAGCGGCGGCAGGGTCGGGTACATCTACGTGCCCGACACCGCGCTCAACGGCCGCAACGACCTGATGCGGCAGTTCATCGGCCAGCGCCACAAGGGCGCGCTCATCATCGACGAGCGATGGAACGGCGGCGGCTGGTCGCCGGAGCGTTTCGTCGAGCTTCTGGACCGCCCGCTCGGCAACTACTGGGCAGTCCGTGACGCGGACGAGGGCTCGCCCGACCCCAGCGTTGCCCATTATGGCCCGAAGTGCATGCTGATCAACGAGTCGGCCGGGTCCGGCGGGGATTCCTTCCCGTTCTGGTTCAAGGAGAGGGGAGTGGGTCCGCTGATCGGCACACGGACCTGGGGTGGTCTGGTCGGTCTCTCCGGTAACCCGCCTCTATCGGACGGCGGCTACATGAGCGTGCCGAGATTCGCCTTCTACAACACCGACGGAACGTGGGGTATCGAGGGCCATGGAGTCGACCCGGACATCGAGGTCGTCGACGACCCGGCGCTGATGGTGGACGGGGGAGACCCCCAGCTTGACAAGGCCATCGAGGTCATGCTCGACGAGATCGAGAAGAACCCCTACGTGCCGGTGCCGAAGCCCAGGTATCCGGACAGAAGTGGGATGGGGATCAGACCCGAGGACAAGTAGGTCTCAAGCCTCAACGCGCCTCGGCGCACAATGGTTCCTGGGCGAAGAGAGGGGCGGGCCACATGGTCCGCCCCCTCTCTTTCTAGCCCACACGAGTTTCCCTTCAGAGTCAGAGCCCGCCGCGTCCCTTCCCGAAACTGCCACAGACAGCCCTCAGAACCTCCAGAAACGCGCTTGACACGCGGTGGAGCGTGCTGATATGTTTGCTTACCGACCGATAAGTAAGGAGTCGAAGAGACGTCCCAAGGGGAACGCCAGGAGGAACACCAGCAGGAACGCCGGGGTGGTTGCAGCGGGTCACCACCCGCACGGGGGGAGTGTCATGGGAACCAGGCAGGACATCGCGAGGGCGGCACTCGAGCTCTTCCTTCTCAAGGGCTACGAGAACACCTCGCTCAACGACATCGCCGACGAAGTCGGTCTGACGAAGCCGGCGATCTACCACCACTACGAGAGCAAGGACGCTCTCTTCCACGAGGTTCTGACCCTGTTCTTCGATGGAATGAAGGAGTGGAGCGCCGCCAGGCTGCGCCCGTGCAGGACGCTTGAAGACCTCATGAGAACCATGCTGACGTCGATCGGGCGCTTCAGGGACGTGGCGAACATCCTGCTCGAGAAGGACACAGCGGGGACACCGTACAGCTTCACCGAGCTGTTTCTCACCGCGAGTAGGAGAGACCCGGGCATTCGGAGGAGAATCGAGGAGGGATTCGTTGAAACGCGGAGGCTAATCTCCGAGCGCATCCGTGCCGCACAGGAAAACGGCGAGATCCGGGGCGACATCGACTGCGAAGTCGCCGCGCTCGAGCTCCACGCGGTTATCGAAGGGGTGTCACTGCTGAGCTACATGGATCACACGATCGATATCGACGCCGTGGGGGCGAGGCTCTTCGAGAACACCTGGCGAATGCTATCGCCGTAGGTCCGTTCCTTTTCCCGGTGTCGCGCCTGCCGACCGGCAGGGGAGGAGGTTCACATGAACGCCTGCGCGCTGTCTGTTCTCGGGATCGTCCTTGCCTTGGCTGTCTTCGCTCTGGCCGCGGAGGTCATTCCGTCACTCCCGTTCGTGAGCAGTGCCGTCGAGGCGACCGAGTGGCTTACCAGAAACGACATCACGCAGTTGGTCTTCCTCGTGGGCTCACTCGTGGCGATGCTGGCGCTCGGGCGCCGGAACCCGGGCGCCTACGGACTCAAGAGCAGCCCGTGGAGAGACGTCGGGAGGGCGGTGGGGGTCAGCGCGGTGATCTCGCTGGGGGTCGTCGTTGCGACCATGATCATGATGTCGGTTCTCGGGCCGCGAGGGGCCGGCATGGGAATGCCCGGGGGCGGTTCGTTCGTGAAGGTCGTCGTGTCGGTGTGGCTTCTCGCGAGCACCAGCGAGGAGATGCTGTTCAGGGGGTTGCTCCTCGGTTCTCTCTCTCCGCTCTCGGAGCGCGCGTGGACGGTCGGGCGGTGCCGGATAAGCCTTCCGGTCGCGATCGCGGCCGTGCTGTTCGGGCTCGTGCATCTCGGCCTGATGCGGGTGATGGCGGCGCCGATGGTCGTTCTGATCGTCGTGATGACTACCGTGGCGGGACTGGTCGCCGGGTACTACCGGGAGAAGACCGGGAGCCTCGTGCCGGCCGTCGCGGCACACATGACCTTCAACGTCGTCTCGGCGGGGATCCCCATGGTCATCATGCGTGTGATGATGGCGCAGCAGCCGGGATGATTGACGCCGCACGGAGCTCGCGGTTGATATGGCACCTCAGGAGTGCTAGCGTCAGTGGTGCCCCCTCATGCTAGTGGTTGGCAGTCGGCACGATCCCACGTGTCGGGGGAGGAGGGACCGATGAGGAAACTCGCAATCACATCTGCTGTCCTGGTTCTGTGTCTCGGCACGGCCGCCGCGAAGATCGAGGTGGCCGAGCCGGCGGCAGGATTCCTGGAGCCGGGGAGGGACAACACCGTATTCTGGTTCGACGACATGGAGGGCGATGTCAGTCAGTACAGGACGGTCGATCTCACGACCTGCCTGCCGTATCACTTCCATGTCGACACCTACATGGCGTACGAGGGTACATACTCCTGGTGGTGTGGTAGCTTCGACTACGACACCGACGGCGGCTACGGCAACAGCTGGGACGACAGGCTGCTTCTTCCCGAGGTGGATCTCTCGACCGCGGTCTATCCGGTCCTGACGTTTGCCTACCGGCAGGACTCAGAGGTCGGGTATGACTTCACGTACCTTCAGGCCAAGCGCGAGGGCGTGTTCATGGACCTGGATTGGGGCTACGACGGGGTACGGCCCTGGCGGGATATCGGCGTCTACGGTTACGTCCTCGTCGGCTGCGACAATCCCGTGAGCGTGCGATTCCGGTTCCTCTCGGACGGCGCGTGGTCCGACCAGGATGGTCTGTATCTCTCCATCGGTGGCGCCTTCATGTGCGACATCATCAAGGTGTTCGACTACTACGGCGGATACGTCTACTTCTGCGATGACGTCGAGAGCGGCGGCCTGTGCTCGCCGGGCCCTGTCCTCTGCGGCGGGGACCACTGGCATTTGATCGACGACCCGAACCCGGCATTCTCCGATCCCCGCAGCTGGTGGTGCGGCGACCCGGCCACGATTCCGCCGGGTCTGGTCCCCCCGAACCTCTACAACGCGCTCTTCTCGCCCGTCGTGGATCTTTCCTGCGCCACCTCGTGCACGGTTCACTTCGCGGCCCACTTCGCGATCCCCACCATCGACAACGACTACTGCGCCTACTACGGCACGTGCGACGGCGCGACCTACTACTGGCTTGCCTCCTACTGGGGCGACATGGGGCTGACAGGATGGTGCACGACGGCCTACAACAGGGGCTTCGATATCGGGCAGTTCTGCCAGGGAGACCTCGTGGAAGCGGCCGGCTTCCAATGGGTCATGGCCACCACGGACAACGGCTGCGGACCGAGCCTCGCCGGTCCGGCAGGCATCATGATCGACGACGTATGGATGGAGGGCACCGAGTGCAGCCCCGCCGAGGACGTGGGCTGGGGACGCATCAAGGCCATGTATCGGTGACGCGGTGAGCTTGGAGGCACGCGACGGAAACGAGGGGGCCCGGACCGAGATCCGGGCCCCGCCCTACCCGATTCTGGTTCCCTGTCGCCGTTCCGCCTTCATCAGGCGCGGTCGCGGCGGAGCTACTTGACCATGACCATTTTCCTGGTCGACACGGAGCCCGCGGCCTCGAGGCGCACGAAGTAGACGCCGGAACCCAGCTGCCGCCCCATGGCGTCCCTGCCGTTCCAGACGGCCTCGTGCTCACCTGCATCGAGCACACCATCCGCGAGCACGGTCACAAGCCGTCCGCCGACGTCGTAGACGGCAAGCCTGGCCGGCCCGGACTCGGGCAGCGCGAATGCGATGGTCGTCATCGGGTTGAAGGGGTTCGGCCTGGCTGGATCCAGCCTCACCGCGAAGAGGTGCTCGTCATCGTCGATACCGGACAGGACCAGATCGAGGCCCCATATCTCGATGTCGTCGATGTTCCAGCCGCAGTAGGTCCACCCGCCGTCGGTTGTGCCCATCGTCCAGCGCAGATAGACCGTCTCCTCTCCGTCAGCGACCGCGGAGATGTCCAGCTCCATCTGCGTCCAGCCGCTGTCGGTGATCTCCACCGTGTTCTCCCACACGGTAACCCAGTTCGCGCCGTCGTTGGTGACCCGCACGTAGGCGTGGTCGTACTGCGGTTGCTCCACGCCGAGCCAGCGCCAGAACCTCAGACTGACGGCGCCCAGGCTCGAGCAGTCGACCGCCCCGCTCGTCAGATGCTTCTCCTCGGTGCCGTTCAGATAGTCGCCGTTCAAGTTGTAGCCGTAGACGTTGTCGCCAGTGTGCCCGCTGGTCGGATCGGGGTTCCCATGGGCGCCGCCGCCGCCTGTCGGCTGACCGAACGCCCACAGCCCTTCGCAGGTCCAGCCCGGATCGGTATCGAGCGTCCACTCGTAGCGCTTGCTCGGGTCGCCGATTGACAGCATTACCTCGCGCGTGGTGTCGCCGGTCCCGTCCGTCAGGTTCGTGAAGTAGACGGTCGCAGTGTGTGTCCCCTCGGGCAGGGACTCGGCATTGGCATTGAACTCAACTGTAACCGAAGCCGGCGTGTCTGGCGGGAGCGTCCCACCTGTGTCGCCCGAGACCGTCAGCCAGTCGATCCACGCGTCGACCGTTACCTCGTAGTCCACGGCCGATGCGCCGCGGTACTCGAAGTCGTAGGAAGCGCTGTCCGGCAAGAACGGTCCACCGACAGGTCCGTTGGCTCGCAGACCATCGTTCGGGGAGACATTCAGCCCCACGTTTATCGTCAGAGCCTTGATGCAGAAGTTCGCCGTCTCATCCTCAGTCGTCAGATCGACCCACGAGAGTCCGTTCCAGAAGTAACTCTCCCCGGCGCTCGCCGCGGACTCGACGATGACGCGGTATCTCGCGCCCAGCAGGACCGGGACGTCTGAGGTCCGGTCGAACGGATGGCCGCCCTGAGACAGCTCGACGCGGACGTAGAAATCGTCACCGGGCGAGAGGGGGACCGGGGTGTCCAGGTCCACCGTGTGGAAGCCGCCGTACTTCAGTGTGTCCGATCTGGTCGCCAGCAGGCCGGACAGCGCCCCGCTCGTGAACTCGCCGTAGATGTCTGCCGTGTAGACGACGTCGTCCGCCGCGGTGAAGAAGCTGACGCTCGTCAGCAGCTCGTCTCCCGCGGACGTGAACGCGTTGAAGGCCTCGCTCGCGTCCGTCTTCGTGTCACGCCATCCGTGGTAGTCGTGCGAGTAGACGTGGTCGTACTGCATGGGCTCCACGTTCTGGAACGATATGGCGCCCATCTCCGCGTGATGCCCCGCGCACTTGTCGTAGTACGAGATCCAGAAGAACCCCCCGAGCCCCCAGCCGTCTCCCCAGCTGTTCTTACAGAGCCAGGCGCCGGGATCGGGCGCCTGAGTAGCCTTGTCGTCGTCCCAGCCCACGATGGCCACGGCGTGGTTGGGCTCGAGCGGACTCGACGGCGGCTGGTAGTGTATGTAGCTGGATATGAAGGAGCTGTCGTAGCAGAGCGCGGTTCCCATCACGCCGTGGTTCATTACGGCTTCCTTGAGGACGTCGATATTGGAGAGATCGGCGCCCGCGTCGTACCATTCGATGTCCCGAGCGTAGTAGTAATGGTAGCCTGCGGCCCATCGAGCCGGGGCCGGAGTGTGTGACTGGCCGTCCACGTCGCGCACGGCTCCCTCACTCCGCGAGGTGTAGGCCGACGTCACCATGTAATCGCCGCCTTGGTGAACCTGGAGCCCGCCGCCCGCGGGCGGGATCCTGTCGTCGTTGTTGTGCTCGTTGAAACCGTTCCACCAGTCCAGGTGGTACTCGGCGAGGTTCGGCTCGCCCGTCTCGCCGTTGCCGGCCCAGGCCCCGGTCATCAGGAGATTCCCCTCGATCGCCGCCATGGCGCCGAAGGTCCAGCAGGTCCCGTCGATCTGCGACTTGACCGCAGTTACGAAGTTCTCCCCGCCAACGTCCCTCAGGTCGAACGAGGAGGGCAGCTGGGCGGCGGACAGAGAAGCGATCGAGAGGATCAGAAGTGCCAGAGACAGGCACATGAGCGGCTTGTGCGGGAGCATCACGGTCTCCTTCCACACTGATTGCGAGTCCAGAAGAACATTCCCATTATTATACCATATGTCCCCGCCCTGTGGCAAGAATGGGCCGTTTCCGGTGGTGTATCAGTTCATGTGTAGAAAGGGTTTGCCAGAGGCAGGGGGCCTGACATAGAAAGCGGGCATATCCGTGACGGCAATCACGACCCTTCGAAAAGGGGGATATGCCCGTGAGAGACCGAAGCCTCCCAAAGCCGATGATAGCGAAGCTCTGGACGGAAGTAAAGGACCACGCGGAGGACGAGATAAGTGCCGGCGCCAGGCAGCAGCTGAAGGAACTGATAGAGGGCAGGATAGAGGCCGAGTTCGAGGATCTGGTCAGGTGCGGCCGGTACGAGCGCTCCGAGGAGCGGGCCGACTACAGGAACGGGTACTGGACGCGTGGTCTTCTCACAACCGTGGGCCATATCACCGATCTGAAGGTACCCAGAGCACGGAGCCTCGAGTTCAGGAGCAGCTTCTTCGGCTGGTATCAGCGCAGGCAGAAAGCGTTCGATCGAGCTGTGCGGACCTGCTTCGTGGGCGGTATCCCGACCAGGAAGGTGAAGGCTGTGACGAGAGCCTTCACGGACGCGGGGATCTCAGCGAGCACCGTGAGCAGGATCCTCAAGGGGGTAGATGAGGAGCTGAGAGCCTACAGAAAGCGACCCATTACGGGCCAGCACCGCTTCATCTTCATTGATGCGCTCTGGATGTCGGTGAGGAAGCGATACAATCGGAAGAGCCCCGTGCTGTTCGCCATCTCCGTGGATGAGGAACACAACATGACGCTCCTGGGCTTCAAACTGGCGTTCTCTGAGAGCCAGCTCGAGTGGGCATCGTTCCTCGGCGATCTGCTCAAACGAGGCCTCGCTGACAGCGCCGTCGAACTCATCGTGCACGACGGAGCAGGGGGCATTATCGCGGCTCTCGCGGAACTCTTCCCGTATACGAGGAGACAGCTCTGTGCGGTCCACAAGGTCAGGGCTGCTGCCGCCTGGCTCAGGAACAGGTCCAGGAAGAACGCGTTCCTTGCCCAGGCCAACGCCATCTATGAGGCTGAGGACCTTGCCGATGCCAGAGAGCGACTCGATGCGTTCTCGAAGAGATGGTACCCCGACGAACCCAGTGCCGTGAACTCACTCAGGAGGAACTTCGGGAAGACCCTTGTCTACATGCAGTTCGAGAAGCGCCTCTGGAAGACCCTGAGAACCACTAATCCCGTGGAACGCTACCAGCAGGAGGTCCGAAGGCGCACCATACCAATGAGGAGCTTTGCTAACGACAGAAGCTGTGAAAGGATGGTCTACGCAATAGTCGCGGGGGTCGAACCGGATGCGCCCATGTGAATCTACACACAACTATGGACACCACCGGCGATCATCCGGCGTACACGGGAAGTTGCCGAGACGCGGACTCCCCGGTACGCGAAGAGGGGCCGCGTCCGGCGGCCCCTCCTGATGATTGGTATCCGGTGGGCTGCCGCCCGAATCCCGCTATCGTACGTTCGTATCATTTGACCCCTGGAGGGACGGGAGAGATACTGAGCGAGATCAAGCGACTCAGTTTCAGGGAGTTCAGCCATGTGCCGATGACGGAACCCGGCTGATCTCCCCCGGTCCCAACAGGAGGTGA
>JAUWCJ010000121.1 GCA_030609365.1 Candidatus Eiseniibacteriota bacterium | reverse complement strand
CTCCACGAGGCGAAGATCCTGGACGACGGCAACGTCCTTCTGAAGATGCCTGGGCCACGCGCGATCCTCCTCGACAATCAGCTACAGTTCGGTGGTGAGTTGCGGACGCTGCACAGGATAAACACCGGCGTCCCACACGCGGTCTGTGAGGTCGAGCAGCTGGACGATTTCCCCGTGGTGGACGTCGGCAGGCTCATACGCTTTTACACCGGGTACCTGCCGGAGGGCACGAACGCGGATTTCATGGAGGTCCTGGACGAGCACACGTTGGCGCTGCGAACCTACGAGCGCGGCGTCGAGAACGAAACTCTCGCCTGCGGGACCGGTGCGGTCGCCGCCGCTCTCATATCCGCGGTTCTCGGAAAGACGCGGTCCCCGGTCGCGGTGCGCACGCGGGGCGGCGACACACTCACGGTCGGTTTCTACATGAGCGATCTGGGTTTCTCAGGCGTGACGCTCTCCGGAAACGCCGACGTCATCTACGAGGGCGCGCTGGAGCAGTCCGAGGACTAGACTGTGGCCCCGCGCGTCGAGCAACGAAGGAAACCGGGAGGACCGATGTTCACAGGCTCGTTTGTAGCGACGGTCACACCGATGAAGAACGGGGAGGTCGACGAGAAGTCGCTTCGCGGCCTGCTCAGAATGCACCTCGAGGCCGGGACGGCCGGCATCGTACCGGCCGGTTGCACGGGCGAGGCGGCAACTCTGTCATCGGAAGAAAGGCTCCGGATGATAGCGGTGTGCCTCGAGGAGGTCGGCGACGCCATCCCGGTCATCCCTGGCACCGGCTCGAACTCGACGGCGGAGACCCTCCACCTGACGAGAGCGGCCGCCGCGGCCGGGGCACACGCTGCGCTCATCATAACGCCCTACTACAACAAACCGACACCCGAAGGACTCTACCAGCACTACCGCGAGGTGGCGCTGGAGGTCGATATCCCCATCGTTCTGTACAACGTCCCGTCGCGGACCGGCGTCAACATGCTCCCCGAGACGGTCGCCCGCCTCTCGGAGATCGAGAACATCGTGGCGGTCAAGGAGGCGAGTGGCTCCGTCGACCAGGTCAGCGAGATCGCGGAGCTGTGCGACATCACGATCCTCTCCGGGGACGACCCGCTGACGCTGCCCATGATGTCCGTGGGAGCGAGGGGCGTGGTCTCCGTGGTCGCCAACGTGTTGCCTGCCATGGTCGCAGAGATGGTGGAGGCCTTCCCCGGGCGCCCCTCGAGGGCCGCGGAGCTTCACCACGCACTCCGCCCCATATCGAAGGCGCTCTTCTTCGAGACCAGCCCCGGTCCGATCAAGTACGCCATGGCCGAACTGGGACTCATAGAGAGCGACGAGCTGCGACCGCCGCTCGTTGGAGTGACCGAACAGACGAAGGAAAGAATGGCGGCCGCGCTCGGCGCGATTCGAAACGCACGCGGCTAGGCGAGCAGGGGAGAGCCCCCGGACGGGCGCACCTCCCGGCTTCACAGCTAGCACCCAGGGAGGACGGAATGCCGCTGGTAGAGATCTCGATGCTGACAGGACGAGACACGGACACGAAGGAAGAGATGATTCGGGAGGTCACGGACGCGATCGTACGCACATCGGGCGCGCCGCCGGAGGCCGTGACCGTTATCATACGCGACGTTCCGCCCACCGACTGGGCGAGAGCCGGTGTTCCTTACTCGAAGGTCAAGAGCTCATGATCGCTTCTCTGGAAGCAGGAGGCGGGCGCCGGACGCGTGCCCGTCGCGTCCTCCTGGCCGTGTCGGCCTCCGTGTGTGCGCTCGCGCTCCTCACGTCAGGCTGCGGCGGGGACAGCGGACCGGTGGAACCCAACGGGCTGAACCTCTTCTTCACCGAATCCCGCGTGCAGGTAACGCGCAGCGTCCAGATCGAGGCCGTCCACACATACCCCCGTGCCAGGGACGAGAACCCCGCCTGTGACTGGTACGTCGACGGAACGCCCGGCGGAAACGCCATGGTCGGCACGATCACACAGACGAACCCCGCGACCTTCACCGCACCGCCGGTAGTTCCGGCCGGTGGCACCGTGGAGATCACCGCCGTGTCGCGAGCCAGCTCTGCGCTCACGGCATCCGACACACTCAGAGTCGCCTTCACTATCCGTTACCTCGACGGGGAGAACGGAAGCGACACGTCGAGCGGCGGCACGTGGACGAACCCTCTGAGAACTCTCACGTACGCCCTTGACCTGGTGACCGACGGAGACACGCTCGCCATCCTGCCGGGTTCTTACGACCCGGACCACGGCGAGGCCGGCAACTACTTCGTTCCCGGCGGCGTGGCACTCCGGGGCACCAGCCGGGACTCGTGCCTCATCTACGGGTCCGGGACCGACTACAGCGTGCTCCGTCTGGGAGACGGTGCGACCATCGCGGGTCTCACAGTCGGCAACTGGGACGAGGACGACATTGCGATACTGACGACGGGAGGAGGTCTCATCAAGGACGTCGCCGTCAGCCAGCCGTTCGGGCTCTCCGCCATCCGCGCCGACGGAGGTCGAAGGACACGAAGCAATGACGTAGTCATCGAGGGCTGTGAGCTGGTGAACGCGGCGGCCACGCCAACGGGGAGAGCGCTGGAACTCTACAACAGCACGCATTGCGTGGTCAGGGACTGCACGATCAGCGGGTGGGAGTACGGTCTCTACATCAATCGCGACTCCGACCCGCTCATCGAGCGAAGCACGATCACAGGCAACAAGTACGGAGTCCTCGCGGCCGGGGGAGGAGGGGGACTGCTGACGCAGCCCGACCTCGGTGGCGGAGCGCGAGGGAGCGTCGGTGGCAACACGATACGCGACAACGTCGAGGTAGGCGTGAGCAACTACACCGAGGCAACGATCTGGGCTCTGGACAACACGTGGACGACGGACCCGCCCACTGAGGGTCCTCCGACGCCGGCGGACCTCTACAACCTCGTGGGGGGCACCATCATCTGGACGAGGTAGCGATCGTCTGGACGGACCGGGCGGCTGCAGGCTTCGCCACAACTGCGCAGCCCGCACCGTTGTTCTCCTCTCCTTGCCACAGTCGCCAACTTAGGACTAGACAGGAACTCCTGCAAGCCTCTATCTTGAACCGACAGTCACTCCCGTCGGCTGCCGCGCAGCGTGGTTTCATGTGAGGTGAGACCGCGCGTCGTGGTTTGCTTTTTTCCGACGGGGTTGTCTTTGTACACACTCGGTATGCCCCTGACAGCAGAATGGAGAGCGAATGCATAAGCGAGAACAGTGGGAACGAGAGTTGAGCCATGTCATCACGAAACGCGAGGAGCTCGCGAAGCTCATCGATCTGACCGAGGACGAGGCGCAAGCCATCGAGGAGCTTCAGGAGGAGTATCCCCTCAAGATCTCGCGGCACTACGCGAGCCTCCTCAGTCCGACGGACCCCAACGACCCGCTGAGGAGAATGGTGGTCCCGACGATGAAGGAGCTGCAGCACAAACCGGGTGAGGAAGATGACGATGTGCATGCCGACGAGGCGAGGTACCAGCCGTGCCCGGGGATCGTCCACAGGTATCACGGCAAGCTCCTCCTGCTGCCGACGCTGACATGCGCCTCTCACTGCCGCTTCTGCTTCAGGAAGGGTGGCAAGGTCCAGCACCTGAGCCAGGAGGAGAGCGACAGGGCGCTCGACTACATCCGCAAGGACCAGTCGATCCGCGACGTCATAATCACCGGGGGGGAACCGCTCGTCCTCTCGGACGACGAACTGTACCACTGGCTGTCGTCGTTGCGGGCCATACCGCACGTAGAGCTGATCCGTATCACCACTCGTTCGCCCATCTACACGCCGTCCAGGATCACGGAGTCCTTCGTCCGAATGCTGGCCGAGCACAACCCGCTTTTCATGACGATGTCCTTCGTGCATCCGCGGGAGATAACACCTGACGTGGAGCGGGGCCTTCGTATGATGGGTGATGCGGGGATCGTCATGCTCCAGCAGGGACCGCTGCTCAAGGGAGTCAACGACGATCCGGCCGTTCTCAAACGACTCTACGAGAAGCTCGTCTCGCTCCGGGTGATGCCGTACTACGCGATATGGGGCATTCACACTCCTGGAGCGGAGCACTTCGTCGTGGAAGGCCCTGAGGCGAGCCGGATACTGGGCAGCATGGAGAACAAGACCTCGGGGTTCTGCGTCCCGCACCTCATCACGATCGCCAGGGGCGACAAGGTGCGCATGATGGGATGGTCGCCGGAGAAGGAGCAGTATCACCTCGAGCGCCGTCAGCGCGCCAAGTCCACCACGCGCGCGCAGTTCGCGCCGGCACAGGATGCGAGACACGACTAGAGAAGGGAGGCGCGCACCCGGCCCTCCTGGCCCTTGAGTGCAGTTCTGCGGCGGCGGCCACCCCGGCTGCCGCCGCCTTCCATTCCCCTCGAAACGCGGCCCCACCACGCTGTTCAAGATCTGACCCCCCATGCCCAAGCTGATGGCAGCCCCCGTTGCATCGTGCGACTGAGCCGATGGTCGATTTCGTGAGCCCCGCGCCCACTACCGCAATGCACCCGGAGACACCGCAGAACCAGGCTATTGGGCCCTACACGCTGGAACGGGTCTTGCTGTATACCCCCGCAGACAAGTCCGCGCGCCGTGAACCGAGCGCGCAGATGGCAAGGGCGCGTGCGACAACGGCGCGGGCGCACCACGGCAACGGGGGTGTGATTCGCCATGTCGAAGCAAGAAGGAGAGAGGACAATGAAGACAGCGAAGTCAGGCGTTGGATACGTGGACATCACGGATTCCCTCGAGGCCGGGCGCAAGTGCGCGGAGAAGGCGATGAGCAACGGGTCGCTGCGGCGAAGCGACTTCACCGTGGCCTTCTGCGGTGGGAACCACGACCCGATCAACTTCCTGAAGGCCGTGCGTGAGGTCGTCGGGGAGAGCACGCTCATCGGCGGCACGGCGGTCGGCGTCATCACCAACGAGAGATACAGCTACGGTGGCTACGAGGCCGGGGTGGCGGTGGTCTCCTCGGACACCATGCGCTTCGACGCCATGTCCGTTGGCGGACTCAAGGAAAGCGAAGAGGTGGCGGGCGAGGAACTCGGGCGCATGCTCGCGGGCAGGTCGGAAGAGGACGCCCGGGCCATCCTGCTCTTCTACGACTCCGTCAAGTCAACCCCTCCGCTCACGGTCAACCTCGCCAGCCGCCTCATCAAGGGTGTCGAGAGAGGCCTCGGCGCGCAGCACGCTCCCGTGCTCGGTGGCGGTATGATCAAAGACTACCAGTGGAGCGGCTCCCACGTCTTCGCCAACGACATGGCGATGACGCAGCACGCCGTCGGGGTCGTGATCTCAGGCAACTGCTCGGTGCACCACTCGATCAGCCACGGGTGCGAACCGGCCAGCGACTACCACACCATCACCGCCATCGACGGTCCGGTGGTCAGGGAACTCGACGGCCGTCCCGCTCTGGATGTCATCGAGGACATCATCGGCGCCGGAGCGGCCCGCGACTGGCAGCAGTATTCGCTTCTGGTTACGCTGGGCGCCAACTACGGGAGCGACCCGTACGGCGATTTCAACGAGAACGAGTACGTCAACAGGCTCATCGCGGCAGCGAACCCCGAGGACGGTTCCGTCATACTGTTCGAGTCCGATTTCGGGCCCGGCGAGAGGGTTCAGGTCATGCGTCGCAGCAACGAGCACATGCTCAGCTCGGCTCGCGAGATGTCCAACGGCGTGCTGAAGAGCGTGGGCACCTCTGACCCGTTCCTCGCGCTCTACATCGACTGCGCCGGCAGGACCAGCGGCTTCTCAGGCGCCGGTGCGGAGGAAGGCGCCATCATCCAGGAGACCATCGGCTCTCAGATGCCACTTCTGGGGTTCTACTCGGGTGTGGAAATCGCTCCCTTCATGGGCGGCTCGCGTGCTCTTGACTGGACCGGCGTGCTCATCGTGCTTTCGGAGGACTAGGAGTTGCCCGACCCGACCAAGAAGAAGGGTTCCAGAACCGAAGAACTCGAGCGCCAGCTCAAGGGGCTGAGGTCTCGCCTCGAGAAGCTGGGTGGCGAGGTCGTGCGCGCTGACTACAAGGTCATGCACCTGACCCAGGAGGTACGTCGGTCCAGGAAGGCCTTCAGCTTCCTGACCGGGTTCCAGTACAGCACCAGTCGTGCACCTTCTTTGGAGGAACTCTACAGGATCGCGCTCAAGGCCATCGTGTCTGAACTCTGGATGAAGCGCGCCGTCATTCTGGAACTGAACGACTCCGGGACCTGCCTGCGCCAGACGGCGATGCTGGGCTCGGCCACCGACGACCAGGACGTGTGCCTGGCTCTGCCCGCTGACAGCAAGGAGGCGTGGTCCAAACCTCAGCTGATCAATGGAGAGACGCCGGATGAACCGTGGATCGAACAGGTCAGATCCGAGCTAGGACTACCTTTCTTCGTCTGGATCCCAGATACGCGCCACGGACAGATGGAGACCGTTCTGGTGGCGGGCACGATGTCCGAGGACCCGGCGCAGGCTCCCAAGTTGACGGGCCATGACCTGGACCTCTTCATCTCGATGTGCGCCATCCTGTGGGTCGACAGAATGAACCTGCTCGCGCGAGAGGCACTCGAACGCCAGGTGCTGTACGAGTCGCTTCTCAACAAGATCTCGTCCATTCTGCTTCAGGACTACGACGCCCCCGCTGCGCACATGGACGACGTGCTGGCGCGCGTAGGGCGCGGGTGGTCGCTCGACAGAGTGCGGCTGCTTCAGAGACACGCCGGGGAACGGATCGGGGAGGTCACCCACGAGTGGCGCCCCGGTGAGACACCCGAGATCTGCGCCCAGGCATCGCCGTTCGCGCCGGAGAAGGTCCCGAGGTGGCGAGACGCCATGGCGAGCGGC
>JAUWCJ010000044.1 GCA_030609365.1 Candidatus Eiseniibacteriota bacterium | reverse complement strand
CATCATAGGTGTTGCCCTGGGTTTCGCGGGACTGGCAGTATCCCGCCCGCCGATGAACGCTCCATTCTTCACTGGTTGGCACTCCGCTACGCAGGGCCCGCTGTGGCCGATGCTCTTCATCCTCATAGCGTGCGGGGCCATATCGGGCTTCCACTCGCTCGTGGCGGGCGGCACCACCTCGAAGCAGCTCTCGAAGGAATCCGACGGGAAGATCATCGGTTTCGGCGCGATGCTGATGGAGGGCGCCGTAGCTACACTCGCGATCGCCTGCGTCTCGGCGGGGCTCCTGTGGGTCGCGCCGGAGGGCTCGGCGCTCAGCTTTTCCGGCGTCCTGGAAGAGGGCGGTCCGATAAAGGCCTTCGGGGTCGGTTACGGGTCCCTTACGGCTCCGTTTCTGACCGCGAGCATCGGGACACTGGTGGGCATCACGATGCTCAAGACCTTCGTCATGACGACGCTGGACACGACTGTCCGCGTCACGCGATTCATCACGGCTGAGCTGTTCGGACCGAAGCTTCCCATCTTCCGAAACCGCGCCGTCGCGTCCGTGCTGGGAGTGGCGGCCGCTTACCTCGTCGGCTCTTCCGGCAGGTGGTCGGTGCTCTGGCCCGTGTTCGCATCTGCGAACCAGCTGGTTGCCGCGCTGACGCTCATTATACTCACCGCATACTTGATCGGCATCAAGAGGCCGTCGGGGTACACGCTCTACCCGGCCATTTTCATGCTGGTGACGACCATGGCGGCACTAGTCTGGAACGCCGTCCGGTTCTTCTTCCCTCCGGCCGGAGAGAGCGTTAACCTCATTCTGGGCATCGCGTGCGTAGTGCTCCTGGTGCTCGGCGGCCTGGTAGCGACGGAGGCGCCGCGGAGTGTGCGCGCCGCCAGGGCGCGGGTGTCCTGACAACGGAGAGGAACTGAGAGCGGGAATCCAACAGAGGGCGACTAGTGCCAGGAGACGTCATGCTCAGGAAATCCAGATGACCGAGCAACAGCAGACCTACTATCCACCGGGCGGCCTTTCTATAAAGGACTGCGCCCTGGTGGCTATCGCCACCGGGCGCAGGGCCCGGAACCTCAGAGAACTTCGGGACGGCATCGGCGAAGCCGCAGCGGCATCCGTCTACTACCACTTCTGGGGAAGCCTGCTGAGGCCGACCTTCGACGACCCCAGATTCCACAACGGATTCGCAATCTGGGCCGACCACGCGCTCCACAACACAGCATTGGCCGAGCGCCTCAGTGTCATCGATCCAACCGACTACCCAGACACCAACGAGCTGAGGAAACACGTGCTGGACATTGTTGACTCCGCGCTGGACGAGGGCGAGCAGATTGCCACCGCCCCTGACGACAACCTCTTTGATTTCATTCGCTCGCAGATTGTCGTGTTCGGAACCAGGCGGACGCTGGACGACCCGTCCGAACTCCCGAACGCGGTCGAGACGATGACGCGCACGAGCGTCTTCTATCACTTCATCGACGCCCGAAGAAGAACGCCGGGCTCGGTGGACGACTTCACGACGTGGCTCAGCGATATCGACAGAGAGAAGTACGGCGACCTTACGACGCGCCTCGCGAGCATCGACCCATTCTTCGCAACACTGGTCGAGACCAGAGACGAACTCGCGCGGGCGTTCCATGACTTCTTCGGGGGGTAGACGCGAATGCTCGATCTGCTTGCCCAGTACGCCGACGCGGCCGGGCCCTCGGTAGTGGACCACCTCAAACAGCTCGCGATTCCTCTCAAGGGACTGCGCGTGGTCCACGTCAACTCGACCCGCGTGGGTGGAGGCGTCGCTGAGATACTGGCCAAACTGGTTCCGCTGAAGCAGGAGCTGGGCATCGACGCCACCTGGGAGGTCATCTTTGGCGACGACGGCTTCTTCCGAACCACCAAGACGTTCCACAACGCCCTCCAGGGGAGCACCGTCTCCCCGACCTCCCAGGAGCTGCGGCACTACGAGGAGGTGAACTCGGAGAACGCGGGCCGAATGCGCGAGCTGCTTGAATCAGCGGACATCGTCTTTGTCCACGACCCGCAGCCGGCACCTCTGCTCGACCAAGTCCCAAAGCGCCGTGGGAAGTGGATCTGGCGATGCCACATAGACGTCAGCCGTCGCTACCAACCGGTGTGGGATTACCTGAGCCCGTTCCTGAAGGAGTATGACGCGAGCATCTTCTCGCTGGCCGCGTTCGCGCAGAACCTCCCCCACACACAGTACCTCATACCCCCGAGCATCGACCCCATCAGCGAGAAGAACATGCCTCTCGAGGCGCGCGACGTGCAGTGCGTCCAAGAGAAGTTCGGAATCGACCCGTCGAGAGAAATGGTCCTCCAGGTCTCCCGATACGACAGGTTCAAGGACCCCGTGGGCGTCATCCAGGCCTACCGGCTCGCCAGGCGGTTCAGCCCCGGGCTCCAGCTGGTCCTCGCTGGCGGCGGAGCCGACGACGATCCTGAGGCCGCAGAGGTGATAGCAGAGACCCAGGAAGCCGCCGACGGAGATCCCGACATCAGGGTGCTCCTGCTCCCGCCCGACGCGCATCTGACCATCAACGCGCTTCAGAGGGCAGCCGACATCGTGCTCCAGAAATCAACGCGGGAGGGTTTCGGACTGACCGTGTCCGAAGCGATGTGGAAGGGCAAGCCTGTCATCGGAGGGGACACCGGCGGGATACGACTCCAGATCATTGACTCACACACGGGCTACCTCGTGTCGACGCCCGAGGGCGCCGCTCTGCGCATCCGCTTCCTGCTGCACCACCGCAAGCGCCTTGAGGAGATGGGGACCCGCGCAAGGGACTTCGTCAGAGACAACTTCCTTCTTACCCGTCATCTGCGCGAGTACCTCACGGTCATGCTCTCGCTGGCCGACGAGGGAAAGGACAGGATCGAACTGTCGTGAATGCAGAGCCGCTCATAACCGGGGTAGATGGGATGCCCGGCTTCTGGGACAGGGTCAGGACGGCGGGAGAACGCTGCCTCGTTCTGGACTACGACGGCACTCTGGCGCCTTTCACGCAGAACCGCATGGAGGCGCGACCCCTCGACGGCGTCGTTGACGCGCTGACGGAGATTCGGGACGCGGGAACGACCTTTCTCGCTATAATGACCGGCCGGCCCATCTCGGAACTCCTGGAACTGCTCGGGGACCTAGGCATCCCGCTCAGCGGCAGTCAGGGCACGGAGTTCCGCCGGCCAGATGGAACCACACAGAGACACGAGCCGTCGGGAGCAGTTGACAGGCGTCTCGTCAGGGCACAGAGCGAAGCCGAGGCGATTGCCCCTGCGAACAGAGTCGAGCGCAAGCTGGCTAGCGTGGCTCTCCACACAAGGGGTCTGCCGGAGGAGCGCGCCGGCAAACTCCAGGAGGCTGTGTGCGCCGCCTGGTCGCTGGACGCAGATGGTGGTGACCTCGAGTGCCGGCGCTTCTCTGGAGGCGTGGAACTCAGGCTGAAGGGCATCGACAAGGGAACGGCCCTCAGAGTACTCCTCGATGGGCGCCGCGAGGACGCACTCCGTGTGTACGTGGGGGACGACGAGACAGACGAGGACGCGTTCGAGGTCCTTCTGGATGGCGGCATCGGGATCAAGGTGGGGCCGCGCAGCGTACCCACGAAGGCCCACGGCCGATTGGAGAACCCCGAGGCCGTCAGGGCATTCCTCATGGCGTGGATTGGAGTAACCACGAGATGACAATGGAAATGCGCGAGGACATGGTGCGGCGGCTGGTGGTCGTGTCCAACCGACTGCCCGTGGTCCTCTCGTCGAGTGACGGGAACTGGCGGAGCGAACCAGGTTCGGGCGGACTCGTAACCGCCCTAGCCCCGGTGCTGAGGAATCGCGGTGGGCTCTGGATCGGTTGGCCTGGTACGGCGGTCGAGGATGGGGTTCAGGAAGCCCTGGAGCGGGCCGTGGACGGTGCAGGCTACTCCCTGGTGGCTGTCCCTCTCGAGACCGGCGAGGTGGACCGTTACTATCGCGGTTTTTCCAACGAGATAATCTGGCCGCTCTTTCATGATCTTCAGACGCGCTGCAACTTCGATCCCGAGTACTGGGACACCTACGGGAACGTCAACAGGAAGTTCGCTGATGTCACGGCCGCGCACACCGGCGACGGCGACTTCATATGGGTGCACGACTACCATCTGATGCTGATGGCTCAGAACCTGAGAGAACTCGGAAGCCGCGCCAAGCTCGGATTCTTCCTGCACATACCCTTCCCTTCTCTGGATATCTTCGTCAAGTTACCCTGGCGCCATCAGCTGCTTAGAGCTCTGCTCGCGTACGACCTGGTGGGCTTCCAGACAATGCGGGACCGCCGCAACTTCATTCAGTGTCTGAGGACGCTCCTGAACGGCACCGAGACGCGAGGGCGCGGTCAGGTGTGCGAGATCTCAGCGGACGACATGAGCGTGCGAGCGGGCGTCTTTCCCATTGGTATCGACTATCGGCAGCTCGAGCGGGACGCCGGAAGTCATGAGGTTGCTGAGAGCGCCTGGCACATACACGAGAACCTGCCCGATCGACAGATCATCCTCGGCGTCGACAGGATGGACTACACCAAGGGGATACCCGAGCGACTGAAGGCCTTCGGTCGTCTGCTGGAGCGGCATCCGGAGCACCGGAGGAAGATCACGCTGGTCCAGGTAGTCGTCCCGAGCCGCAGAGGCATCCCAGAGTACGAGGTGCTGAAGGCCGAGATAGAGCAGCTCGTCGGTCAGATCAACGGCCAGTTCACCGAGAGCTCCGCGTGGGTTCCAATCCACTACATATACGGCTCGCTTAATCACCTCGACCTGCTTGGCTACTATCGCGCCTCCGAAATAGCGCTTCTCACCCCCTACAAGGACGGAATGAACCTGGTCGCAAAGGAGTACTGCGCTTGCAGCCTGGAGGAGAACTGCGTGCTGATTCTCAGCGAGTTCGCGGGCGCAGTGGCCGAGATGCAGCGCGGCGCGATCCTCGTTAATCCCCACGACGTCGCTGGCGTGGCTGAGGCCCTCCACGAGGCCATCGTGATGCCACCCGCGGAGCGTCACAGGAGAATGCACCTCTTGCGCCTGGTGGTGAAGAAGCACGATGTCTTCTGGTGGGTCGATTCGTTTCTCCGGGCATCCATCGAGAAAGACCTGGGGAATTTCCCGATCATCCCGGACTACGTGCCGCCCGCCCCCCAACCCCGGTGACGCCAAGTCACCCCCGATGGGATCGCCCACTCACGGAGGCGCTTCACTCTGAACACGGGAAGCACACAATCCGGAAGGAGGTAATCCATGTCGGTGCGCAGGGTGTCTCTTCTCTTTCTGGCAGTGGTGATCACCACTCTGTCCGGATGCTCTGGCCGGACACAGGAGGATCCGATGCTGGCGGACAAGATCGCGAAGGCCGACGAGATCTTCAAAAGCAGGCAGTACGAGGAAGCGGGTGTTCTCTTCGAGGAGATAGCGGGAGAGGCCGCCGGCGACAACTCGGCATTCGTGGAGGCCGCGTCCATGCGGGCGAGAAGCTATCTCATAACCGAGAAGAAGGACGAGGGCAGAGAGTGGCTGATCCGCGCAGCGGCGAAGGCCACGGTGGCGGACCCCCTCGGCTGGTCGCGCTACCTCGGCGTGCGCGGGCGCTTCGAGTGGAAGGACGGGGACAACGAGACAGCGACGAGTACGTTCCACGAGATGTTCGACTACTGCGGCGAGAAAGAACTCTGGGAGCGTGCGGTCGATGCAGCGCACATGATAGCCATCACCGGCGACCAGACGCAGAAGTTCGACTGGTCGCTCAAGGGTATTCAGATGGCGGAGAAGGGCGGGATGGACGGATGGCTCGGCCCCCTCTGGAACAACCTCGGCTGGAACTACTACGACGACGAGCGCTACGGTGAAGCCTACGACGCCCTGATCAAGGCGCGGGAGTATCACTACAAGGGCAAGGGAGAGCTGCCAAAGCTCATCGCCGACTACTCGGTGGCCCACGTCATGATGAAGCAGAACCGGCTCCACGAGGCGGAAGCGGCGATGCTCAAGGTGCTCGAGTGGGCCACGAGGCTCGACGCGGACGGAGCATCCGACGCCGTCGAGTGGATGGGTTTCTCCAGATGGGACTTGGGCGAGATGGTGATGGAGCTGGGCAGTAAGGCCGCTGGGATCGGGATGCTCAAGCAGGCGCTGAGTGAGATAGAGCGGTCGGGCATGCCCAATTGGGACCCCGATCAGTGGAAGCAGAAGCAGGCCCGCGTGGCAGGGCTGGAAGGATGACACCGATGGGTGGACGGCTCGGAGCGGACGGATCGGGAAAGCAGGAGGATGCGCGCGGCGCGGCGGGGGCGAGAGGTCTCGGCGAAAGATCCGGCGCGTCGGAGTTCGTTCGGCACTGGAGCCTTGACCCTGACGTTGCCTTCCTGAATCACGGGTCGTTCGGCGCGTGTCCCATTCCGGTACTGGAGGCTCAAACGAGGCTCCGAGACAGATTGGAACGCGGGCCCGTTCAGTTTCTGCTGAGAGAACTCGATGAGCTTGCTACATCGGCACTTGCCGAGACCGCGACCTTCGTGGGAGTGGACCCCGATGACCTCGTCTTCGTTCCGAATGCGACGACAGGCGTCAACACCATCCTCCGCTCGCTCAGCTTCCAGGCGGGAGACGAACTCCTCACGACAAGCCACGAGTACAACGCCTGCCGGAACGCGATGGAGTTCGTTGCGGGCAGGTCGGGTGCGCGCGTCGTCGCGGTCGACGTCCCATTCCCGATCGGATCTTCGGACGAGGTCGTGGAGCGCCTGCTGGACGGCACGTCCGACAGAACTCGCGTCGCGGTCATCGACCACATAACCAGTCTGACGGGCATGGTCATGCCCATAGCGCGAATCGTCGGGGCTCTGGCCGAGCGCGGGATCGATACACTCGTAGACGGAGCTCACGGTCCGGGGATGGTCCCTCTCGACATCACCGGCATCGCCCCGGCCTACTACACGGGCAACTGTCACAAGTGGTTGTGCGCTCCTAAGGGAGCGGCCATTCTCTACGTGCGGCGCGACCTGCAGCCGCTTATCAGGCCGCTGGCGATCAGCCACGACGCCAACTCGACGCGGACCGATGCTTCCCGCTTCCGGCTGGAGTTCGGATGGACGGGAACCGTCGACCCGACGTCCTACCTGTGCATCCCCGAGTCCATACGGTTCATGGGATCGCTCTTGCCGGGCGGGTGGCCGGAGCTGATGGAACGGAACAGAGAACTCGCGCTTCGGGCGCGCGGGCTTCTGTGCGACGCCCTCGGCGTAGCGCCTCCCTGTCCGGATGAGATGATCGGGACGCTCGCGAGCGTGCCTCTCGGACCTGGCACGTTCCGCTTCGAGACGACCGCTCTTGCGTTCGATGATCTCGACACGGTCCTGCGTGAGGAATACGGCTTCGAGGTCCCGGTCCTCGCGTATCCAGAAGGACCTTCGAGCATCATCCGAGTCGCTGCTCAGATCTACAACTCGCTCGGACAGTATGCTGCACTGGCGGATACGTTGAAAATGCTGCTGGGGAGGTAGAGGCGGGCTTGACCCTACCCCCGTGCTCAGACACACGGCGCGGCGTTCGCCGCGCCTGAACTGCGCGCGGGGGTAGGGTCAGACCCGCTTCCACATTCTAGGGCAGGTCTACTGCAACCTCGGCGACGTAGAGCAGCACACGATCCCGATTCGAGATGAAGTTCGAGAGCATGAACTGCAGATCAGGTTCGACGAACTCGTCGAATACCACCTCGCCGTTGACCTCGATGACCAGTGGCTGCTCGAGCACGATCATGTCCGGATGTACGAGTATGCGGAAGGCGCCGACGCGGGACGTCTGCACATCGATTCGGTTCGCGGCGAAGCCGGCCCTCACCGCGGCCGAAGGAACGTCGCGCTTGAAGATGAAGTGACCGGCGGGTTCAGGCAGAGCTCCCCTGAGCACCACGCTCTCCCCGTCACGCAGAACCGTCATCTCGAACGCATCTCCCCTCTCGACCGTGCCCTTCCACTCGTAGAGGTCCGGGAGGCTGTCCAGCCGCGCAGCGTCCACCTTGACTATGACGTCACCCGCCTTGAGCCCGATGTTCCGCGCCGGGTAGTCGCCGTCGGACAGGACGCCGACGCGAATACCGGTCCCCTCGAACTCGTAGTCCGGCTGGAACCCGATCGTTACCCTGTCGTCCGTGAGCGCAACGTTGTGGTCCTCGTGCCAGGGCGCCGGCTCGTCAGTGGTGATCCGGTCGATGGCGAACCACCGGCACTCCCCGAAGTCCGTCGAACCCGCCTCCCACACGACGCGTGAAGGAAACGGGTCCCGCGGGTGCCGCTCGAGGAAACGCCCAATAGCGGGCAGCTCGTCCTTGACGTCGTCGAAGTCGTGCTCGCCTGGGAACTCCCTGTAGTAGATGTCGGCGCCGGCGTCCCGCGCCATCTCTATCGACCGCCTCATCTTGTGCGAGGGGTATAACCCGTCGTCGAAGGTCGTCGTGGCGAAGATGGGCGTCGCTGACATGCTGGGCGCGTAGGTCGGGGAGTCGAAGTCCAGGCTCGCCACACCCATGTGCCCGTTCAGGACCACGAACGCAGCGTAGTCAGAAGGCGCAAGCATCGCGTGCGCGAAGCCCGCGGACGCCCCGTCCGAGAACCCGGCCATCCACACGCGGTCGTCATCGACGTTGAGCTCGCGCTTGACCGTGCGAACCAGGTTCCGGATGTTCGTCATCCCCACCTCGTCAAACCAGGTGGCGCCGGCCTGCCCGAAGGGAAACACCGAGATCCAGCCGCGCTCGAGGGCGAGCGCGCCAAACTCGTTCTCGGACACAGACCCGAGGGGATCGTCGTAGATCTCCGCCGTGCCCACGCCACCGTGCAGAGCCACGAGAAGAGGAGTGGGTACCGACGAATCGTAGTCCGGAGGAATCTGAACCACCCACGGCCGCTCGACGGTGTCGATGCACACCGTCGTCCGCAGAAAGGCCTGCCCGACCGAATCCGCAGGCGGGAACGTCGTGGACCGGATACGTGTCGCGACCTCCTGCCACGAGGGTGCGTAGTCCAGGACGTCGGCGATCAGCGACGCGCGATCCGCATCGTCCGGGGCCGCGACCAGCGCGTCAACCGTTTCTTCCCAGCCGGCCTCCGCGTGGGAGCCACCGACACCCGAGAGCGTGACCGCAAGCGCCAGCAGCAACGTGATCGAGAGATGCATGATCTTCTTCCTGTTGGGATGTGACATGTCGGTTCGGAATCGCCGAGCCGGCGAGGGTGGCCCGAACGAGCGCCAGCCACTCAGCCCGGAACGTGGCGAACGCCCGACCGCTCAGCGCCCGTGCTCTGCCGGCTCGACGCGGAATGTGTCGTACACGTGTCGGAGACGGTAGCGGACCGCCTTGTTGTGCTGATGGTTCTCCCTGTCGTCCGGCAGGAGCGCCCACTCGGCCGTCTCATCGGCCAGCCTTTCCCTCAGCTGCCACTCGTGGGAGAAGCCTCTCCACTCGAGCGAGCGCAGCGCGTCCGTCTGTCCCACGGTCAGAAGGGAGGGGTCGAACTCGTCGATGAGTTCGGGGACTATGACGAAGCTGTCGCTCAACGCGAATTCCATTGCCAAGGATATGTCGGCGCCGTCAAGATCGGTCCCGTCCACCAGGGCGACCCTGAACGCGCGAGCGTTCTCGAAGCTCTTCCCTTTCAGTTCCTCGAGAGAGAGACTGGCGAGACCTTCCGCCGAGACCCTCTCGAGAACCGCCTCACTCAGCCGGAACGGCATCGGCCGGGCCACGTTCAGTCCGAAGACGTTCTGCAGGAAGAACAACCCCAGGAACGCGAGCACCGCGGCGATCGCCGGCGTCGCCGCCCATCCCCCCACCACCTTTCCGAGCACGCTGTACCGCACCCCCCTACCACCTTTCACGACGGCGATACCGATGACGGCGCCAATAACAGCCTGCGAGCTCGAAACGGGAACGAGCGGGATGGTGGGAAGCCCGTGAGTCAGAAGCCAGCTCTCCAGCGACTGTGATGAGAACAGGAACAGAACGATGGCCTCGGCCATGACGACGACGAGCGCGGTCACCGGAGTCAACCGGAAGAGACCCTTCCCCACGGTCATCATCACGCGGCGCGAGTATGAGAGCACACCGATCGCTATGGCGAGACCGCCCACGAGAAAGAGCAGCTGAACGCTGTCGACGGTGAAGAGGCCGGCGATGTCGATCGAGCGCACCGCGAACGCTGGAACGAACACCCCCATCACGTTTGCGATGTTGTTGGCGCCAAGCGCGTAGGCGCCGAAGGCTCCCGCGACAATGAGACCGGTGCGGGTCATTGCGTCCAGCTCCAGGAGATGAACCGGCCAGCGCGTAATGATGCGCCGCGCCGCCAGGTAGAAGACAGCGGCGAAGATGGCCGCGAGAAGCGGACAGACGACCCACGTCGATACGATCTTGATGAGCGAATCGAGATCTGTCTGTGAACCAGTGAAGACGTTCCAGCCGAGGATGGCACCGACAATGGCCTGCGAGACCGAGACGGGCAGTCCGGCCTTGGTCATCCACAGGACGGCGAGAGCCGCCGCAAGGGCGACCATGAAAGACCCGCCGAGAGCGTTCACGGCGCCCAGCTGTCCCAGCGTCTCCGTGGTCCCGGCCCCGGAGATGACGGCTCCGAGAACCACGAAGATGCCGCAGAAAATGGCCGCGGTCCGGAAGCGCACCATTCTGGTGGCGACGGCCGTGCCAAACACATTGGCCGCATCGTTGGCGCCCAGCGACCATCCGAGGAACAGCGCGCTAGAGAGGAAGAACAGTATCATCAGATCGACCGCTTGATCGCCGAGATGGATAACCGTTCGCTCACGTCTTCGGCTTGGTCAGCCACGGTATCGATGTGTCGGACGAAGCTGCCGCGGTGTATCTTGCACGCGAGCTCCTCGTCCATCGCGAATATCCTGCGCCTCAACCGCTCCGCGACCGTGTCGGCCTCCTTCTCCCAGAACGAGACCTTATGCACGAAATCGGTCACGCCGGCCGTCCGGAAGAAAGCCCGGATGCCCATGACCAGTTCCTGAACAGCGCGATTGCCGTAGTCGGTCAGCTCGATGAAGTCGGCATCCAGTTCGTCCGGGATGTCGGGGTGCTCGGCGGAGACCTGTGTGAGCGTGACCTTCGCAGCATTGATCACCTCGTCGGTGTTCTCGAGGATACCCAGCACGTCTCCGCGCGACTCCGGGATCAGGGTCTCAGCGTACAGCTGTCGCTTGATGTCCCTTCGAAGCTCGTCGGCGTGGTTCTCGAGCTCACCGACCTGCTGTCTCCGGGACTCGAACTCCTCGAGCCGCCCCTCCAGGTAGTCCTTGATCGCCTCGAGGAAGAGAAGCCCGACCTGGCTAGTGTCGTTCAGGTACTCGTCGATCTGCGATTCCAGCAGCTTCGTCTTGGCAAAGATCCTCGTCATGGCGTCTACCTTTCGATCGCCAGTCTCCCGACTGAGGGGGCGGTGTCGCTCGCGGCCGGACCGCTCCGGCGCCCGCCGCCGCCCGACGCCATAGAAGCACGTCGGTTGGCAAGTTAGGGCGGCTGTTGGATAGGATAGCGGTCAGGCGGGCAGCATTCAAGCCAAGTCTGCGGGCATCCGGGCCGGCTCGCGGGGAACTGCCATCGACATGCGGGCCGGCTCCAGCGAGATTGCCATCGACATGCGGACCGGCTCCAGCAGTACTGCAGTTGCAAGTATGCCCATATGGCAATATAATATGACCTTGTCTGCGGCGCTGCCCCGGGCTCTAAGCACCGCGGCGGCGATTCGACACCAACAGCCGTCAGGAGCGAACGAAGTGCCGAAGGAGACGGAGCTTCGACCCGAGGTCGACACGCGAAGCGATGCCGTGCGGAAGGAACGCCGTGGCCTGAGGAACCAGGCCAGGCTGTTCCGCGCGCTCGGACACGAGTCGCGGCTCGTCATCCTCGCCCACCTTGCGAGGGGCGAGTGCTGCGTGTGTGATCTCGCCGAGGTGACCGGACTCGACCAGTCCACCGTCTCGAAACACCTGGCCCTCCTCAGCAGCAACGGCATCGTCGACAGCGAGCGACGCGGACACCACGTTTACTATCACGTGATCGCACCGTGGGTGACTGAACTTCTGCGCGCGCGTCCGTGGGCGCAGGAGAAAGAGGAGTAAGCACTTGGACTGGAAGAGAGACGGCAAGTTCGTTCTTGCTGTTGTCGCCATCTTCCTGATGTTCTACTTCGTGCCCATGGACGGCGGCAGGGTTGGGAGCGCGGTCACGGAGGCCCTCGCGCTCGTGCAGTGGTACGTCCGCGAACATATGCTGATGGGTCTCCTGCCGGCGCTCTTTATCGCCGGTGCTGTATCGGCCTTCGTATCGAAGACCTCTGTAATGAGGTACCTGGGCGCGCACGCCAGCAAGTTCGTGTCTTACGCTGTGGCATCGGTATCGGGCTGCATTCTGGCCGTGTGCAGCTGCACCATTCTGCCGCTCTTCGCCGGCATCTACTCCAGAGGCGCGGGACTGGGCCCCGCAACGACGTTCCTCTACGCGGGTCCCGCCATCAACGTCATCGCGATATTCCTGACGGCGCGTGTGTTGGGTGCACAGCTCGGAGTCGCCAGGGCCGTGGGGGCGATCGCCTTCAGCATCGTCATCGGCCTCATCATGCACTTCATCTTCAGACACGAGGAGACGGCCCGGGCGGAGGAGCAGCTCGCCGAACCCAGGCCTGCGGTCGAGCGACCTCTGCGCCAGAGTCTGGCGGTTTTCGCCTCCACCGTTGCGATCCTGGCCTTCGCGAACTGGCACGCGGCCGGCGACACCGGAATCTCTCACGCGATATACATGGCGAGGTGGCCTCTGACCGGCGCGTCCGCCATCGTGCTGGGCGTGGTACTCGTCAGGTGGTTCGGCCTGCGGGTGTGGGCTGTCGTGGGCGCGGGAGCCGCCGTGACGGCCCTCGCGCTGCTCTTCCCCGGGAAGCCCCTGATCCCGTTCCTGGCGGGCATGGCAGGGCTGACCGCCCTAGCGGCCACGGGAACCCGCGAGATGCGTGATTGGCTCGACGGCTCGTGGGACCTCGCCAGAGACATCCTGCCGCTGCTCTTCGCCGGGATCCTGGTCGTCGGCGCGATGCTGGGCAGGCCCGGCCACGAGGGGCTGATACCGTCCGCGTGGGTCGCAGGATTAGTGGGCGACAACTCGATACTGTCGAATATGGTTGCGGCCGTGGCCTCCGGTCTGATGTACTTCTGCACGATGACCGAGATACCCATAGTTCAGGGGCTGATGGGCGCAGGAATGGCGAAGGGTCCGGCTCTGGCGTTCCTTCTGGCGGGCCCGGCAGTCTCGCTTCCGAACATCCTGATACTGCGCACCGTCGTAGGAACGAGGAAGACGTTCGTCTATCTGATACTGGTTCTGATCATGTCCACCGTGACCGGGGCGCTGTTCGGTCTGTTCGCGGGCTAGTGGAGTCACCGGGATGAACACTGAGAGAGATTTCAACTGGTTCTCGCTCGCGCGGCAGCCGCAGGAACCGCCGTCCAGGGACGGGCCGACGCTGGCCGGAGAAGACCTCGAGCAGTGGAGGGAGCGTTTCTCCCCTCTCCTGCGCTTCCTCCGGCGCAAGAAGGTCGTCGTTGCCCTGTCGGGCGGCGGCATGGCAATGTCATGTCACGTAAGCGTACTGAGAGTGCTCGAGCTCCTGGGCGTGCCCGTCGACGCGATCTACGGCACGTCCGCGGGCGCCGTGATCGGAGGGCTCCGCGCCGCAGGGCTGACAGTGGCGGAACTCGAGCAGGTGATGCTCGACATCACCGATCCGGATGAGCTGTTCGGATTCGCCGCGCGACATCCGGCGATGCGGCTGGTCGCGGGAGAGGTGGTTCGAGCGTTCGCGGGGCGCTCCTTCGACCGCGCCGGCGTCTACGACTCGACCAGGCTCGGGGAGTATCTGAGCAACGTCCTGCACCGATACGTCGGCGGCATCCCTAAGTTCTCAGACCTCGCAGTACCGTTCTCATGCGTGGCCTTCGACATAGGCACGGGCAACCCCGAGCCTCAACGACAGGAGAAGACGACCAAGTGCGTCTTCTGCCGCGAGACGTCGCCCGACCTGAGTCTTGCCGACGCCATCGGCGCGTCGATGGCCATCCCTGGTACGCTGCCTCCGAAGAGGATCGGCAGCAGGTTCTACATCGACGGCGCGACGGTCGAGCATCTCCCCATCGCCACGGCCTTCCACGACTGGAAGTCCGCGCGCTGGCTCGGGCGACGCCGCACCGCGGTGATAGCGGTCGACCTGGGCTACGGCGGCAACGCTCCCCGCGAGGAGTCGCTCTCCCACCCGATGAGCCTCGTTCTCTACTCGAACAGCATCCAGAGCCGCGCCATCACGGACTACAACCTGCTTCACTGCCACAGACCCCGGCGAGGCTTCTCCGTAATCCTATTGAGGCCGAGGACCATCGGCGTCGGGCTCTGCGACGTTGAGAAGATCCCGACCGTCATGAAGACCGCTTACGAAGAGACGCTCCGGCAGCTCTCCGGCGGCGGCTTCCTGGATCTGACCGCAGAACACACCAGGAGGGCAACAGCCTTCCTCGGCCTCGGGGACCCCGGATCTCGCGACGATCCCGCGCACAAATAGCAGACCGGCCCCCGTAGGGGCCGGTCGTCCTGCGCGCTGCGGCGCGCATTTCGCCAGACCGAAGCCTGGCTGCGGGGTACTCCGCGTCAGCCGCTCTGGATTACCCTGCTATCTTGGTCGTCTCTCGCTGGGACCCGAACACCTCCCGACGCAGCGCCGCTCGCTCACGATCGGGCGCCAAGATCGTCGATGGCGGCATCCTTGTCTCTTCCACGGGCCCGGTTCCCGGCGCCGCCGCGTCCTCCCTGGCCCCGCTGGGGGGAACCGGCTCTGTCGTGTCGTGGCAGGTCTCGCAATATTCGTAACCCGCCCAGAGTGCCCCATCGAGCGTGTCCGGCTCGAAACCGACCGCGTGGCCGTTTCGGAGCGTCTCGTTCAATCCACAGCCCTGGCAGTCCGCGTGCCAGGTGTCGTGCGCCAGCTTGGTCGCCCTGTCGCCCACGTACCGCCTTCCCCCAAGTTTCGTCAGCTTACTTACCGTCGATACCACCTGAAACCTCCCCCGCAGTAGATGTCGTGCTGTCGGCGTGTGGTGCGGGTGCCTGACGCACCCGCACTCCGGCGGTTGCTCCAAGCAACCCGGCGAAGAAACTGCCTATCCCCGCAACAACCATCTGTAAGGCAAGGCCTGTGCCGACTTCGTGCAGGACTGCCTGGGGACTGTAACTGGCGATGGGGCAGTCCCTTGCACTCACACCTCCTCGCGCCTCCCCCGCTTCCCCGCCCCTCAGACACCCGAATCCGTAGTCCGAGGACGACGTCAGGTCTGCACATCAGCGGCAACTCCGCCAGACATGGTCGATTACGGCTGTCGTCCACGGACGACACGCAGCCGCCGAGGACGTCATTCCCCGACCTTTTCCCGGGACGAGTTCCGTCGATTGAAGTGGCCACGTCGATTTCCCGAACCCGGGACCCAGCGGAGGACGCCACGGGCACCAGCGTTTCGGCACTTGCGCAGCGCATGGATATTAGCTAGACTATAGAATACAGAAACACGATGAGTGTCCGCACTCCGTGGCCGCTCGAGTCCGCCGCCCCATTGAGCGAGGCGGCGCAGTATCAGTGACGGAGGAATCGCATGAAGACCAGATATGTGCTCGTGGCGCTCGCGATCGTGGCCAGCCTGGGAATCCTGCTCGCGGGCTGCAGCCAGAGCGACCGGGAGGCGGAGGCCAGCAGCTGCTCCGGCTCTGGGGACGGGATCTCCGTCACGTGCGAGGACAAGGGCGACGAGATGGAGTGTGTGGTGACGTGCTCGGGAGCGGAGGGCAGCTCGGAGTACGTTGTGACATGCGAGGGACATGACGGATCCTCCGAGTGTACCATGACCTGCGAAGGCGACAAGGACGAGATGGTATGCACCGTGACGTGCGAGGGCGTCGAGCGCTCGAAGGAGTTCACGATCACCTGTGACGGGCAGACCGTGACCTGTAAACATGCCGACGGCGAGAAGTGCACGTGCACTCCGGCCACGGTCTCGGGATGTCCGAGCATGGCCAAGATGGCAGAAGCAGGCGGGGCGTCCCCGGGGATGACGGAAGCGGTCGATTTCGGCAGCTCGTGCGCGAAGAGCTTGGGCGGCTCGTGCCCCTCAAGCCGCAGCACCGAAGGTAGCTAGCGGCTCGACGCAGCAGCAGAGACAACAGGGCACCGGCGGAAACGGTATGCAGACGGCATGTCGAACCTCCGATGCCCTTTTCTTTGTTGACTCTGAATCGGTGCCGTGCTAGAGCGGTCTCGTCCGCCCCAGGCGCAGACAGCAGCGGTGGCAAACGACCACAGAGCAACCCCTCGGCCGCCCGGTTCGTTGTTGCCCAAACCAGACCAGAGGCTCCAACCAGGAGTTGGCCGTGGACCGCTGTGACCGTCACCGCGCTTTTGCTGTAGTATTCCTGGCCCTTTTCGGGCTCCTCTTCTTCGTCTCCCCCGCAGGGGCGTAGCTGACGACGATCTTCCAGTAGAGGCGATCCGGACGCACCTGCCGCGGAAACGACACCAGCGGCCTCCCGCTGCCCCAGCGCGCCGGGTGTTCCAGTTCCAGATCCCCCGCGGCGAGCGGGCACCGCAGGCACCCAGCGTTTTCATTCTTGACGTCAGTAGTCAACGATGATATCTTGAGCAATAATCAGTCAAACTCCACCCGGGAACGCTCGGGGTCGAGCGCTCCACCCGGGTCGAAAGGTAGCGCCGGACGCGGCGCGCGGAAGGAGGAGAATTATGAGGACGCTTGTCATAGCCATAGTGCTGGTGGCCTTCGCGCTGCCCGCCGGAGCGTTCGAGGTCTTCGAACTCAATGTCTCCGGTCGTGGGTACGACCCGAGCTGGCCGCCGGACGGATCGACGTGGCACACGATCAGGCCGCCTGAGGCGTACTGCACAGACGGGATCCAGACCGACCACGACGACCAGAACGGCGACGGCGTGATCGATCCTTGCGAGAACATCCAGATCGATGGCATCTGGAAGCACGTCGAGTGGATCGGGCCAACGATCACGATCTTCAGGCCCGGCGCGCGGGAGCCGATTCTCGTCGAGCCGATCGAGGGATCGAGGCAGACCCAGTACCACATCATCTTCCCACCCGAGGCATTCTGTGTGATCATTCACACGGACCAGCCGATGGTCGAGGTGTGCCAGTGGATCGAGATCCTCGAGCCTCCCGAGTATGCCGGCGAGTGGCATGTCGAAGAGATCGATACCAACATCCACACCAACGGCGGCAGCCCTGTCGAGCAGTCGACGTGGAGTCGGATCAAGAACTGGTTCGAGAATCTGGTCAACTAGACGACAGCGCTTCGCTCAGACAGAAGAAAGCCCGCCCGGGCCACGCGCCCCGGGCGGGTTCTCTTTGTGCGGTGATGCAGCACCACCTCATTCCGATTTGACCAGCTCCCCCCCCAGGCTCCTCCACTCATCCAGGCCACCGTAGAACCGCTCCACGTAGACGAACCCGTCCCGCGCCGCCGCAGTCGAGGTCGCGCGGCTTCTGATGCAGTGCTCCCCATAGCAGTACGTGACGACGGGAGCGGTCGCCCTGTCGATGTCCGGCCAATGGCGGTCGATCCTGACGTCGAGGGAGTCTGCGAAGTAGTCGGAGCGTAGCGTGACGGAACCGCGGATGTGGCCGTTCCCGTGATCCGCGGGATGACGCACGTCGAAGAAAGCGAAGTCCGCGGGCGGTGCGTTCGGCCTGAGCCACCGTCGGGACTTCCGCAGCCGGTGCATGAGCTCCTCCGCGGTCACTGTCCTGACGATGGGGAGATAAGGATCCCCGGACCAGTCGCGCCAGCCTCCCGGATAGAGGCGCACGCGTGCGATGCCAGCGCGACGCAGAAGGAAGTAGCCGAGCGGGCCGTCCCCCCACGCGTCCTCTTCCCACCGGCCTGCGTGTGCGCTGCTTCCACTCCCCCAGCCGTAGACCACGAACTCGTCTGCGAGATCCACGGGATTAGCCGGTCTGGGACCGAGCTTCGCGAAGGACGACCAGGTCTCAGAAGGCGCCAGGAAGGTCCCGTCTGGGGCGAAGAAAGCGGTGAAGTCAAACGGCAGTGCGTGGGGGATGTGCCCGACACGCACGACCGTTCCCCAATCGTCGCGCTCGACGTGGCCGCGCCACGCAGCAATCCCACGCGCGTCGATGAGCTCGACACCGGGCTCTCCGAACGACCGCCTGACGTACTCGCGCGTAGCGAGAAGCTCGGAGTTGGATTCCCGCGTCCAGGTCACCTGCGGTCGCCTCGCGTCTCCTGACGTCAGTTCGCGTCCCTCAGCACGCCAACCCGCCACGCCCCCGTCCAGCATGACAACACGGCTCGCCCCCGCTGTCTCCAGAAGCCAGAAAGCCCTCGCGGCCTCTCTCGAGTAGGACGCGTCGCCGCAGCACACCAACCACTCCCGGCCAGACAAACCCAGCCCACCAAGAACATCCGGGAGCCGTGCAAGCTCAGGAAGAGACTCGATATCGGGAGCGAGTTCAGGAGGGAACGATACGGCGCCTCGCACGTGCCCGGCGAGATACGACGCGGCGGGTCGGGCGTCGATGACGACGACGTTTCTCGTGTCGAGGCGACCGGCGAGCCAGTCGGCCGTCACGGTGACTTCCGGATAGTCGGGCTCGGGCACCGGCTCCCGCGTCCCCCATCCGGGCCATGCCTGGGCGAGGGCCGGGCTCGGCAGAAGGGCGAGCGTAAGCACGAACGCGGTCACGAGAAGCAGGGCATACGCTCGCTGTCCCTGGATTTGTGCCGCCACGTGCCTACTGCGAATCTGAGGAGCCGTGCTCCGCCCGGTCATGTTTTTCCCTCTCCGCCCGAACCGCTCTCATGATACACCAGGCCAGGCCACCGTAGAGAACGAGGCCCACCGCTATGCTCGTGATCCATGCTGAGAGCGACATCACATCTCCTCCCTTTCCCGCCTCGTCCCGGGAATGGCGGTCAGTATCGCGGCGATTATGATGATGAGCGCGAGAACGGACCATCCACCGGCGATGAGCGCCCAGGTCGGGTAACTCTCGTACGGTGTCTTGAATTCCTCCACCACGTTGGCAACGAGCGCCCACCCGAGCGCCAGCGGCGTGATCCACTTGATGAAGAGATCCCACCACCAGCCGATCTGGAAGTCGGACACCTCGTTGATGTAGTCCCTCAGCTTCTTCGTGCCGTAGAACCAGCCGATGGCGATGCACTCAAGGAAACCGATGACGACGAGCCCGTAGTTGTTCATCCAGTGGTCGACGATGTCCAGCCAGTATAGGCCGGCGCCAGTCGCGAAGAGCAAGCCGACCACGAAACCGAACAGGCAGAAGCCGCCCGCCGCGGCGTTCTGCGATATGTTCCACTTGTCCCTGACCCCCGCGACAACGCCTTCCACGATGGAGAACGCCGAGTCGATACCGAGCGTCAGGAGCGTCAGGAAGAAGGCCGCTGCGATGAGCGGCGCCGCGGGCATGAGGCTGATGGCCGTCGGATAGACGACGAACGCGAGACCGGGCCCACCCTCCACCACATCAGCGATGGGCACGCCCTGTGCCTGCGCGAGATAGCCAAGGATGCTGAACACGGAGAAGCCCGCGAAGAACGCAAAGCCCGCGTCCGCGAAGCTCGTGATGAACGCGTTGTTGCTGATGTCGGAGCGCTTGGGCAGGTAGCTCGCGTATGCGGTCAGTATCCCGAAACCCAGACTCAGGGAGAAGAAGACCTGAGCGTACGCCTGAAGCCACGTCTTGCCGGAGAGTAGCGCGGAGAAGTCGGGTGTCAGATACCACTTCAGACCCTCCATGGCGCCCGGCAGCGTCACTCCGCGTATGAGAATGAGCAGGGTGAGAAGCGCCGGCAGCGGCACGGTGAGCATCACGACCTTGCCGACCCGGAGCACTCCCTTCTTGATGATCCAGTAGATACATATCCACGTGGCCGCAAGACCGATGAGGACCGGCCACGAGATGACGCCTATCTCCCCGGGTCCGGAGGTCCTTCTGAGGACGTGTGCAAAGAACGCCGCCGCGTTCTCATGGCCGCCCGCCCAGGGTTGGGTGAACGAGAAGACCAGGTAGTCCCACGACCACCCCATGATGACGGCGTAGTAGAAGGAGATGGTGGCACCCACGCCCAGCGCCCACCAACCGATCATAGCGAATGGTTTCTTCACTTTCCCGAGCGCGCCCGGCGACGATCCCTGGAAGTACTGACCCACCGCATACTCGAGAATTACGAGCGGGATCCCGGCGGTGATGAGCGCGACGATGTAGGGAATGAGAAACGCGCCGCCGCCGTTCTCGTAGGCCACCATCGGGAAACGCCAGAGGTTTCCCAGCCCGATGGCGCTGCCGACTGCGGCCATGATGAACGCCGGTCTGCTCGCCCATCTGTCACGATGAGGCATGGACTTCCCCTCCTTCTTGAGGATCTCCCGCGAATCGCCGCCACGCCCACCGCGCGGCCAGTCTGCCCTCGTAGGACTGATCGCGGTGGGTTGCCTCGATTGAAACACCCCCGCTCGCACGGGTCAAGCTCGACCGGGCCCGGGGTGACCGAGCAGGTCGATCCTCGCTGGACCCGGGCTTGGGCTGCCGCGCCCGGGCCGTTCCTCTACTGTACGTGGTGCTCCCTGCCCGCCCCCGCGCGCAGTTCAGGCGCGGCGAACGGCGCGCCGTGTGTCTGAGCACGGGGGCGGGCAGGGAGCACGACCACTCCGGTAGAAAAGAAAGGGCCCGAGCGTGGCAGCCCGGGCCCTTCTCCCTCAGCGCAGCCACGCTCGCGCGCGGCCGGAGCTGATCCCCAGAGAACTATTTCAACAGCACCATCTTCGTCGAGGCGTTGAAGCTCTCCGCCTCCATCCGGCAGAAGTAGACACCGCTGCCTACCTCGACTCCGTTGCTGTCCCGGCCGTCCCATACAACACTGTGGTAGCCGGGATCGACCTCGCCGTCGACGAGCGTCTTCACATGACGGCCCGCTACGTTGTAGATGGCGAGATGCACGCGGGACTCGGTCGGTGAAGCGTAGCTCACCGTCGTCATCGGGTTGAA
>JAUWCJ010000155.1 GCA_030609365.1 Candidatus Eiseniibacteriota bacterium | reverse complement strand
GTCGTCTGCGGCGATCGTTACCGGCAACACCGTCGTTCTCAAGCCCTCGAGCGACTCTCCTCTCATCGGTTACAAGTTCCTTGAGATCATGGAAGAGGCCAAGCTCCCGGCTGGTGTCCTCAACTTCTTCCCCGGCAGCGGCGGTGTTGTAGGTGATACGCTGGTGTCACATCCGCGGACCAGGTTCATCTCGTTCACGGGCTCGCGTGCGGTAGGACTCGGTATCGTTGAGCTTGCGGCTAAGACTCAGCCCGGGCAGATCTGGATCAAGCGCGTTGTCGCCGAGATGGGCGGCAAGGACGCCACCATCGTTGACTCCGAGGCCGACCTCTACGCGGCCGCAAGGGGCGTGGCCGTGGCGTCTTTCGGGTTCCAGGGGCAGAAGTGCTCGGCGTGCTCCCGCGCGATCGTCGACGCTGAGGTCTACGATGACTTCCTGGCGAAGCTCGTCGCCGAGACGAAGAAGATCACCGTGGGTCCCGTTAAGGACCAGGGCAATTACATGGGTCCCGTCATCAATCAGAAGGCGATGGACTCGATTCTCAAGTACGTCGAGGTCGCCCAGAAGGAGGGTGGGAAGCTGCTGCACGGCGGCGGCCCTGCCAAGGACGCCGGCAACGGTTTCTACATTGAGCCGACCATCATCGCCGACGTGCGTTCGAGAGACACCATCGGGCAGGAAGAGATCTTCGGCCCGGTCTGCGCCGTCATCAAGGCGCAGGACTTCGACGATGCGCTCCTGATCGCGAACGATACCGAGTACGGTTTGACAGGCGCGCTCTTCAGCAAGAACGTCGAGAAGCTCGAGCGCGCGCGGAGAGAGTTCCACGTCGGGAACCTCTATCTGAACAGAAAGTGCACCGGCGCGCTCGTCGATGTGCACCCGTTCGGCGGGTTCAATATGTCGGGGACCGACTCCAAGGCCGGCAGCCGCGACTACCTGCTGCTCTTCATGCAGGGCAAGTCGGTATCGAAGAAGCTCGAGTATACGAAGGGCGGGGGACTGTAACCGCCCTTCCGATCAGCGAGAGCAAACCAAGGGGGAAGGCTTGATGCCTTCCCCCTTCGCGCTGCACGTCCACACGTTCCGCGCCGCTGCCCAAGCGCGGGCGTTGCTACCGGGTCTCCAGTCGCACCTCGAGCGGCATGCCTCGCGCGAGGATCTCCTCGATGAACCTGTCGCCGTCGATGGCGAGCTCCTGAGGGGTCGCGCCGGGTGCCGTCTCGCCGCGTGCCATCATCAGACAGATGATCGACGCGGGCAGCGCCGTGCCCCGCATCATCGCGGTCAGCCCGGTCTTCTCGTCCCTGTAGTCGACCATCTCGTAGACGGCGCGCGCCTTCTTCCCGTCCCTTTTCCCTTCGACGGTCACGCGCACGAGGACGATGTCTTCGTCGCCCTTCGGGACGTTCTTGCTGATGACACGCTCCAGGACGCTTCGTGGCGGTACCATCAACCCACCCGCGTCCACCGGCGTGCTGTCCATCAGTCCCAGTTCCAGGATGGTCCGCATCTTGTCCGCGTGTCCGGGGTAGCGAATGGTCTTGTAGTCCAGCTCCCTCACGAGACCCAGCAGTGTGTGGGGGAGAGTTGACGTGCCGCCCGACGTGTTGAACGCCTCGAGCGTCCCGAAGGGCGGCGGGAACTCAATTTCCTCGATGTCCACCAGCGGCTCGACGTCCTCAACGATCTTCCCGCCGCGGATGGCCACGCACGGCTCGACGTACTCGTTGATGAGCCCCTCGACCGAGAAGACCAGCATGTAGTTCAGCGGCGGGCGCGGCTTCTGGGGCAGCCCTCCGACCCGGATGCGCACGCTTTCGGCCTCGTCCATCTTCCTGACACCGTGCATCGCGAGAGGACAGACCATGCCCGGGGCCAGCCCGGTGTCCGGGATGATCGAGACGCCCGCGGCCTTCGCCCTCTCGTTGAGCATAAGTTGCTCGGCGACGACCGTGTTGTTCCCGCCCATGTCGTTGAAGTGGACGCCCGCCTCGATGGCGAGCTCGGACAGCTCGAGGTTGACCGTGTAGCTCACGGCGCCGAGCACCGCGTCGGCCTTCTTCATGGCCGCGAGCATGTCGTCCTTCTTCTTGACGTCGAGTTCCATGTGCCTGACGCAGTCGCACCGCGCGAACTCGGCGGCCTCCTCTGCCCTCTGTCCGTCGACGTCGGCGATGGTGACCTCCCCGACATCGGGCTGTCTGCACATGTCCCACGCGGCGGCGCGCCCCATGAGGCCTCCGCCAAGTACCAGCATCCGCATACGCTACCTCCGTGACTAATCGCTTATGTCGACTTCGGCCGGTGGCTCCGTCAGCAGGCTCCCGACAACAACCGCCGCGAAGGCGAAAACGAAGGCGGGGACGAGCTCGTACACGAGACCTTTGAGCACCGGCACGTTATGCCAGACGACCGTTGTCACCGAGCCGATGACCATACCCCAGAACACACCCCACTTGGTCGTCCGCTTCCACCAGAGCGAAAGCACTATGCCCGGCCCGAACGCGGCGCCCAGGCCCGACCAGGCGTATAGCACGAACCAGAAGACGCGCTCCTTCACGCCAAGGGCCAGGACGAAGGCTATCACTCCTATGAGTACGGTGCCGATCCTGCTGATTGCCAGCAGCCGCTTCTGAGGGGCATCCTTGTTGATGAGCTGGTGGTAGATGTCCTCCGAGAGCGCGGACGTGGCGACGAGGAGCTGCGAGTCCGCCGTCGACATCATCGCGGCGATGGCCGCCGAGATGACGATGCCCGCGATCCCGGCCGGCAGGAAGAGCGTCGCCATCTGTGGCATCACATGCTCGGGGTCGGTGAGCCCTTCTGCGCCGAAGTGGGCGAGGCCCGCGATGCCGACGAGCACCGCGCCCCAGAACGTGACCACGACCCAGGACATCGCGATCATGGTGCCCTTCCGGATATCGTTCGGGTTCCTGATGGCCATGAACCTCGTGAGAAGGTGAGGTTGCCCGACGTAGCCGAGTCCGATACCGAGGCTCCCGATGATGAGGCCCATGATGAGCGGCCGCCCGGTCTGCCCGCCCGTGGCCAGGAGGAGGTTGGGGTCGATGTCACCGATCCTCTCCGCTATGCCCGCGATGCCGCCCAGCTCGATCCACGCGACGAGCGGCAGCAGTATCATCGCGCCGGCCATGAGGATGCCCTGCACGAGGTCCGTCCACGCGACGGCGAAGAAGCCGCCCATGATCGTGTAGAAGATGATGATGACCGCGCCGATGAGCATGCCGTGGATGGGCGCCAGGCCGAACGTTGCGTTGAGCACCTTGCCCGCCGCGAGGAACTGCGCGGATACGTAGAACGTGAAGAAGAAGACGATGACGGCCATCGAGACGATGCGCAGGAGATGAGACGCGTCCTTGAAGCGCGCCTCGAAATAGTCAGGGAGAGTGAGCGCCCCGAGTCTCTCGGTCTGAACGCGCAGCCTGCGCGCGACGAGAGTCCAGGATGCGAAGATGCCGACGGCGCAGCCGATCGCCGACCAGATGGCTGAGAATCCGCTCACGAGGGCCAGTCCCGGCAGGCCTATCAGAAGCCAGGCGCTCTCGCCGCTCGCCCGTTCGCTGAACGCGACGACCCACGCACCGAGCTTTCGACCGGCGAGCAGGTAGTCGGCCAGGGTCTTCGTCATCCGGAACGTGATGAAGCCGACGACGATCACCACGAGAAGGTAGCCGATGAATCCGGCAAGGATGGGGTCCATCGCTAGCTCCTTCCGTTCGAGCGCATGAAGAAGATGAGGGTGAGGACGATGATGACAACGGGGGGAGCGACAACCCAGAAGACGGTTGACGGCGGCACGCGCGCCTCCTCTCAGTGGGTCGCAAGATAAAGAACCGGGTGGCCCGCCCGCGGGCCGATACCGAGCAGTCGATCCGCACCGTGCGGGAGCCCGGAACTACCTGACGACGATCAGTTTCCTTGTGAGCGTTTCGCCACCTGCTTTGAGGCGGTAGAAGTAGACGCCGGACGCGACGGTGTTGCCCGCATCGTCGGTGAGATCCCACGGCGACTCGTGTGGGCCGGGCGTCATCAGGCCGCCCTCAAGAGAAGCGACTCTCCTGCCGGCCACATCAAAGACCTCGAGCATCACTTCCATCGCGGATGTTAGCACAAAGTGGATGGTCGTGCCAGTGCGAGCGGGATTGGGCCGGTTCTGCTTCAGGAGCGCGATGATGCCGTCCGGAACACCCGTCGTCGGGCTCAGCGTGGTGGTCGTCACGACGCCGCTCTCCATCTCGAGCTTGACGTAGCACGTCGCGACGTCGCCGTCGACCATCGTCTGAAGAAGCTCCCCGTTGTCGATCCCATAGGGGATCGAGTCCGCGCGCACGTGGAACTTGACGAGCCCGTTCTCGAAGCTCTCGCTGAGTCCGTTCGTCACGATTGCGGTGACGGTGGACTCCGTGCCGTTGTTGGGGCGGTCGAACGCGATGCGGAGGTTTTGTCCGGTAGAACCCGACCGGAACGTCTCGCACGGAGCCACCACGCCATC
>JAUWCJ010000190.1 GCA_030609365.1 Candidatus Eiseniibacteriota bacterium | reverse complement strand
GGTAGAGGTCGTCGCCGCATCGAACAACGACCGGGTCTGGCTCCTCACCAGCGAGGGGATGCCCTTCCCTAACTGGCCAAAGACCTGCGTGCTCAACGACGACTTCGCATCTTCTCCGACGCTCGCCGACCTCGACGGAGACGGCGACCTCGAGATCCTGATGACCAGTTCAGACGCGCAGATCCACGTCTGGACCTGGGAGGGCGACGTCTACCCCGGCTGGCCGCAGACGGTGGCTGGCGGCGACGTCGGCGACAAGCGTGGAAGCGTGTCGGTCGGTGACATCGACGGTGACTCCGACGTAGAGATAGTCGTGGGGGCGAGCAACGGCAAGGTCTACGGCTACGACAGTGACGGTCAGATCCTGGCCGGGTGGCCCATCCAGACCGACGCCGAGGTGTTCTCGTCTCCGACGCTCGCCGACCTGGACGGAGACGGCGACATTGAGGTCATCGTATCGGGCATGGACGGCATGGTCTACATCTGGGACACCGCGGGCTCACACGATAACGGAGACGGCATCGAGTGGGGCAACTTCCGTCACGACAACCGCCGCACGGGCTGCTACGGCTACGGGCTCGAGGTCGGCGTGCACGAGGACGGGGCCTGGTCGGTGTTCGGGGCGAAACTGGACCAGAACGTGCCCAACCCGTTCAATCCCGTCACGTCGATAGCCTACACTGTTCCGGACGGCGGGGCCGACATCGACCTGGCGGTCTTCAACATCGCCGGCGGGCGCGTGACCACGCTCGTCAGCGGCCGCGTGCCTGGTGGTCGCAGCTCGGTGGTCTGGGACGGGACCGATTCAAGCGGCGAGGCCGTGGCATCGGGCGTGTACCTCGTCCGGCTGACGGCCGAGAGCGCCACACTGACCAGGAAGGTCGTGCTGCTCAAGTAAGCAGACACCCGGGCAGCCGACGGCACGTCGCGGAGCCATTCGCGTCCTGCGTGCGTGATCGAACTACGTAGGGGAGGGGCGCCACAGCTGGAGAGACCCGCCCGGAAGGGCGGGTCTCTCTGTGTCTGTGACCGACGGATATCTCTCGGCCGCCGGGCGGCGCGGCTGATGCGCGGTTGCCACATTGCCTCGTCTGGAGGATACTGCTACTCTGGTGTTCAGTATTGTGAGCGCTGTCGTTGGGATCATGAGGTTCGAAAGGGGTTGGACTGACAGGCTAGGAGGAGGCCCCATGAGTCGTTCCAGAGTTCTCCTGATCGTTGTTGCTTCCGTTCTCGTGCTTGCTCTTCCTGTTCATGCGAAAGAGGTACAAGAGCACCCGCTTATCAGGCCGTTCCCCGGATCTGTTCTTGACCTTAGTCCCGCGCCCGTCTACCAGAATTTCGAGGAATACAGCTTCAGGATCACCGATCCCGAGACCGGGAAGATGGCGAAGAAGCCGGTCAGAGGCAAGTTCTGGAAGCTCACCTATCGCCTCTGGGATTCTAACGGGAAATGGGAGACCAGCCATTCAGTTCTGGAGTACCGGGAAAACTACAAGCAGGCCGCGCTGGAAAACGGCGGTGTGATCCTGTACGAGGAACAGGGGTGGCTGACTTTCACCCTGCCCGGCGACGATGGCAGCGAGACTTGGTGCGAGGTTCAGATCTGGAACAAATCTCAGCAAGACCTGCGCATCGTCGAGCAAGCGGGATTCAAGAAGAGCCTGAAATTCGGGCCGGCTGAGATGAAGGCCGCCCTCGACGCCGAGGGTCGTGTTCAGCTGCACGGTATCCTCTTCGATCTGGGCAAGGCCACTCTCCAGCCCGAGTCCACCAAGCAGCTGCAGCACGTGGTGACCCTGCTGAAGGAGAATCCGGATCTGAAGCTCGAGGTCCAGGGTCATACCGACGACCAGGGCTCGGAGGCTGACAATCTGGAGCTCTCGCAGCGCCGGGCCGAGACCGTGGTTGCCTACCTCGGGCTCTTTGGGATCGATACCGGTCAGCTCACTCCCGAGGGGTTCGGGGAATCCAAGCCAGTGATGTCCAATGATACTGAGGAAGGACGGGCCAAGAACAGGCGCGTCGAGCTGGTGAAGCCGGCCTCTCTGGACTAGTCGGCAGGAGGCGTGCAGGGACGCGGGCGCAGGAAGACCCGCCCATGGGGCGGGTCTTCCCGTGTTTGCGCCTGGCGCCGTTTCGCGTGTCTACCGGAGCAGCGTTTTGAGAGCCCCCAGCCGATGCCCTCGACGCGTGCATCGCGCCTCCGTGACACAGAACGTTTGCCAACGTGCTGTTGCCCGAGAATCTGGAGTTGATGACAGAGGGGGACGCGAAGTAGCAGTAGAGCCCTCCTCCAGCCGCGTCGGCGTAGTTGTCTTCGAAGAGACAGTCCTCCAGCATCGGGTCAGAACTGCTGACGCAGTACATCCCGCCGCCCGCCTTCGATT
>JAUWCJ010000078.1 GCA_030609365.1 Candidatus Eiseniibacteriota bacterium | reverse complement strand
GGTTCGCAACAAGCAGTGACGTACTCGACGCGCAGACAGCGCTCGCGAATGCCGAGGTGAGCCGGATACGGGCGATGACTGCTCTTCGCGTGGCGGAGGCACGGCTGGTCCTGGCCGTCGGAGGGACCGACCGATGAAGGGAGACGTGATGAGAACGAGGACTCACTGGATGCTCCGGGTGCTGGCGTTCGCTGCCCTGTCGGCGCTCATCACCGCCGCGGGGTGCGGGCGGGGTGGGGAAGACGAGGCGGAGGTGGAGGAGACGTTCCCCGTCGAGACCGTTGAGGTGGTCTACTCGGCCGTCTCGCCGGTCCTGACGTACACGGGAACGGTGCTTCCGGTGCGCAAGGCCTTGCTCGGCGCCCAGATCCAGGGCCCCATTGAGAAGCTCCACGTAGACGCCGGCGATGAGGTGCGCGAGGGCGATCTGCTTGTCGAGCTGGCGAGCGAGCAGCTGACGACCGCGGAAGCCCAGTACGTTGTTGCGGAGAAGGATTGGTCCAGAATGAAGTCCCTTCTGGAGAAAGGGGCCGTGACGGAGCAGACGTTCGACCGGACGGAGGCTGCGTACCGGGCGGCACTGGCCACGTACGAGATGGTGCTCGAGAGCGCGCGCATCAGGGCACCCTTCGACGGCCTGATCACAGACAGGTATCTGGACGAGGGAGAGGTATTCCTCCTCATGCCCGTCGCGACGCCTTCCCCGGCGATACTGGAGCTCTCCAACATCGACGAGATCAAGGTCTTAGTCGAGGTCGCGGCGAAGGAGCGCCCGCTGGCGCGTGTCGGGCTGCCGGCAGAGGTCACCGTTGATGCGTACCCGCGCCGTGTCTTCCGCGGAACCCTGACGCGGATCGACCCGGGACTGGATCGCATGAGCAGGACGTCGACCGCGGACATCATCATCGCAAACCCGGCCGGGGACCTCATGCCCGGCATGTTCGCCGACGTCGAACTCACTCTCTCGGAGAAGGAAGGGCTCCTGGTGACGCGCGATGCGATGATCCGGCAGGAGGGGACGGGCTCCTTCTACGCGTACGTCGTCGAGAACGGCACGGTGCATCGCAGGAGCCTCGTGCTCGGCGAGGGGTTTGGTGAGCATGTCGAGGTGCTGGAGGGGCTCGCGGCCGGCGACATTGTCGTCACGGCAGGCAGATACAAACTGCATAACGGCGCGGGTGTCTACGGGGTTGGCATTCCGACATCAAGACCTGCGTCCGGTGAGACAGCGGAGCCCGCGCCCAGTGAGACAGCTCGGGGGGAGGCGAACTGATGAACCTCCCGGAGTTTGCCGTAAGGCGCCCGATCACTATCTTCATGCTCTTCCTAACCATCGTTATCTTCGGCGCCCTGGCGCTCGCGCGGCTGCCCGTGGATCTCATGCCGTCGTTTGAGATGCCCGTCATAAGCATTGTGACGCTCTATCCGGGCGCCGGGTCGGAAGACATGGAGAGCAACGTCACCGAGATCATCGAGGACGCGGTCTCGACCATCAACGGCGTCGAGCACGTTGATTCGGTGTCGCAGACCGGTCTCTCGGCCATCATGATCCAGTTCGAGTGGGGGACCGACCTCAATGAGGCGGCGAGCGACATCCGCTCGATCATGGACATGCTGGCGTACATGCTCCCGAGCGACATCGAACCGCCCATGCTGATGAAGATGAGCTCGACGAACATCCCGATCCTGATGTTCGGTGCTACGGCCAGGGACAACTTCGAGGGCCTGAAGCACATCATCCAGAACGATATCGCTGACCCACTCAAGGCCGTCCCCGGCGTCGCCGCAGTCACGGTGATGGGCGGGCTCGAGCGCGAGATCCAGGTTCAGGTCGACCCGGGCCGCCTCGAGGCCGTCGGCATCCCGATGAACCAGATCGTTCAGATGTTGGCCGCGGAGAACGTCGATATCCCGGCCGGCGATGTCAAGATAGGCTGGTCCGAGTACACGCTGAGAATCCCGGGGAGGCTGCGGGGTATCGAGGAGCTCGAGCGCGTCGTGATCGGTCAGCACCAGGGCAGGCTCGTGCACCTTCGCGATGTGGCGGAGGTCGACGACGGGTTCGCCGAGCTCCGGATGCGCGCCAGGGCCGACAGGGTCGAGGGCGTGGTCTTCTTCGTTTCGAAGCAGTCCGGGACGAACTCCGTGACCGTCGCCCGCGCCGCTCTGGCAAGGCTGGAGGAACTCAAAGAGGACCTGCCGGCCGACATCACGCTCTTCACCTTCTTCGACACGTCCGACTACATTCAAAGGGCTCTGCGCAACCTGCGCCAGGCGATGCTGTTCGGTGCCATCGGTGTCATTCTGGTCGTTCTGTTCTTCCTCCGCAGATTCCGCAGCACGATCGTCATCGGACTGACGATCCCCGCGACGATGGCGGCGGCACTGTTCGTAATGTACGCGTCCGGCTACACGATCAACATGGTCTCGCTGATGAGCCTCGCGATCGCCATGGGGATGGTGGTCGACGCGGCGGTCGTTGTGCTCGAAAACGTGACGCGGCACGTGGAGTCCGGCGAGCGCGTGCGGGAGGCGTCCGTCTTCGGCCCATCCGAGATCGGGCAGGCCATCGCGGCATCGACCCTGACCACGGTCGTCGTGTTCATCCCGATGCTCTTCATTACGAGTATCACCGGCGTTCTCTTCAAGCAGATGGCGCTCGTCGTCATCGCCTCGATCACCGTGTCGCTCTTCGCGGCACTGACGCTGACACCCGCCCTCACATCGACGCTCATGAAGAGCAGTTTCGACGGCGACGACGACAGACGCAAGCAGAGCAGGTTCTTCAGAAGCGGGGAGCGCACCTTCGCCAGGCTCGAGGAGCGGTACGGGCGGATACTCGAGTCGGCGCTCAGGCACAAGCGGCGCACCGTGCTCGTTGCACTCGGCATCTTCGTCGTGTCGATGGCGATGCTGGGTCTCGTCAAGACCGAGTTCTTCCCGCATCCGGACAGCGGCGAGATCGAAATGACGGTGGAGCTCGCTCCCGGGACGAGGCTAGACCGCACGATGGAGGTCATCGAAGCGGTCGAGGATTTCGTCGAGCGGGAGGTGCCGGAGCGCGAGTATCTGTGGGGCTACGCGGGAGAGACCGGCAGCGGCCAGGCGGTGCTGTGGGGCGAGAAGGAAGGCACGCACATCGGTCGCGTGGGTCTTCAGCTGGTCGACACCGCGCTCAGAGACCGTTCCTCGGACGAGGTCGCGAATCTGATACGCAAGTTCACGCACTCGGTGCCGGGCATCGTCAAGCTCAACATCAGGACGGGAAGCTCGATCGGCGCGCTCGTCGGCATGGGGGTGGCGCCCATCCAGGTCGACATCAAGGGTGACGATCTGGACGAACTCGAAGCGGTGGGCATGACCATCCGCGACGCCGTCCGCAAGATACCAGGCGCGGTCGACGTGGAACTGGATCTCGGCGACCCGAGGCCCGAGTTTCACATCATCGTCGATCGGGAACGGGCGGCAGTATTCGGTCTCAACACCTACCTGGTAGCGTCCGCCGTTCGCACGCACGTCTACGGCGTTGAGGCGACGAAGCTCCGTGAGGGCGGCGACCAATGGGAGGTCATCGTGCGCGCGCCCGCGCACGAGCGCGACTCCATCGATGACATACTCGCGCTGCCGATCCCGTCCGTCACGGGACAGATGGTACGGCTCTCCTCGGTCGCGTCTGTGGAGATGGGCGTCGGTCCCACGGAGATACGACGCAGAGATCAGGAGCGCATCGTTAAGGTCCAGGGCCGGCTGCTGGACAGAGCGCTCGGTGAGGTCTCCGCGGACATCGCACGCGAAGTCGACAAACTGGCCGTCCCGCCGTCGGTGACCGTCGAGATGGGGGGCGACATCGAACAGCAGCAGGAGTCGTTCGGCGACCTCGGGCTTCTCCTCCTCCTGTCGATCGCGTTGGTCTACATGGTGATGGCGTCGCAGTTCGAGTCGCTGCTCGACCCGTTCATCGTCATGTTCTCGATACCGTTCGCGTTCGTCGGCGTGGTGTGGGCGTTCGTGATATCCAACACCACCCTGTCGATGACGTCGTTCTTGGGTGTCATCATGCTGATGGGTATCGTCGTCAACAACGCGATCGTGCTTATCGACTACACGAACATCCTGAGGAAGCGTGGTCTGACCGTGGTAGAAGCGGTGACCACGTCGGGGAAACGGAGGCTCAGGCCGGTGCTCATGACGGCGTTCACCACCATCTTCGGCATGTTGCCACTGGCGGTCATGCAGTACACGGGGTCTGAAGTGTGGAGGCCGCTCGGCGTGGCCATGATCGGAGGACTGCTCGTCTCGACGCTGGTTACACTGGTGCTCGTGCCGACCCTCTACACCATCTTCGAGGGCAGGCTCAGGAAGAACGCGAGGTGGTCACGATGAAGATGGTCTTTCTGAACTACTACGTTGGTATCGATGATGAGGTTAAGGAGATCCTCGAGGCGTTGGGGATCCGCACCTACACGCGGTTCCCCGAGGTCGAGGGGAGGCTCTCTCATGGAGAGCCTCGTGAGAAGACCCACGTCTGGCCCGGATCGAACTCGACCATGCTCGTGGTGGTCGAGGAGGGCGTTGCGGATTCGCTCGTTCGGAAAGTTGAGGAGTTAAATGCCGCAGCGTTCGGTGAGGGTATCGATGCATATGTGCTCGACGTCTCGCGCAGTGTAGTGGCGGCAGCGTAGTGGCGGGAGGCGCGTAGGCTGTCGCCTGGACCGCGCGGGTCGCGACGCGGGGGGAGTCGATTCGCGCGCGGAGAGAGCTACTCGAACGGCTCGACGCGACACGCGGGATCGGTTCCGTCCGGCTCCTCGGGGTACTCCTCGAAGAGGCGCCCCCACGGGCTCTCGCGCTTCCACTCTTCCACGACCGGGACGCCGTTCTTGGGGTACCAGAACTTGTCGTGGTATGTCTCGCTCGCCCAGATGAACATCTTGACGATGGGCGTCTGGAACAGGAGCTTCTGGAAGATCTTGAGCGGCGACCGCCAGAGCAGCATGCCCGTGCCGGTCCCCAGGTTCACGCCCACCTTGAATCCCCACCGCTCGTCGGCCAGTTCCGGCATGCCGACGACCTCTATCTCGGCGGGGTTGCCAGTACCCAGCCCGCGCTCGGTCGCATGCGCGATGTAGTCGATGCTCATCGGATCGAAGCCCATCATCTGGGCGGACACCGCGTCTATCGCCACCTGGTCGGAGGACGCCAGGATGACGTCCTTCTGGTGAGGAATGAGCGTTCTCGGACCCGGGCCGCTGCCCGCCGTCGTTCCGTCCATCGTGCAGAAGACGCCCGTGTGGATCTCCTTCTGGATGGCCAGGAGGTCGACGATGGTGTCGTGTATCCACGTGTGTGTCATGTGGCGGTTGACGTTGAGGAGGCCGCCGAAGGCGTTCTTGAGCGCTCCGGTGGTGACCGTGTAGCTGTGAGTCTTCACCGTAGGCAGATGGACGATGTTCTTGCCGAAGAAGTAGTCGGGCAGGTAGATGCCGTCAGGGAAGATATCGTTCAGCACGGTCATCTTCGCCGCAGGCTGGTGCTTGATCCAGGTCATATCCTTGGGCTCGAAGTTGTACTTCTTCGGCACGCCGTACTTCTGGAGGACGGGGCCGAACTTGTTGTAGCGGTCGCCCAGGTCGCAGATGGTAACGACGGTCTTGTTGTGGACGTCGACGAGGTCCTGGAAGCCGGCCTGCCGGAGCGCGAGTATGGTGCCCTCGAGCTGCCAGGGCGTTGTGTTCGAGCCCGGGTACATCAGGTGCCAGCTGATGTTGTCCTTGAGGATCGTCGTGTTGGACGGTTCGAGCGCGTCCTTCATGTTGGCCAGTTCGCACAGGCGAACGTAGTCGTCCAGCACCGTCTCCGGCGTGGTTCTCAGAACTGCGACCTTTGGTCTGTTCACGTGTTTTCTCCGGCGTTCGCGTGTCTGTGTGAGTCCAGGGCCAGACTAGCAGAGGCCTCCGCCCGTGACAACTGCTGAACGTCGGCCCACACGGTCATGTACGGTCATCTCGCGCGTTCCGCTGTGTACCCATGCGTTTCCCGGAAAACCAGCGTTACCCCTTGACAGCTAGGGCGCGGCGTGACATACCAAGCGTGTCTGCTGCGCATGGCCCATCCTCGGTTGTACGCGTGGCTCCTAACGCTCGTGCTCGTGGGTTCCGTAGCTGCCCTGCCCCGACCCCGGCACTGGCACAGGTGACGAGACAGGCCGGTTCGGCTCCGGCTGGATGTCTCGGGAGAGAGGAGGCAGACCGTGAGGATCAGAGCGATGTATGTGGCCTGCGCGCTGGCGATGGTTGCCCTGTTGCTCGCACCCGCGAGTGCCCTCGGCGACGAGGGGGAGTGGGGCGATGCGCCCGAGGACGGTATCGCGTATCCCTGGATTCCTGTCACCGGCACTTTCCCGACGTGCTTCGCTGGTTCGGCGGGGTTCGTCTACCACGGCCCGCTCTGCTGGGCCCACTTCCCAGGCTCGGGCGCGCCGCAGCCGGTGTTCGATTTCGAGGCCGACGGCAACGCGGGCGCCTGCGCTGGCGTGACCTTCCCGCTCTACGACCAGGACGAGTGCTACCAGGACGGCGATGCGGGTCTGCTGTTCCCGCCGGCCTATACCATTGACAACATGAACACCATCGTTCCGTGCACGAGCACCGGGCTTCTGGCCATCGCGTGTGCGACGGCAGTCTGGGGCGTCGACATCGACATACAGATCACGAATCAGATGCCGGTGGACGGGTACTTCAACGCGCTCGCCGACTGGGACCACTCTGGCTTCTGGAATGGGTCCTCGCTGTGTTCGGGAATCGGCTACGCGGTCGAGCACTTCGCGGTCAACATCCCGGTCCCGATGGGCTACACAGGGACTGTCTCGGGTCTCGGCGTTCCCAACTTCCTCGTGGGTCCGAACGACCAGCACGTCTGGTTCAGGTTCACGGTGAGTGAGAGCCCCGTCGGGGCCGACTGGGACGGCTCGGGTTCCTTCGAGGACGGCGAGACCGAGGACTACCTGCTCCTCATACAGGCGGACACTCCGGTCGATGAGGCGAGCTGGGGCGTTATCAAGGGACTCTTCCGTCCGTAGCGGCGCACGTTGCAGCACGGAACCCCAAGGATCGACAGCAAGAAGAGGCGGCCCGCGGATGGCGGGCCGCCTCTCTAGGTTTCTGGTGCCGAAGGGGGGATTCGAACCCCCACAGGGACTAGCCCCACTGCGCCCTGAACGCAGCGCGTCTACCAATTCCACCACTTCGGCAAACTCCTTCAGAAGTTTAGCCCGCCGACGGGGCCAAGTCAACCTGCAAGGGGGCCTCCGGACGCCGCCGGTGTGGGGCTTGAACACCCCCGATATGCAGGTGTATGATGAAAACAGGATCGGCCCCCATCTTCCTGGCCGGCGGCAGAGCACAGGCGCAGAGCACAGGCACCGGATCATCCCCCTGGAGGTCAAGTCATGTTGCGGGCAGCGACGCTATTCATACTGTTGTTGGTTTGCTGCATTCTAGTGGCCGTCCCGCTGGGGTGCGGCAAGGACGACCCGTCCGGCCTGGCGAACATCCCGCCGGAGACCCACCTGTCGTTCGCGCCGGACGCCGGGGACACGGTGAGCTACCGCGTGCGGATGAACTGGTTCGGATGGGACCCCGACGGCGAGGTCACGCACTTCCTGACGATGTGGGACTCGCTCGGATGGGAGTACACCGTGGCGACCGACAGTGTGTTCGTGGTATCCACCGACGACGCGGCCGGGGGTCAGGATCAGTCGTACGGGTATCACACATTCGCGGTGAAGGCCGTCGACAACAGGGGCGCCGAGGACCCCACACCCGCGAGTGTCTCCTTCACGGCACAGAACATCTTCCCCGACACGGAGATCCTCGAGGGACCGGCCCCTATCAGCTGGCCGTTCGTGACCTTCGAGTGGGAGGGGAGTGACGCCGACGGAGAGGTCGTGGGCTTCGGCTACCGGCTGATGATCCGCGATGGCTTCGACTACGTTGAGTACGCGTCTGAGGACAGTCTCTCGAGCGACGAGACCGTCGCGGATTTCGGTCCTCTCTGGGGGGATTTCCAGTTCGAGGTCTGGTCGGTCGATGACCAGGGAGCCCGGGACGTCACTCCGGCCGAGTGGTCGTTCCAGATCTGCTACTGGGGACCCACTCAGTTCTACGTCACGTCGAACGTCTTCGGGGGCCCCCGCCGCTGGCCTGAGTATCCAGACGCGTGGCTCGAGCCGCCGATACCGATCTTCGACGGCGAGCACGTGACGTTCGACTGGAGCGCCGAGGGGCAGGGCATCAAGTACAGACACGCCTACGACGACACCAACAGCTGGTCCGCGTGGTCGTCGACCGGAACGCACTTCGAGGTAACGCCCGTGCCGGGAGAGCATGAGATGCACGTCGGGGTCAAGGACACGGTAGAAATCGAGATCCACGCGCACCTTCGCTTCGAGGTCGTCGAGGTCGGTCTGGATGACTACATTCTCATCGTGGATGACTATGATTGGTTGGAGGCGAATGATGCGTGGGGCACAGATGTAGAGAGAGACGCGTTCTACGACGCCATCGTTGCGCCCTTCGGCGAGCGGTACGCGTGGGATCCCGCGGAGCACGAGGTCGGGGGGAACCCCTCACCTCCCGACGTTCAGGCGCTGGCCGACGCCTCAACTGTCATCTGGTACTGCGACCAGGTGGACGCCGAGATCGGACGGCTTTTCAACTCATATGGGCAGGACTACGATCGCCTGGGTGGCTACGTGCGAGCGGGAGGCAACCTCGTTCTCTGCGGCCAGCAGACGCTGACACAGGTGGCGGGCGCGCCGTACCCCCTGTACGTGGGGCCCGAGGACCCGACGCCGGGTGGACGGTTCATCCGGGACGTCCTGCGAGTCGGCTACGTCGACCACAGCGGTCCTAGGGCCAATCCCAACGATCCCTGGACTTATGGCTACTGCATGCACGGGGCCGTGCCGACCCCCGCCGGAGAGGCGCTGGGGTTCGAGCCGGTCTACGTCGACACGGGAGACTGCGACGTGCAGCCGGGCAAGTGGTGGTTCTATTGTGACCCGCCCATACCCGGCTATTACCATTGTGGTCTCCCCGTCGAGAAGCTCGTCAACTTCCAGGGCACGGGTCTTGAGATCTACGCGACTGACAGCTTCCTCAATGAAAACTACGAGGGAGAGGCGAGCGTGGTGTTGTACCTCTCCGGCGACAACCGCGGTAACGTCTGCTACCTCGGGTTCCCGCTCTACTATCTGCAGACTCCTCAGGCCGAGGCGCTGCTGCAGCGCATTCTGACTCTATTCGGCGAAGAAGAGCGGTGATCGGATTGCCGCCGGCCACTCTGCCGCGGCCGGGTTCGTTGGCCCGACGGAGCGCTCTGCCCGACCGAACGCTCCGCCCGGCTGAGCGCGGCGCACTCAAGTGAGCGCGTGGAAGGGGAAGCACAGTGACGGCCAGAGCCGCACACAGACCCCGTGGCATCGGCAGACCGTGGCTGGCGCTCTGTTTCGCTCTGGCGGTTCACGTAGCAGAGGAAGCATTCATCGGATTCCTGCCCTTCTACGGCGACGCGACCCGCGCAGTCAGCGAGCTTCTCCCGTTCGTCACCTCGCCGTCGCTCATTCTGGCCGCGTCGATGTGGACGGGTGTAGCGTTCGTTGCTATACTCACTGCGCTCGCGCCCCTGGCATACCGCGGAGCGAGCGGGATGCGTGTTGCCACCATCGGCGTTGCTCTGATAGCTCTGGCCAACGTCTCCGGCCACATCGTGGGTTCGCTACTGGCGGGGCAGGCGCTGCCAGGTGTCTACACGACACCGCTTCTGGCTGTCGTCGGGGTCTACGCGCTCGTCTCTGCGTGGCGTTGGAAGCCTGGCAGCGTCGAGGCGCGTGTTATCTGAGCCGTGTGCCGTCTGACGTGAGGCATCAAGGAGCCGACATCGAATCAACAAGTACAGTCCGTGGAGTCCGTAGACACAATCGAGGGAGGGAACTCATGCGCGTTCTGTGTCCGATGATCCTGGTGGCCGTCATTCTCGCCGCCCTGGTACCGTCGCCTGCCCCGGCGGACATCGGCATCGGCATCATGGCCGGTGAGCCGACCGGGTTTTCGTTCAAGTGGTGGAACGATGGAGACACGGCGATTGACGCGGCGACCGGGTGGTCGCTGGGCGACAACAACTTCTACGCTCACTGCGACTATCTGTGGCACCGCACGATCGAGGACGAGAAGATCGGTGGTACCGCCCCGCTCTACTACGGTATCGGAGCGCGGATGATCCTGCGTGATGATAAGGACTCGGAATTCGGTGTGCGCATTCCTATCGGCCTCGACTGGCTGTTCGACAATGGGCGCTTCGACGTCTTCGTGGAGATCGCCCCGATCTTCAACGTGATACCCAAGACGGACTTCGATCTGAGCGGAGGCGTGGGGGCGAGGTTCTACTTCTGATGGACTCCGCGGAGTCCCGCGAGTGACTGCCCGAATCCCCGATTTCAAAGCTACGGCTGAGCGATCGCAGCGGCGCCTGGGGCACGACGGCGCCGCGCGGCTGCTCGATGCGGGTCGCGCGTGGAACCTCGCGCCTGTCCTGGAGCGCGGTGGAGCCGTCATCTTCCCGCACGTCTCGCTCGAGGTGTGCGGACACCACACGGCAGCCGCCGTGCACGCGTGCCTGGACAGCGGCGCGGACCGGGTTCTAGTCCTCGGCGTGTTGCATGCGCTCACCGACGAACTCGAACAGGCTCGTGTGCGTGTGGCGGACGGGAGCGACCCTTCCGCAGAGGACTCGTGGGGGATCCAGGACCCGTCTCTGTCCGGGCGCACCGACTGGACCCGGGAGTTCTCACTCTCGAACTTCCTCTTCCTCTGGCACGAGGAGACGACACGCCGCGGCACTGACGGCCCCGAACTGACTCTGCGCTATCCCTACCTGGCCGGCGGACGCCCCGGCGACCTGCCCGGCATCGAGGATCTCGAGCGCATCACCCAGGATTCAGTGGTCGTGGCGACCGCCGATCCGTTCCATCACGGAGTTGGATACGGAGACGCCGCCGACGAGGCGCTGAGCCCGGAGGACGGCGGCCTGGAACTGGCTCGCCGGCGCATCGAAGAAGGCCTGGCTTTGCTCGCTGACGGCGACCACTGGGGATACAATCATCACTGCGTGGATGCTAAGAGCGACGCCCGCGATGTAGGCCAGGCGCTCAGGCATCTTCTGGGTCCTGTGAAGGGACGCGTGCTGGACCTCGTTGCCGACGACATGTCCGGGCCCTACGACGCTCCGTCTCCAACCTGGGTGGCGGGAGCGTTGATAGAGCTTGTTCCCAACCGCGACCGTGTCTGACGCCCCACCGCTGATGCGAAGCTAGCGGTACATCGCCTTGATCGCGCCCCAGGATCTCTCCTTCACGACCGTCGCGGTGCAACCTTCTCCGAGCGCTCCGATGAGAACCGCCCATGCGTTGTTCGCGGGCAGGCATGGCGAGGTGTCGTAGAGCGAGTAGTCACCCGCGTCCGCCCCGCAGAAGAGAGGGTCGACGAACAGATTCTCCCAGTAGTCGCCGCACAGCTCGTCTCCGCCGGCGTTGCCGAACACGCAGCAGTGATTGAACGTCGGTACGCTGGTGAGCGGACACAGGACGGCTCCGCCCTCAGAGCCAAACGCAATGATGCAGTTCGAGAACGAGGGAGATGAAGCGGTTCCGCAGTGGATCCCGCCGCCCTCGGGCGCGCCGTTGCCGACGAAGGTGCAGTTTGTGAACGTCACTTCCGAGAAGTCCATCAGCGCGCCGCCTCCCTGAATGGCGGCGAAGTTGTCGGCGAACACGCAGTTGACGAAAGCGGGAGAGAGGGTGACCGCGTTGCTGCAGTACACCCCGCCGCCGTAGTTCTCGCCGTCGTTGTCGGTGAAGGCGCAGTCGACAACGGTCGGCCACGAGTTGACGCAGCGGATCCCTCCGCCAGAGCCGAGTCCGTTCTTTACCGTGAAGCCCTGCACGGTCGCTGATTCGTCCTCTCCGTCCACGAAGAAGAACCCGCGGTCCTGGTGCTCGCAGTCGATGATGGTCGAGGCGCGCCCCTCCTGCGACTTGAGCACGATGTTCTTCCCGCCGAAGCTGATGTTCCTGTTCGCAGGCCCCGTGTACGTCCCCGGCGCAACGAGAATGGTGTCGCGTGCGGACGCCGCGTCGACAGCGTCCTGGATGGTCAAGTAGTCGCCTCCTCCCGCCGCGTCGACGTAGATGACCTCCGGCGCGGAGTCAGACCAGACTACGGCGCGGATCAGCAAGTTCCCGTCGATGATCTCCCACTCGGCCCAGTTCCACATCAGGCTCGAGCCGCTCGGTTCGTCCGTGTCGACACCGAGGACGGGGTTGTACCTGTACTCCCACTCCATTCCGACGAAGAACGTCCTGTCAGGGAAGAGCTCGTCGTCGGTGATGTCTACCGGGTTGGGAAGATCGACCCTGACCCAAGCTTCCTCAGGATACATGTACATGTCGGGGAACGGGACGTAGCCGTCGTTGCCCGGGGCGCCAGGGAGCGCGTCCGAGGACGGCCTCCACACCCAGACCGTGAACGGAGCCGTCGAGGGAGCCTCGGGGTCGTATGGGTTGGCCACGTGGTCGTCCATGATGTAGAACTCGATCGCGATAAGGTGCGTCGCCCAGACAGGCGCCTGAAAATGGACCGCGACTTTCTGTCCGGGACGTCCGATCCACTCCTCTTCCGGTGTCCCGTCGTCATGGGCCAGCACCTCCTCGACGCGCGTGAGGCCGGGGTAGCCCTCGTGCGCGCTGAACGGAGCGCGAACCGTGCCGGGTGCCGCAGTCGCTATCAGCATCAGGATCGTACAGGTGAGAGCGAACACAAACGTGAGCGCAGGAGTGTTGGTGACGGCGGGACCGCCGCCTGAATGACTGTCTATTCGCATATCGAGCCTCCCCGTGCCAAGGTGCCGTCTGGTGCGCGGAGATCGAGTCCGAAGCTCACCTACATACTAGCATGCGGTCGCCACCTCGGTCAATCATATCGTGTCTGCGCGGTAATGTCCATAGTGTTGTGTAGATTCATAGGCAACGCATGGGTACATCGTGACCCACCCAGCAGGGCGAGGAAGTTGGCCTGCTTTGGCTCCAGAACCCATTGTCATCTGAAGGAGATACTGGCCTC
>JAUWCJ010000048.1 GCA_030609365.1 Candidatus Eiseniibacteriota bacterium | reverse complement strand
AGGGTCGCGCGTGCTGTTCGCGCGACGGGAGGGTAATGCGGTGCTGGCATTTGACAAGCGTGTTGCGACCGGCATCAAGCTCCTTGTTCTTGATGTGGACGGCGTGCTGACGAACGCGCATCTCGTGCTGGGTGCGTCGGGTGAGGAGATCAAGGAGTTCTCAGTTCGGGACGGCATAGGAATCATGGTCGCGCAGTTCGCAGGTGTCCAGGTCATCTTCCTGTCGGCGCGCGTGTCCGGGATCGTTGAGCGCCGTGCCGAGATGCTGGGCGTTCGTGAGGTCTACCAGGGTGAGCAGCAGAAGCTCGACGTGGTGCGCCAGATCGCCGAAAGGCACGGCGTTGACCTATCAGCAATAGCCTACGTCGGCGACGACCTGGTTGACATAGCGTCGATACGGGAGGTCGGGATAGGCGTCGCGGTCGGCGACGCGTGCTCTGACCTTCTGGAGTCGGCCCCGCACGTCACCGAGGCTCCGGGGGGTCGGGGAGCGGTGCGCGAGACGGTCGAGGCTATCCTCAAGGCCAGGGGCGACTGGGCGGACGTGGTCAAGGAGTTCCTGGCGAGCATCTGACAACGAACACCCCTGTCATGCGCGGCTCTCTGTTGACCCCTCATTCAGCATTCTGCTATTCTCCAGCCGCAAAGGGTCCCCGCGGGTCTCTCTGCAGTTTACGGGACGCCTTGAGGACGGGGTCCTTCTCGGGTATATTGAAAGCGCGCGCCAATGGTTGTCAGTGGTGTTCTGCCAGAGGAGACGGGATCGCCGCAAAGGGGAACGGAAACTCAATGAAGTTGTCGTCTGTCTTTGCTTCGGCCGCTATTGTCGCACTCACGCTGCTGCTGTCCGGATGCGGCGGTGATGAGGGAGGCGGGTCGAGGGGGTCCCGGACGCTCGCCGACCAGGAGATAGACGGTTTTACGCTGACGCAGACGCGCGAAGGATCGAAGGTCTGGTCCATTTCCGCGGCGCACGCGCTTGTCTTCAATGATGCGGACCGCATCGAGATGATCGACCTGCGAGTCGATTTCTTCGATGACGAGGGCGAGGTTCGCTCGACCCTGACCGCCAACGAGGGCGTTCTGGCCCGCCGGACCAACGACATGGAGGTCACAGACGATGTGGTCGTCTACGCGGCGGACGGGACCATTCTCACGACCGATAAGCTCACATGGGATGAACGCACGGGGAAGGTCGAAACGGACCGCCCGATCCGCGTGACGAAGGGCGACGACGTGATGACCGGTGTCGGGATGGAGGCCGATCCCGACCTGAAGAACATCAAGGTGAAGAGCGGTTTCAAGGCGTACGTCCGGACGCCGGAGGGGGAGCTTGTCGAGGAAGAGTGAAAGAGCGGGAACCGGTCGTGACGCGTCCACGCCCCAGAAGCTCAGCGCGGTCGGGCTGGTGAAGCGGTACGGGCGCCGCACGGTCGTCAAGAGTGTGGAGCTCAGTCTTGAGCGAGGCGAGGTCGTCGGGTTGCTCGGCCCCAACGGCGCGGGGAAGACGACGACGTTCCACATGATAGTCGGGCTCCTGACGCCCGACGGGGGCGAGGTTCTGCTCGACGGGAAGGAGATCACCAGGCTGCCGATGTACCAGCGGGCCCGGATGGGCGTCGGCTATCTGTCGCAGGAGTCGTCCATCTTCAGGGGACTGACGGTCGGGCAGAACATCAACGCCATTCTCGAGACACTTGGTGGGACTCGGGCAGAGCGCGAGGAGAGACTGACCGAACTCCTGGGCGAGCTCGGTATCGAGGAGTTTCGGGACCGCTCCGCGGCGACGCTTTCGGGAGGAGAGCGACGGCGCGTGGAGATAACACGTGCACTGGTGACACGACCGGCTTTTCTGCTTCTCGACGAGCCGTTCGTCGGGATCGACCCGATAGTGGTGCAGGACATCCAGGCGATCATCAGGACGCTCAGGGACAGAGGGATAGGGATCCTGATCACCGACCACAGCGTCCGCGAGACGTTGTCGGTGACCGACAGAGCCTATATCATGTACGAGGGTGAGATCCTGCTTTCCGGGAACGCCGGCGAGCTGGCGTCGAACGAAGAGGCGCGGAAGCTGTATCTTGGAGAGCGCTTCCGCCTGTAGATGAATTGCGAGCAGTTCAGGAGCCGGGTTCCGCGCGGAGCCCCTTCCGCAGCGAATCAGGACTGGCCCGGGGAGCAACGGGCAGAGGGGGACTCTGATGGATATCAAGCACGGACTTCACATGAGGATGTCGCAGCAGCTGGTGATGACTCCGCGGCTGCAGATGGCTCTCAAGATCCTCCAGGTGTCGACGCTCGAGTTGGAGCAGTTCCTCAAGCAGGAGCTGCTGCAGAATCCGCTCCTCGATCGTCTCGAGGATGAAGAGGCGGAGCTCGAGAAGGAGGAATCGGAGCAGGACGGCGCCGAGGAGAAGGACGGCGCCGAGGAGAAGGACGGGGCCGAGGAGAAGGAGAGGGCCGAGGAGAAGGAGGGGGCCGCGGACGAGGGGCAGGGCGAGGAGGCGGCGGAATCCGAGGCGGAGAAGGCCGAGACCTCCGAGGAGAAGGACGACTCCGGGGAGGAGCTCGACTGGGACGACTACCTTGACGATGTCTACTCCCACGCGTACGGACAGAACTTCGCGAGAGATGACGATGACGACCGGTTTGAGCGCGTACCGGTGGCCGTGGCGACGTTTGAGGACGAACTGAAACACCAGCTCCATATGGAGTGCGAGGACGACGCGCTCATCGGTGTTGCCGAGTACATCATTGACGAGCTGAACGCGGTCGGCTACGTCACCGACACACTCGAGGAGATCGCTCGGGCGCTCAAGGTCGACGTGGAGCGCGTTGAGAAGGCGCTGGCGTTAGTGCAGGCGCTCGACCCCGCGGGGATAGCGGCGCGCACGATCGAAGAGTGTCTCCTCCTCCAGCTGGAGCGCAAGGGGCTCGGGGACACGCTGGCGGTGCGGGTGGTCACGACCTCCTTCGAGGAGCTGAAGGCGTGCAGGTACGACGCGATCCGCAGGAAGCTGTCTGTCTCGACGGAGGAGCTCCGAGAGGCGATCGGTGAGGTTGCGAAACTGGACCCCAGACCTCGCATTGACCCTGTGGTCCGCGATCCCGGCTACATTACGCCGGACCTCGTGATCGACGAGGTCGACGGTGACTTCGTCGTCTACCTCAATGACCAGGACGTCCCGCGAGTGCGGATCAACCCGACCTACCGCAGGATCCTCTCGTCCGGCGCGGCTTCTGAGGAGCGGGAGTTCATCTCCAAGAAGCTCAAGGCCGCGCGGTGGATCGTGCAGAGCATTGAGAACCGCCGTCGCACGATGGTCCGTGTAACGGAGAGCATTCTCCGGGCGCAGCGGGGCTTCTTCGACAAGGGCATCTCTGCCCTCAAACCTCTCACGCTGCAGCAGATCGCCGATGACGTCGGTATGCACGAGTCGACGGTCAGCCGTGTTACGCGCGGGAAGTACGTGCAGACGCCGCGCGGAACCTACGAGCTCAAGTACTTCTTCTCCAGTGCCATACCGAAGGGCAGCGGTGCGGTTGCCTCGAAAACGGTGCGCGACGCGATGCAGGAGATAATCAGCAAGGAAGACAAGAAGAAGCCGCTCTCGGACCAGAAGGTCGCGGAGGAGCTCCGGCGGATGGGCTTCACGATCTCCCGGCGAGCCGTGGCCAAGTACCGCGACCAGATGCATATCCTGAGGGCGGGTCTTCGCAAGGAGATCTGAGGGACCCGGGGGCGACGGACGTGCTCAAAGACATCATCCTGGAGACGACCGAGACGGACGCAAGCGAGTTCACCATCTCGTACTGGAAGGTGGACGCGGGTGCCGCCGTGCGCGAGGGTGACGAACTGCTCGTCGTGGAGTCGGTCGAGGACAAGACTGCGCTGGCGGTGATATCCCATCACACGGGAACTCTGGCCGAGATACTGACGCAGGAGGACGCTACCGTGGCGCCAGGGGACAGGCTGGGGAGGATAGAGGTCGAGTGAAAACCGGGGCGCGGCTTCCGGCCTGGCTGACCAAGCCCATGGCCAATCCTGCGGAGACGAGGCTGGTTCGGGAGACGCTCAAGTCACATCGGGTGAACACCGTGTGTGACGAGGCGAGGTGTCCGAACCGCGTCGATTGCTTCTCACGGGGCACGGCGACCTTCATGATACTGGGTAATCGATGTACGCGTGACTGCGGGTTCTGCGCGGTGTCTCACGGGAGCCCCGTCCCGGTCGACCCAGGTGAGCCCGATGAGGTGGCCTCGGCGGCCACGACGCTCGGGCTCGATTTCGTAGTGGTGACGTCAGTGACGCGGGACGATCTTCCGGACGGGGGAGCGGCGCAGTTCGCGGCGACCATCAGGGCGATTAGAAGAGCGAACCCGCGGGCCGGCATCGAGGTGCTGGTGCCTGATTTCGACGGCTCCCCGGACGGGGTAGAGACGGTGCTGGCGGCGAGTCCCGATGTCTTCGGGCACAACGTCGAGACGATCGAGCGTTTGTATCCCACGGTGAGGAAGGGCGCAGGGTACCAGCGTTCACTCGAGGTCCTGTCGCGAGCTGCGGGCTCGTCGTCGGGGACACTCGTCAAGTCGGGGCTGATGCTGGGCATGGGAGAGACACGGGAGGAACTCGGGCAGGCCCTGGCCGATGTGCTGGCGGCTGGCGTCGAGATCATCTACCTTGGTCAGTACCTTCGACCGTCCGCCGCGCACCATCCGGTGGCGCGCTTTGTGACACCGGAGGAGTTCGACGAGCTGGCTTCCGAGTGTCTGGCGATGGGGTTCAGGTGGGCGTCAGCAGGACCGTTCATCAGGAGTTCGTACAGGGCCCACGAGGCGGTGGCGGCGCTGGGTAAGCCGCGCCCCGCGCTCTTGGACAGCGTGCAGGGAAAGGAGCGAGCATGAGGATCACGGTCACCTGCAGGAACTGTGAACTGGAGCCTGCGCTGAGAACGTACATCGAGGACAAGGTATCGCACCTGGCGCATTACTTCGACCGCGTGGATGAGGCGCACGTCGTCTTGCAGACGGAAGGACACCGCTGCATCGCGGATGTCACCGTGCATGCGTCTCGCGCCGTCATCTCCAGCGAGCAGGCGGGGGAGGACATGAGGTCCGCTTTCGATCGCTCGATCGAGAAGGTGGAGCGTCAGATCCGGAAGTACAAGGAGCGCGTCAGGCACCACAAGGGCGTGGATGCGACGGCCGATGTGGCAATGTCGTCGAACGGTGTGTCTCTGGACGACCTTGGTATTGTGCCCGAGAGGCTTGCGTCGGACGTGATGACGCCCGACGAGGCGTTCGGTGAACTGGAAGAGCTTCAGGTGGCCTTCCTTGTCTTCATGAACTCGGAGACAGACAAGGTCAACGTTATCTATCGTCGGGGCGACGGTGATTACGGACTGGTCGAGCCGGCGAAGTAGGGGAGCGTGAGCACCGGCTTCTGCGGGAGGCAGGAATGTGACTGAAGAACTCACGGCTCGATCGCTCACGGCCCGAGTCGGGGAGCGGTTGTCCTTCTCAATGGCGACGAAGCCGGAGATGTCGGGTGGGGTCATCCGAGACAGCAATGTCTGTCTGCCGGGTCTCCTCCTGGCCGGGTTTGCTGAGGGCTTCTGCGCCGACCGCGTGCAGGTCCTCGGTTCGCGCGAGGTGAGCTACATCGGCTCTCTCACGGCGGATGCGCGTGAGGCCTCGCTCGCACGGCTGTGCAGTCCGCCCGTGCCATGCGTCATCGTTGCGGACGGTCTCGCGCCGCCCCCACTCCTGGTAGAGCTGGGGAACTCGCGTGGGGTCCCCGTATTTACGACGCCTCTCACATCCGAACGACTGGTGAGGGAACTCGCTTCTGAACTGGAGGACCTGCTTGCGCCCCAGAAGGTCGTTCACGGCACGCTCGTGGACGTGCACGGGGTGGGACTCCTCTTCACCGGGAAGAGCGGCATAGGCAAGAGCGAGTGCGGGCTCGACCTCGTGGCGAACGGGCACAGGCTTGTGGCGGACGACGTCGTCTGCGTCATGCGCACGCGGGGAGACTACCTGATAGGCTACAGCAGCGAGCTTCTGCAGAACCACATGGAGATTCGAGGTGTCGGGATCATCGACGTTCAGGCGATGTTCGGCACGAAAGCGTTCAGACAGCGGAAGCGCATCGAGGTGGAGGTGAAACTCGCGGTGTGGTCCGACCTCTCCGACTACGAGCGGTTGGGTTTCGAGGAGGACACGTCGGAGATCCTCGGTGTCGAGATACCCGCGGTCACGCTTCCTCTGGTTCTTGGCAAGAATATCAACGTTATCTCAGAGGTCATCGCTCTGAACTACCTTCTGAAGCTCAGGGGCATAAACGCCGCAAAGGACTTCGATAGACGCCAGAGGGACGCCGTGACAAGACAGGACAGCGTGCTGCGCGCGACGCGAGGTGACGACGAGTGAGCGGTCAGAGCAAGCGCATAGGGTGTGTGCTCGTGGCACACGGCAACGTCGGGCAGTGCCTGATGGAGGCGGTGCAGGGGATTCTCGGGAAGCAAGCGAACTGGGTGGCCGTGTCCAACGCCGGCATGGGTCTGGGCGATCTGAGCGAGGCGGTGAGGAACGCCGTGGCCAGCCTGTCATCGGAATGCGAGGTGGTCGTGATCAGCGACATGCCGGGCGGGAGCTGCCACCACGTCTGCCAGGAGATGGTAGGGGGGAGTGCGGGCATGCGTGCTCTTACGGGCGTCAATCTAATGATGCTCCTTGAGTTCTTCGTCAAGAGGGACCGCACCGACGTGGACGAACTGATCCAGACGGTCAAGGAGCGCGGCCGCGACGCCGTGCGCATCCTGTGATCATTGGGCCGCGGCGAGGCCGGGGAGTTCGCGAATGCCGTTCGTGTTGGTGAGGGTGGATGACCGGCTGATCCACGGCCAGGTGACGGTCGCCTGGGGTGCTTGGCTTTCGCCCGAGCGCATGATCCTCGTCAACGACGAGGTCTGTTGCTGCGACTGGAGGTGCGCTCTCTACGCTGATACCGACGCCATGGGAGTGTCCGTGTCGGTCGAGACGGGCGAGGGGTTTGCCGCGGGGCTCAAGACGGGCAAGTGGGACGATGAGCGCACGTTCCTGATCGTGGAGAGCCCTCGCGATCTTCTGGCGCTCATCGGGAGCGGCCTGGATGTGGCGGAGGCGAACATCGGAGGAATGCACCACGCCGAGGGGAAGCGCGAGCTTCTGCCTTATGTCTTTGTCGATGATGAGGACGTTGCGGCCATGAAGGAGATCATGGCGGGGGGCACCAAGCTCACGGCCCGCGACGTTCCACAGGCGCAGCCGCAGGACCTGGCCGTTCTGCTGCGGGCGCTCGGAGAGAAGTGACGGCGGACCTCGAGGAGCGGCAGTCCATGCACGGTGTCAGGTTTGTCCTCTGCATACACAACCACCAACCTGTCGGCAATCTGCCCGGCGTGTTCGAGGACGCGTATAGAACGGCCTACCTTCCGTTTCTTGAAGCTATCGAAGAGTTCCCCGAGATCAAGATCGTGCTTCACAACACCGGCCCGCTGCTGGAGTGGTACGAAGAGCACGCCCCGGACTACATCGAGCGTGTGCGGGCGCTGGTGGAGAGAGGACAGGTAGAGGTTCTGGGAGGGGGTTTCTACGAGCCGATTCTCTGCGCGATCCCGGAGCGGGACGCGCGCGGGCAGATCCGGATGATGACGGACTACGTCTCCGACCATTTCGGGATGCGCCCTCGGGGGATGTGGCTGGCGGAGAGAGTTTGGGAGCCCCGCCTCGCCAGGACCATCCACGAGGCGGGCCTGGAGTACCTGCCGCTCGACGACTACGAGTTCCGCCTCGCCGGGATCGAGGACGAGGATCTGGTGGGTCCGTTCCTCGCGGAGGAGCAGGGCGCGGCGGTCCGTGTCTTTCCTATCAGCAAGAAGCTCCGATACGCGATCCCGTTTGCCGAGCCCGAGGAGACGCTGAACGTGCTGCGCTCGGTCGCCGAGCGTGGCGAAGGCCACGTCGTGGTGTTCGGGGACGACGGGGAGAAGTTCGGTGTCTGGCCGGGCACTCACGAGCACGTTCACACGAACGGCTGGCTCAAGCGCTTTCTGAGGACGCTCTCGGAGAATCGCGATTGGGTGACGACCACGACCTTCGCGGACGTCGTCGACGATACGATTCCGAGGGGGCGCGCATACCTGCCTACGTCGTCGTACCCCGAGATGATGGAATGGGCCCTGCCCACAAAGGCCAGGCGCAGCTACGAGGCGTTCCTGGGCAGACTCGGCGACGACGGACTTCTGGAGGAGTGGGGCCCCTTCGTTTCGGGAGGGACCTGGAAGGGCTTCCTGTCCAAGTACGATGAGTCGAACCTGATGCTCAGAAAGATGATGCGCGTCAGCGGGAAGATCGCGGCCGCGCAGCGGACTTCCGACGTCCTTGAGTCGCTGGATGGATCCGCGGGCGACGTGAAGGCGGTGGACGGCGGCGCCGTCACGGTGGAGCCCGCCGTGCTCGAGGAGGCGAGGCGCGAGCTGTGGCAGGGGCAGTGCAACTGCGCCTACTGGCACGGGGTCTTCGGCGGGGTGTACCTTCCACATCTGAGGACTGCCATCTACGATCACCTCATCGGGGCCGAGCGGCTGATAGATGCGGCGCGAGGCCGGACGTGGGATCATGCCGAGGTGACCGACCACGACATAGACGGACGCGACGAGGTCCTGCTGGAGTCGCACAGTGCCAACGTGTACGTCGCTCCCTCACGAGGGGGCACCATCTTTGAACTCGACGTGCGGCAGGCGGACTGGAACGTGCTGGCCACGATGTCCCGTCACGCCGAGGCATACCACGACGAGATACCCGCCGCCGGCGATGCCGAGTATGGAGAGGGCATCGGGAACATACACGACGGACTGACCGTGAAGGAAGAGGGTCTGGGCGAACTCACGCGCTCCGACTCGCACGCTGCTGTTTCCGCGATCGACCATTTCTTCGCACCCGACGTCAAGCGTGCGGAAGTCGAGGCCGGGGGCGGCGAACTCGGCGACTTTGCGTGGGGCGCTTACGAGTTCGAACTCGGGCGACGTAACGGTTCGATCGGGGTGGAGATGAGCAGGACCGGGACGGTGGCGGTCGCTGGACGCGAGTGCCGCGTCCTCATCGGGAAGTGCATCTGGCTCACTGATGAGGGCAGGGTGCGTGTCGAGTACGAGCTGACGCCCGACGAGGACCTGGACGTCCTGTTCGCGTCCGAGTGGAACCTGTCGTTCCTCACGCCCGAGAAGGAGTGGGTGTCGTTTCATGTGGACGACACGGACGGCAGCGGACTGAGAAGAAGGAAGAGCCTGAACGCCGTCGGCGCGATGAGAGTCGACGATCGCCTCAGGGGACAGCGGCTGTCCATCTGCTGTGAGCCCGCGGCCGGCGTCTGGACCTGGCCTCTGGATACTGCCTCCCGTTCCGACGGGGGACTGGAGCGGGTCTTCCAGGGGCTCACACTGGTCACACACTGGCCCATCAAGATCGGTGGCGGAGAGAGCGCGCGTTTCGCAGTGGAGTTCGAGTTCTCGCCGCTGCCAACAGAGTGACGAACCCGCGAACAGGGCGCGTGTCGCGAGGCCGCTGCGAACGCGGTGCGTGGTGTCTGAAAGCACGGAAAGATGGGCATGTCTGAGATCCGGATCATTGTGGTTCTGTCCCTCCTGGGCGGGGTCCTTTCGGTGGACGCGACCGCAGCGCTCCAGGTGATGCTCTCGCAGCCACTCGTGGCGGGGTGCATAGCCGGGGTGGCCGTGGGGGACCCGTTTCTCGGGCTCGTGGTAGGTGCAACGCTTCAGCTGGTCTGGCTCGGAGTGCTGCCTGTGGGGGCGGCGCCCTTCCCGGACGGTGCGGTGGCAGGCGCGGTCGGTGTGGGAGTCGGGGCCATTCTTGCGGGCTCGGGCGTGTCCGAGGGGCTGGTGGTGGGGGCGGGCGTGATAGGCGGCCTGACGGCCGGCGCGTTGGGGCAGAGGGTCACGTCGCACGTCCGCAGACTCAATGTGACCTACTCCGCCATCGCCGAATCGCGGGCGCAGCAGGGGGACGCGCGGGGTGTGAAAATGGCCGTCGCGCTGGGGCTCATCACTCGATTCGTTACGGCCTCGCTCCTGGCCGCGGCGGTGCTGACGGCGTCGCTGCTGCTCAAGTCCCTGAGTTCGTTCATCGTTGGCGGGGTATTCCCCACGGCTTTGTGGGCGGCGCCCATGGCCGCGGTGGCGATCGTCATCGGGGGGAAAGACAGGAAAGAGAGCTGGTTCCTGGCCGCGGGGTTCGTCGCCGGGCTTGTGCTGGTGGTCAGTTTCTGAGTGGAGGCTCTTTGGCCGGACATCCTGACCCGCAGACTTCTCGAACTCTGACGCGGTGGGAGCGCACGGGGATGCTCTGGCGTTCGTTCTTCCTGCAGTCCGTCTGGAATCCGCGGGGGATGCAGAACGTCGGTTTCTGCTTCACGATGCTCCCGCTGCTTCACAGGTACGGAGAGGACAAGGACGCGCGAAGCGCCTTCCTGCAGAGGCACCTGGAGTTCTTCAATACGAACCCGGCGCTTGCATCGTACGTCCTCGGAGCCGCGGCGGCTCAGGAAGCGGCCGGTGCGGAGGCGTCGTCCGTGACGTCGGTGAAGAAGGGCCTCGCGAGCCCGCTCGGTATGGCCGGGGACGCGCTGTTCTGGGGGGCCCTTCGTCCCCTTGCGGGCGCCGTTGCGGTTCTGCTGGCGCTACAGGGGGTCGCGTGGGCGGCTCTGGCGCTTCTCGTGCTCTACAACGTGCCGCATCTCGTCCTGCGGATCAGAGGGCTCGGTGTTGGGGCGGCGGCCGGGCCGGCTGGCGCCAGTGAACTGACAGGGCCCGGTCTCAGAGCGACGGTCCGGTGGATGAGAGCACTGGCGGCCTTCGCCGTCGGATTGATTCTCGCGAAGACGGTGGCAGCAGGTGGGGCGGTGGAGCCATGGAGGGTCCTCGCTGCTGGTCTCTTCTTCGTACTGTCGTACGCGGCGGCTAGGGCAAGGGTGGCGGCAACGCTGGTCGCGCTCGGTGGAGCGGCTGGTGGCGTCGTTCTGCTTCTCACTGGGCTGGACGGGGGATAACTTGACAGAGCGCACGGTGGTTCTCGCAAGTAAGCACGGCCTGCACGCGCGGCCCGCCGCAGGTCTTGTGCGGCTCGCCGGTAGCTTCAGGTCTGATGTGAAGCTGACCAAGGACGATATCACCGTGGATGCGAAGAGCATCATGGGCGTCATGATGCTGGCGGCGGAGTGCGGGAGCGAGGTGATCGTCACGGCCGAAGGGCCCGACGAGGTCGAGGCGATGGAGGCTGTGGCGGAGTTCCTGGAGGCAGACTCAGAGTAGAGGCGGTTTGCGTTTGATAGACATCAAGGCGATAGGTAAGACAGAGGTTCTCAAGGGCGTGCCGGCCTCACCCGGCATCGTCATAGGCAAAGCGTTCGTGCTGGACACGGAGCGCCCGCACGTCGAGGAAGTGAAGATCGAGCCTGATGAGATCGAGGCCGAAGTAGAGGCCTTCATGTCGGCTATCGGCGAGACCTCGCGCGAGCTCGAGAGGTTGAGAGGCGGGCTCGAGAAGGCGCTGGGGGAGTCGCACGCGAGCATCTTCGATGCACACCTGTTGATTCTCAAAGACTCGATGGTGATCGACGGAACTCAACGGCGCATCCGTGAGGGGCGCCAGAGCGCGGCCTTCGCCCTGACCGAGACCATAGGTCAGGTCACGAACGCAATGGAGCGAACCAGGGACGAGTACCTGCGCGAGCGCGTGTTCGACATAAAGGACATCGAAAGGCGTCTGTTGCTGAGGCTGCTTGGCCGCAAGCAAAGCTCACTGCGGCATCTGGACGACGACGTCATCGTGCTGGCCCATGAGCTGGCAGCGACGCACACGGCGTCGATGCACGAAGAGCGGGTCACGGGCTTCGCGACGGACGTCGGCGGCCGTACGTCTCACGCGGCCATCATGGCGAGGTCTCTGCAGATACCCGCCGTGGTCGGGCTCCACGAGGCCACGGGCGTTATCAAGCAGGGCGAGAAGATTATTGTCGACGGGACGCTCGGGCTTCTAATCTACAGATACGACCAGGCGGTGCTGGAGTACTACGAGGACCGCCAGCGGAGGTACGAGGAGTTCGAGAGGGAGCTGCTGGCGGAGAAAGATGCTCCGGCCGTCACCGTGGACGGCCGGCGATTCGAAGTCGCTGCGAACATCGAGATCCCGGACGAGGTCCGCGCGGCGGTCTCTCACGGAGCCGAGGGGATCGGCTTGTTCAGGACCGAGTATCTGTTCATCACGGGGGACGAGATCCCTTCTGAGGACGAGCAGTACGAGGCCTATCGCGGCGTGGTGTCGCTGGCGGCCCCGGCCACGGTGGTCATGCGTACGGTGGATCTCGGAGGCGACAAGTTCGGTCCCATGGGCGCTCCCGAACCCGAGGCGAACCCGTTTCTCGGGTGGCGGGGAATCCGCTGCAGCCTCTCGCAGCCGCGCCTCCTGTTGCGGCAGCTCAGAGCGATCCTCCGGGCCAGCGCGCACGGGAACGTCAAGATAATGTTGCCGATGATCTCTGCGCTCCATGAGGTCAAGGATGCCAGACAGGTCCTGGAGGCAGCGAAGCAGGAACTCCGGGCCCGGGGGGAGAAGTTTGACGAGAACGTCCCGTTGGGTATCATGATCGAGACGCCTGCCGCGGCGATGATAGCGAACGAGCTGGCGGAAGAGGCGGACTTCTTCAGCATCGGCTCGAACGACCTGGTGCAGTACACGTTGGCCGTGGACCGTGGCAATGACAAGGTGGCCTACCTCTACGACACGTTCCACCCGGCGGTGCTGAGGCTCGTGGACAGGACGGTGCGCGCGGCGCGGAAGCACAAGATCTGGGTCGGTGTATGTGGCGAGATGGCGGGAGATCCGCTCGCCACGCTGCTTCTCGTGGGACTCGGTGTGGATGAGTTCTCGGCGGCGCCTGCCGTGGTACCGGAGATCAAGAGCATTATCCGCTCGACGAGCTACGCTTACGCGCGCCGCGTGGTGGCGAAGGCGCTCAAGATGAAGACGGGTTCGGAGGTTCGTCGCTACCTCGAACAGATATTCAGAGTCAAGTTCCCGAAGATAAGCGAGACGGAGATGATCTCATGAGCATACTCGAGGATCGGGAGAAGATGTCCGCGAGTGATCCCGCTGGAATGCATGGTCACCTGGAAGGCTTTCCGGATCAGCTGAGAGAGGCCGTCGCCATAGGACAGCAGACGCCGCTCTCGGTGTCGGGGGACGGCATCACTTCCGTTGTGGTCGCGGGGATGGGAGGGTCGGCGATCGGCGGCGAGCTGGCCGCAGGCTACCTGGCCCGGAGCATGTCCGTCCCGTTCTCGGTGGTCCGGGACTACTCGCTTCCGGCGCACGTTGGTCCCTCGACGCTTGTCTACGTGTCGAGCTACTCTGGCAACACCGAGGAGACACTATCCGCCTACGCTGAGGCCAGGGAACGACAGGCTCGGATCGTCTGTTCGACGACCGGGGGAGAGATAGGTAGAGTCGCGGAGGACTCGGGACACGACATCGTGCGCGTCCCCACCGGATACCCTCCGCGCGCGGCGCTCGGATTCGGTCTCGTGCCACTGCTCCTTGTCCTGGGGCGCCTGGGTCTGGCGCCGGACCCGGCGGGAGCTGTCGATGACGCCATCGGGACTGCGGAGGGCGGCGTGCGACGCCTGGGTCTTGCCGTGCCGACGGGAGAGAACGAAGCGAAGGAGCTCGCATCGTGGCTGTTCGGGCATGTTCCCGTCGTGTACGGGACCGCGCCTGCCACCTCGGTCGTCGCGAGCCGGTGGTGCGGGCAGTTCTCAGAGAACTCCAAGTTGGTCGGGCACAGAAACGAACTGCCTGAGATGAATCACAATGAGATAGTAGGCTGGAGCGGAGCGCGCCCGATGGGTGGGGAGGCCCGGGTGGTGTTCCTTCGCGACGAGGACGACCACCCGCGCGTGATGCGCCGCGCCGAGATCACGCGGGAAGCCCTGGCGGCGGGTGGCGTGGAGGTGCGGGACGTTGCAAGCCGGGGGAAGACAGCTCTCGGCAGGCTCGTCTCGCTGGTGCAGGTCGGTGATTTCGTGAGTCTCTATCTCGCGATGCTCGGCGGTGTCGACCCGACACCCGTTGCGCCAATCGACGAACTGAAGAAGGAACTGGCACGTTTCTAGTGAGTTCGCGCGGTTCGGAAGCATGGGTCGGTGCGGAGGTCAGTCCGGCTCTCGTGAAAGGAATGCTTATGAAGGCCATCATCCCTGTCGCAGGAATCGGAACGCGGCTCAGACCGCACACGCACACGATTCCGAAGGCACTGGTTCCCGTGGCGGGGAAGCCCATCGTCGGCCACATTCTTGAAGAACTGGCGCCGCTCGGGGTCAAGGAGATCGTTCTGGTGACCGGGTACATGGGCGACCGGGTAAAGAACTACGTCGCTGAGTCCTTCCCGGACCTCGATGTCTGCTGCGTTGACCAGGAGGAGCGGTTGGGGTTGGGGCACGCCATCTACCTGACGAAGGAGTGCGTGGAGGACGGACCTGTTCTGATAGTGCTGGGCGACACGGTTGTGACGGCGGACTACTCCGCCTTCGTCGAGGGAGGCCGCACGCTGATCGGCGTGAAGGAAGTGGACGACCCACAGCGCTTCGGTGTCGTCGAGGTGCAGGAGGGGCGCGTCAGGGACCTCGTTGAGAAGCCGGACGTGCCGCCGAGCAACCTGGCCATCGTTGGTCTCTACTACGTCGTCAATTCGGCGCTCCTGTTTGAGTGTCTGACTGAGATCGTGAAGAAAGACATACGCACCAAGGGCGAGTACCAGCTGACGGATGCGCTGAAGCTGATGCTGGAGCGTGGCGAGGACATGGGTGTCTACCCCGTGGACGGATGGCACGACTGTGGGCGTCCCGAGACGCTTCTGGACACGAACAGAGTGCTGCTCGAACGCTCGGGGGGAAATGGGAAGGGCATCGATGGCTCCATCATCTTGCCGCCTGTGTCCATCGACCCGACCGCTGTTATCGAGAACTCTGTCGTGGGGCCGTACGTTTCGGTCGCGGCGGGAGCGACGATACGGGACTCGGTGGTGCGCGACAGCATACTGAGCACCGGAGCGATCGTTGAGATGAGCCTGCTCAGCCGTTCGCTCATCGGTGAGGGGGCAGTGGTGAGGGGACATTTTCAGAGACTGAACGTGGGAGATTCATCCGAGATAGAGATGGGCGCCTGACCCCTGGAAGGGTCCGGCCGTGGTCCGATCCGACATGAACGGAGGGTACGTTTGGAGAAGCACCTTTTCACATCCGAATCCGTGACCGGGGGACACCCCGACAAGGTCGCGGACCAGATATCGGACGCCATCCTGGACGGCATTCTCTCCCAGGACCCGGTGGGACGCGTGGCTTGCGAGACGCTTGTGACCACGGGGATGGCATTCATATCAGGAGAGATCTCAACGAAGAGCGCGTACGTCGATATCCCGACCGTGGTGCGCGAGACCATCAGGGACATCGGCTATACGGACGCATCGTACGGCTTCGACTCGGAGACGTGTGCGGTGGTGACGGCGATCGGGGAGCAGTCGTCCGATATCTGGATGGGCAACTCGGGAGGCCACGCCGTGCACGAGGGTGGCGCCGGTGACCAGGGGATGATGTTCGGCTACGCGACGTCCGAAACGAAGGAACTCATGCCCATGCCGATCCACCTGGCGCACAAGCTGGCGCGCAGGCTGGCAGACGTGCGTGAGGATGGGACGCTCGAGTACCTTCGACCCGACGGGAAGACGCAGGTGACCGTTGAGTACGAGAACGGCACGCCCGCGAGGATCGACACGGTGGTCGTGTCGACGCAGCACCATCCGGACGTCAGCATGGACCTGCTTGCCGACGCCGTTCGGAAGCACGTGGTCGAGCCGACGCTCCCGGCTGAATTGGTTTCGGGAGGGGACTACAGACTTCTGGTAAATCCCACGGGGCGTTTCGTCAGGGGCGGTCCTCACGCGGACTGTGGTCTGACGGGTCGGAAGATCATCGTCGATACCTACGGTGGTTTGGGCAGCCACGGAGGTGGCTGCTTCTCGGGGAAGGATCCGACCAAGGTCGACAGGTCCGGTTCTTACGCGGCCAGACACGTGGCCAAGAACCTGGTGGCCGCGGGCCTGGCTCTGCGCTGCGAGATCCAGGTCGCGTACGCCATCGGTGTGGCGGACCCCATCTCGATCATGGTGAACACGATGGGGACGAGCGAGCTCAGCGACGGCGAGCTGGTGGCGATTGTGAAGAAGCACTTCGACCTGAAGCCTGCCGCGATCATCGAGCGGCTCGATCTCAGACGACCGATCTATCTCGCGACAGCTTCCTACGGTCACTTCGGCCGCGAGGAGCCGGACTTTACGTGGGAGCGCACGGACATGGTGGACGATCTTAAGAAGGGATAGGTTCATGCCAAACGACATCAAGGACGCCGGTCTGGCATCGCGGGGACGCGACAGGACCGAGTGGGCGGCTCAGACTATGCCGGTGCTCGCGAGCATCGCTGAGCGCTTCGCACGAGAGCGACCGTTGGAGGGTCTCACCATCGGAGCGTGCCTGCACGTGACCACTGAGACGGCCAATCTGATGATAGCGCTCAAGGCGGGTGGGGCGTCTGTCTCACTCTGCGCCTCGAACCCCCTGTCGACACAGGACGACGTCGCGGCCCACCTGGCGGTGGACCACGGGGTGTCGATGTTTGCCGTCAGGGGTGAGGACAACGAACGCTACTACGATCACATCCGGACGGTTCTCGATGAGGGACCGTCGATCACGCTGGACGACGGGGCCGACCTGGTCTCGACCATCCACAAGGAGAAGGGGGAACTCATCCCGCGCCTCCTCGGGAGCCTGGAGGAGACGACCACGGGAGTCATACGGCTCCGTGCCATGGAGAGGGACGGAGAGCTTAAGGTCCCGGTGTTCGCGGTGAACGACGCGGACACCAAGCACATGTTCGACAACCGGTACGGCACGGGTCAGAGCACTATTGACGGGATCCTCCGTGCGACCAATGCACTCCTTGCGGGAGCGACGCTCGTGATCGCGGGCTACGGCTGGTGCGGGAGAGGACTGGCGAGTCGGGGGCGTGGCCTGGGAGCGTCCGTCGTGATCACGGAGGTCGATCCGCTCAAGGCGCTTGAGGCAACGATGGACGGGTTCCGGGTGATGCCGATGGACGAAGCGGCACCGCTGGGTGATATCTTCGTGACCCTTACCGGCGACATACGCGTGCTGACGGGACGCCACTTCGAGGCCATGAAGGACGGCGCGGTGGTCGCGAATTCCGGGCACTTCGACGTCGAGATCGACAAGGAGGCGCTCCGTGCGCTTTCGACCGACGTGCGGACCCCTCGTGACTTCGTGGAGACGTTCGTTCTGGCGGGCGGCAAGCGGATCAACCTGTTGGGTGAGGGGCGACTGATCAATCTCTCGGCGGCTGAAGGACACCCTGCCGCGGTCATGGACATGAGCTTCGCCAACCAGGCGCTCTGCTGCGAGTACCTCGCGGGTTTGCCGGAGAAGCTGTCGGTTGGGGTGCACACCGTTCCCAAGGAGATCGACCACGGAGTGGCCAGGCTCAAGCTCTCTTCGATGGGCGTTGGCATAGACACGCTGACACCAGAGCAGGTCGAATACCTGGCGTCCTGGGAGGTGGGTACGTAGAGAGAGGGTGGGGCCGAGGCGGCTCTCCTGAGTGCGGGGATCTGGGTGCGGAGGGGTCCGAGTGGGGAGACCTCTACTTCGGGGCGCGGATGAGGAGAGCCACGCCGGCTCCTGCGAAAATGAGGTTTGATATCCAGGCGGCCAGCCAGGGCACGAGTATGCCCTGGCCGCCCAGTACCTGACCCACCTGCAGCATCCCGAAGTAGAAGAACGAGATGGTGATCGCGGCGGCAAAGGAGCGGGCGAAGCCGCTCCGTCGCGCCCCGGCAGCGAGGGATCCACCGAGGAGCGTCATTATGATGACGACGAACGGGAAAGCGATCTTGAGCTGTAGCTGGACTGCGAGATCACGGGGGTCGTTGCCGCTCGCGCGCAGCCTCACGACATAGGATCGGAGTTCGCGGAATGCCATCTCGTCGGGCCGGAGCTTGCGCACGCCGAGTTCGCTCGGTTCCGGTTCTGAATAGCCCGATTCGAGCCTGTCGAAGCTGGTTGCTTCTTCACCATGCGCCGTGAAGAAGCGCTGACTTCCCTCGTAGAACACCCATTCATCGTTCTCCCAGACCGCGGATTCCGCATCGATCCTGCCGATCGGGCTGTTGGTCTCGTCGAATTCCTCGACGGTGACCTTCTCCAGCGTTCCCGTTCTTGAGTTGAGCCTTCGGGCGTGGAACATGCTGCCTTCGGACGTCACGTACATCGGGTCGTTCGTGATGATCTCGCTCGCACGCTTCGCTATGCTGGTCTCCTTGATGAGAAGACGCTGGCGCGTGGCTGGCGGCAGGATCAGCTCGCCAATGAACACGTTGGCGAGGCTGACCACGACAGAGAGCGCGAGCACCGGCGCGAGGATCCGGTAGAGACTGACGCCAGACCCCTTGAGTGCCATGATCTCGTTCTTCCGCGCGAGCCCACCAACAGCGAGGAGAGTGGCGAGGAGCACCGCCACGGGCGAGGTCAGGACGACTATGAGGGGGAGGTAGTACGCATAGTAAGAGAGGACGACGCTCAGTGAGACGTCATTGTCTATGAAGGAGTGCGCGTGGTCGAACAGATCGACCAGCACGAAAATGCCCGTGAACAGACACAATATGACGACGAGTGGTCTGCCGACCTTCTTGAGGGCATAGGTGTCGATGATGCTCATGTCGTCTCCGTGGAGGTCTGTGCCCGGCGAGGGATACGGCGCAGCAGTTCCAGTGTCCTCGCGACGGGTGCGATCCTCCACTCGCGCGAGACGGAGAGCGTGAGGAAGAGACCCAGTCCTCCGAAGACAACGTTGGGTGCCCACATGGCCCAGAAGGGCGTGACGAGACCGCGGTCGCCCAGCTGCTCCCCGCCGACCAGGAACAGGTAGTAGATGAGGAAGAACAGCATCCCAGTGCCGGCTCCTATGCCGATTCCTCCACGCGCGCTCCTGATGCCGATCGGGGCCCCGACGAGCACGAAGATCACGCAGGCGAAGGGAATCGAGAGCTTCTTGTGGTATTCCACCTCCAGACGCCGTACCTGTCTCATGCTGCTGGCCTCAGCCCGCAGATCCGACTCCGCGCTCCGCAGCATCCGGCCACGGTTCGCGCGAACGTCCGCGCCCCTGAGTGGCGGAGAGGTGCCGTCAGCGAGATCCAGGAGTCCGGTCAGGTGAGCCTCCAGGCCGTCGGCGAATTCCAGCCGAGAGGCGGCGGCTTCCGCCCGCCGCTTAGCTATGCTGGAGCGGAGCTCAGCGATAGAGAGCTCCCTGTCGCCCCGGCGCTGCTCGTCACTCCTGACGAGCTCCGAGCGACCCTGTTCTATATTGATGACATGCCGCTCGAATAGCAGCCGGTTGAACCTCGTCGCATCGTTCGGGTCAAGTTCGTGGATCTCGCCGTTGAACAGCTCGAGGCGCACGAATTCGTCTGCGCTCTCACTACTGATGTGGCCGCGCTCGGCCACGATCGTTTGGAGGGGGTCTCCGCCGTCCATC
>JAUWCJ010000031.1 GCA_030609365.1 Candidatus Eiseniibacteriota bacterium | reverse complement strand
GGATTGCCGTAGACGCCGCTCAGGCGCATCACGTCGGCCGAGAGCCCAGTCCAGAGCGTCTGCGCCGTGCTGAGGACGACGGTGACAACGAGAGTGAGCAGCATCCACCGCAGCTGCCCAAGACTGCGGGTGGCGTCGTAGAAGACCATCCCGAGCAGGTGTATCTCCAGAAACGTGATGAGATGGCTCAGGGCCATCGGACCGTGGTAGGGAGACCAGAGCATCGACGCGCCGGCCCAAAGCAGGAAGAGCCACCTGACGCGCAGGAGCGGCGAAGTCGCGTAGGCGACAACTGAATCGAGGATGGACGCGCCTCGAGCGAGGAAGTAGAGGCCGAGCAGGACGCCAAGCGACACGTACATCTGCGGCAGTGTCTCCTCGACGCGGCCGAGAAGCACCAGCACCACCATTGTGCCGGCCAGCGAGCCGCGCGCCACGACCATGCTGGGCGGCGACATGTGGGTCACGTGTGGGGCGTGCGTCGTCAACTCAGCTCCCTGTCGTCTCTCGAGTACCGCGCCCGGACAGTAACCTTCCTGCGGTCCGGATCTTCCGCCAGCTCGGGGCCTCCACGCCGGTCAGCACACGGGCGAGGCCGCGGCGCGCCCAGCTCGTGCTGCGTTCGGCGCGGCACAGCCCGCGAGCACAGAAGCCGCGAGCGCCGCGTGTCGGAAGGTGCATGTGCGCCCGCGCAACCTGACCGCCAGGCAGGTCACGTCCAAGGCGCCGCAGGCGGAGGTTCATCCGATTGTCGAACTCGCTTCTCCAGCATTCCTCGTAGGTCAGAACGCGGTTCTCCCAGCGGAAGACAGCCACCAGACCACGCCGGTCAGCGCGCAGCATCTTCGCGCTGCCCGTGGGTATCATCCGGAAGAGGAAGTTCCCCAGACTGTAGAGAACCACGGAATCGCCGACACGCTCCCCGGCTCCCTCGGCGTGACTGTGGCTTCCCACAACGTGCGACGCTCCAGCCTCGATCATCGAGCGCGCCCTTCCTCTGAGAAGACCGTCGGCGAGCCGCGCGTGTTCCTCTCCCCAGTGGACGAATGTGATCAGGGTCTCGCGGGGAATTGCGACCGCGGAGACTGCACTTGCGGCATTGTCGAACACGTTGACTCCGAACGGGCCGTCCCCCGCTTGTGGGTTTGTTTCGGAGAAGCAGGCCCCCAGGATTCGAAGCCCCGGCAGGAGCTCGACGGCCGGCTGCTCACGCCACCCGAACACGCGGTTGTGGCCGAAGACGGCCGCGAGACGAGATACCGTGTGCTCGGCCGCCGCGCGTCCGTAGTCCCACAGGTGGTTGTTCGCGACTCCAACGACGTCGACCCCCATGTGCAGCAGCCTCGCGAGCCCCTCGCCAGGCACGGACAGGCGGATCTTCTGCGGGGCGAAGTCGAGGTCGCCGACCACGTGCCCGTCGATCGTCGCCTCGAAGTTCCCGACCACGAGATCGACGCCCAACTCGCGGTGCAGCTCAGGCACCTCGGCGTCGCGCCACGCGCGCAGATCCGAATCGGGGCAGATGTCGCCGACGATGGCCAGACGCATTACTTCTCCTCCGATCGGTCAGTGAGGCCGTTCCCTCGCCGGCCGCAATCGCTGCTCCTCCGCAGAACGCGGTCGCGAGCGCCCGCGAGCAACCCCCTGTCCACGGCGTCCAGACCGCCGCTGACCAGGAGCCCCAGTCCGTAGAGAACCAGGGTCGCCGCAGCCAGAGAGATGACTCCGGCGAGTCCCAGGGCCGGCAGCTTCCCCAGCTGCCAGCGCGCCAGCAGGCCGACCACGATCGCCACTCCGGCGCACTTGAGGAACTCCGGGCTCACGGGATGCAGCCGGTGAAGCGCGTAGACCTCGATCAGGCCCGCCAGAGCGCCGGCCGCCCCGGCGGCGGAGGCGGCGATCGCCGCACCCAGTATCCCGTACCGCGGAACCAGAACCGCGCAGAGCGCTACGTTCACACCGACCATCAGAAGTGCGTTCGCCATCGAGAGTTTGGTGTGACCGAAGGCCTCGAGCGTCATCCCCAAAGGACCGAGGGAGGAGACCGCGAGTCGTCCCGCGGCCAGCACCGCGAGGGCGGCGGGCACCACCAGGTAGTTCTCACCAAGCAGGATGCCAAGCGCACGGGAACCGAAGATGGCTATCACGAGGAACAGCCCCGCATTGAGAGCGAACAACCACTTGCCCACTCGCGAGTACGCACACCCGAGCTCCGCGTGGTCGCCGGTCGAGATCATCTCGGAGGCGATAGGTTTGAATATCCTCGTGAAGGACGCCCGAACCATAACCATCACCATGACGGCGTACACGTAGACGCGGAAGACCCCGGCGTCTGCGAGAGACGAGTACCGTCCGAGGAAGAGCACCCCGACCTGTCCAAAGAAGACGAGCACGATGCTGTTCACGGTCAGCGGCCAGCTGTAGGAGGCGACGGACCCAAGCGACAGCGGCGCGGCGTCGTGCGCGGACAGCATGGGTGAGATGCGGTGTCGGAAGAAAGCGAGCGCCAGGAGCGACACGGGCACGAGCGACACGAGATAGACGGCCACCCACCCGGCCAGCCGGTACCCCATCGCGAAGGCGAGAGCGACGAGCGCGATCCTGACGGCGGGCAGCGCCAACTGTTGCATGTACGCCTGATAGCGCAGCTCCTTGAAGCCTACGAACGAGGACGCGACGAGCTCTATGTAGACCAGAAGCGGGATGCCGAGCGCCATCGCCCTCAACACGGGCGTGAGCGCCGCGACGTCGGACATGAGACCCGCGATGAAACCCGCCGCGAGCACCAGGGCGACGGCGAACGCCGCGCCCGCGCTCATGATCACGCGGAACGTGCGTGAGATCAGCGTCCTGGTCTTGCCGAACTCGCCGGACGCGTTGTAGAGTGGGATAAACCTGTCCAGCGCCCTCGGTGTCCCGAACAGGGCCAGGATCAGCGCGATGGTGGTGACCGACTGCGCCAGCGCGAACGTCCCGTACTCGCTCGGCTCCAGGGTCCGGGTGACGATCAGGAGGAGAACGTAGTTCAGGACCGTGCCGACCAGCGAGCCGGACAAGCCGATGCCCGATTCCTTGACGACCTTGAGTTTCCAGTCGGGTCGTGCTGACACTGATAGGTTACCCTTCCGCACTCGGGACACGCCACCGGTGCCCGTGCTCGCCTCCCCGTCGCCCAGTCATCTTCCCGCCGTGCTGCCGCTCCACCACCCGATACTCACACAGCATCCGGCGGCCATCAGGCCCGCCGGTGCATCAAGGACCGCCGCGCGCGGTACATTCGACTGCCCAGCGTACCGAGACGGGAGAGCGCAAGGACCACAAACAACGTAGGGGATCTGCCTCCGCAGAGCAGAGACTCCTCGAGAGCGGTCCTGGCCTCGGGCGCGTTGCCTTCGTGCAGGTGGTACTTCGCAAGGTCCAGGTGAAGCTGAGCGAGTTTGGGTCGGAGCAGGCGCAGCAGAGACGAGTGCCGGTGGGCAAGCTCCGTCAGGAAGCGGAAATTGTCGGAGGCCAGCCGCTCGAGATTGGCCGAGTAGTTCTCACCGTGAGTCCAGTGGACAGCAACGGTCTCCGGCAGATAGTGAATACGGTGGTGTTCCGCAAATCGCAGGCAGAACTCGTAGTCGTCCGCCCCTCCCCTGATGCGCTCGTCGAAGAGACCGACCGTGTCGAAGCACTCCCGCCGGACGACCGACGATATCAGAGAAATGAAGTTGCCGCCGAACAGGGCACGAAGCTGGTCCTCTCTCGGCAGACTGTTCAGGTCGGACGGGATCCTGCCACGCGTTTCAAGCTTCCGGACGCGTCCGTCCGACGTGCCCTCTCCCACGTCCGCAAAGAAGAGTCCAACGTCACGATTGGCGCGCGCCTGCCCGGCAAGCTGAAGCTCCAGCATGCACGGGAGCCACGTGTCATCCTGGTCCAGGAACGTCACGAACTCGCTTCGGGACGCCCTGACGCCCGTGTTCCTGGCCGCCGCTATCCCTTTGTTCGAGGCGTGCCTGAGGAGGCGAACCCGTCCCGAGTCGAGGAACCGCTCCAACAGCTGCGACGGGTCCTCCTTGGATCCGTCATCGACAACGACTATCTCGGGCGCCCCGTACGACTGCCTGATCACGCTGTCCAGGGCACGCGTGATGAACGCGGCGCCGTTGTAGTACGGGATGACAACACTGACCAGAGGTGCGTCCAAGGCCGTTCTCCTGTGGCGGTGGACCGCTTGCCGAGCCCGCAGTCTATCACAGCGCGGGCGCAACGCGACCGGCGCGGCCGTCGCGACAACGCCAAACATGGTCCCTCCGCAATGTATTGCCGGGAAGCTCTCGTCGCAGCGAGGTTGAACCTGCCAAGATGCGCGCGTCGGATGTCGAGCAGTTGCCGAGAACACGGAGATGTAAGTGATGATCCTGGGACAGCTCGCGATGGGGATATTTCCCTACGTCCCGGGCCTTCACGGGGTGCTGTCAGGTGGCACCGGCGGCACGAATGAGGCCAGGTACTGCTACTCGATCTGGCTGCGCCACCTCGTGCACGCGCACCGGAGCGGGCTCACCCCCGTCCCGCCGGCGGTCGTCGCCGAGCTGGGACCCGGGGATTCGCTCGGGGTGGGCATCGCGGCGCTCCTCTCCGGCCCCACCCGCTACCACGCGCTCGACGCGGTCAGGTACGCTTCCCCGGACGCGAATACGAGAATCCTCAATGAGCTTGTCGAGCTGTTCGAGCAGCGCGCGGACATACCGGGGGACAAGGAATACCCCCGAGTGCGGCCACGCCTCGACTCCTACAGATTCCCATCCTCGATTCTGAGCGACGAGCTCCTTTCGACGTCACTCGCACACGAGAGAGTGCGCGCCATATCGCGGGCGATCGAGAACCCGAACGGAGCGGCGGAAGGCAACGGTCAGAACCCGGGCAGATCGGGGTTCCTGACGTACCACGCGCCCTGGAAAGACGACAACTCACCGATGACTTCCTCTGTGGACACGGTCATGTCACAGTCGGTGCTGCAGAACATCAGCGACCTGCGACCGGTCCTGTCGGCAATGCTGAAGTGGCTCAGGCCCGGCGGTATCATGTCACACGAGATCGACCTCTCGGCGATCGGCAGGGCGAGGGAGTGGAATGGCCACTGGAGGTACCCGGCCCTGCTCTGGCGCCTCATGCGTGGACGCAGACCGTGGTTTCTGAGCAGAAGACCTCACTCCGCCTACCTTGCCATGATGACGGACACGGGGTTCCGAGTCACGCTCGACCTGCCCGTGCGACGCGCGTCGGTGCTTCGACAACAGGACCTCGCCAGTGAGTTCCGGAACATGACGGACGACGACCTGACGACGTGCAGTGTGTTCGTGCAGGCGGTCAGGCCGTGACAGTCACCCTTTGCCGCGGGTAGCATGCCGGGAGCAGACGGCGGGGGTGCGGTGGAAGCGGGACAAGGACGACACTGCAGAGCAGGCCACAGGCAGCGGGACGGGAGCCAGCATGTCGGCGAGATACATCCTCAGACTCGATGATATCGCACCCAACATGCACTGGGAGAACTACTCCAAGCTGCGCAACTGCGCGGACAGGCTGGGCGTCGCCCCGCTCATCGCGGTAGTGCCCGACAACCGGGACCCCTTCCTTCTGGACAATCCCGTCTGTCCCGGCAACTTCTGGGACGAAATGCGGGAGCGTCAGGAGTCGGGTTGGAAGTTGGCGATGCACGGCTACCAGCACCTCCCCCATACGACGAGCGGCGGGATTCTCGGCCTCGCCTACCGAAGCGAGTTCGCCGGCCTGCCTGCCGACGAGCAGCTCGAGAAGCTCTCCAGCGGCAGGCGCATCCTGGAGAGCGAGGGCATACGGACGGACACGTTCGTCGCCCCTGGGCACTCGTTCGACGCAAGTACCGAGCGCGCCCTGCTCGAATGCGGTTTCACCACGATGTCCGATGGGTTCGCCCTGTATCCGTACGTCACGAATGGCATCGTCCACGTTCCACAGCTTTTCTCGACGCCCAGGCGTCCGCCGCTGCCCCTCGGCGTGTGGACGTTCTGCCTGCATCTGAACACGATGTCGCGCGACCGCCTGGCAAGGACCATCCGATTCCTCGAGCATGAGGCAGACCGCTTCATCCGCTTCGAGGACGCGGCGGGCACGGTGTCCTTGTCCGTTGCCAACCGCGTTGCGGGCACTCTCACGCGCCGGCTGGGCGTCGGCCTCGCATCGCTGGTCGGGAAGAGCGACTGACCTATATCTTACTCAGCGCATGAATGGACTGACGGAGACGCGACCATTCATCGCGGCGACTCCTTCTATTGAGGCCTTTCGCCTTGAATACCCTGTGGGGCACGCCCAGCCTGACCTAGACGATAGCGTTGCGCGGAGCTGACGAAAGAGAAGGTGGGCAATCTCTTGCTCTTCTTCAGGAGTGCCACGTGGTCAGAGTACTGGTGACGGGGGACTGCGCCCAGACACTCATCGATGCTTCAGACCGCTTGTCGTCCGCGGGACACGAGATCGTCGCCACGGCCTGGTCCCCCGGCGAGGCGGCGCAGCTCGCCAAGCGCCTTCGGCCCGATGTGATCCTCCTCTGCAGTGTTCCCTCCAGCGAAGTCGACATAGCTGATGCCGCCCGTGCAATCTACCGGGAGTGCGGCATCCCCGTGGTCCTACCTATGGCGGACCCCGAGACGGATTTCATATCCACGATCGAGGAACTCACGCCCACGACGAGCGTCGTGAACCAATGCGACTGCGACGCTATGGTCACCACAATGGAGAATGCTGCCGCAGCGAGTGCGGAACGAGACGGGCAGATGGACGCCAAGTGCATGCAGCACCTCCTAGACGCAACGGAGGACATGATCTCCATGCACGATCCCGACGGCCGCGTGCTCCACTACAGCGGACCCTCCCGGTTCGACGTCGACCCAAACACGCTGAGCGGGAGGATGCTCACCGAGTTCCTTGGATGGAAGGCCGAACCGTCGGTGGAGGAGCAAATCCGTCAGGTCGCGGCCAGTGGCGAGGAAGCGGTGTTCGAGGACTCCCTTGTCTTCGACGGAGACGTCCTTGACTACTCCGTAGCGCTCGTTCCGGTCAGAGAGGAGCCGGGACGAGTGACCGCAGTCTCCAGAGTGGCAAGCAACGTCACGGGCAGAACTCAGGCGGAGGCACAACTGGCCGAGGAAAAGGACAGAGCAAGGAAGTACCTCGACATTGCGCGCGTCATCCTGATGACCCTAAGTCCCACCGGAGAGGTAACACTCATCAACAGAGAGGCGCTGAGGATCCTCTCATGCTCTGAGGAAGATGTGGTCGGCCGCAGCTTCGTCGATGATTTCATCCCTGAGCAGGCCCAAGGCAAGTTGGTCGCGCTGATGGCGTCCTCGGGACGCACACCCCCTGTCACGGAAGAGCCGCAGGTCATTCCAATCATCAGTGGAGACGAGGAGAGAATCGTGGAATGGCGGTCCGTCGGGCTGTCCAATGCGGACGGCACGCCGGCCGGCACGCTCCTCGCGGGGACAGACATCACCGACCGCGTGCGAGCCGAGCAGGAGAAGGAGAGGATCCGGGGGCAACTCGTTCGGTCGCGGAAGCTCGAAGCGATCGGTCGCCTAGCCGGCGGCGTCGCACACGACTTCAACAACCTGCTCACCGCCATCGGCGGCAACGCGGAGGCGGGGCTCGAGAAGACCACACCGGGTGACCCCGGACACGACGAACTGGCGAGGGTGCTTCAGATCACCCGCAGCGCCGCCGACCGGACCAGACAGTTGCTTCTGCTCAGTCGCGACCAGCCCGCCGCTCTGATGCCGATGGACCTCAACAGGGATCTCGGTGGCTTCATCGAGATGCTCTCCAGGACCATCGGTGAGAGCGTTGATGTGACGGTCCGGAGCGATCCGGATCTCTGGGCGGTCAACGCCGACCACTCGAACATCGAACAGCTTCTCATGAATCTCGTCATGAACTCGAAGGACGCGATGCCCGAGGGCGGCTCCATTGTCATCACGATCGAGAACGTGACACTGAGCAAGTCAGACATCCGGGAAATGCCGGAAGGCCGGCCTGGTTGGTTCGTCCGGCTCACGGTCACTGACACGGGTCCCGGCATGACACCGGACGTGATGGAGTGCCTCTTCGAACCTTTCTTCACGACGAAGGGCGAGTGCGGTAGGACGGGACTCGGGCTTTCCATCGTTCACGGAATCGTCAAGCAACACCGCGGGTGGATGACCGCTGCGAGCGAGCCGGGTCGCGGTACCGAGTTCCAGATGTACTTCCCGACGCCCTCCCAGATGCCCGTCGAGGAGCCGGTACCTGTCTGCGCCGGCCTCGGGGCTCGGGGCAACGGCGAGAAGATCCTTCTGGTCGAGGACGACGAGGTGATCCGCGAGCTCTTCAGCAGGACGCTCAGCAACTACGGGTACGAGGTGGTCAGCGCCGGCAACGCATCGGAAGCAGCCAGCCTCTTCGAGGGAGGCGACGGAGGATTCGACCTCCTGCTCAGCGACGTAGTCCTCCCCGACGGCACCGGTCCGGAGCTGGCCCGCAGACTGACAGAGCGCCAGCCCGATCTGCACGTGCTTGTTACCACCGGCTACGCCGGAGAGGCCGTGCAGGCCGGCCGCGATGCGGGCACGTCCTATCCCTGCCTGAGGAAACCCTACTCCATATCGACGCTTCTCTTGGCCATACGGGAGGCCGTCACGCACTGATCGCCGGATGAAGTCCCAGGCTGACGCGAACTCGCCTGTCGAACTGTCGACCACTGAGCGGGAGATCCCCGCAGGGCGATTGGCCGTGGCGAGATCCACGCTGGCTTATGCACCTCCTGCAATGAGCCTGCGTTGCCTCGGGATGGGAAAGGGACACTTGACACTGCTGGGACGCTCAACTACATGTGACTATGTGCAACAGTTGAGAAACACGGACCTGCTGGATAGGGTCTTTGCGTCTGGCTGGAAGATCGAAGCGCAAAGAACACAGACTACTACGCTTGATGCCTTGGAACAGGAGCGATAGGAATGGCCAGTGACGACGCTGTGTTGAATACCCGCCAGACGGCCGCGTTTCTGGGAGTCCATGTCGAGACGGTGAGGAGACTCGCGAGGCGTGCGGAGATCCCCTCGTTCAAAGTGGGGACGGACTGGCGCTTCAGCAAAGAGACCCTGCGCAGATGGTTCGAAGAGCAGGGGCCGCGCACCCGACCGGGGACGGTTCTTGTGGTGGACGACGATCCCCCGGTCCTCCGTTCGATATCGCGGATGGTCGAGCGGCTCGGCTATCGGGCTCAGAGCGCGACCAAAGGAGGCGAGGCCCTCGGGCTGGTATCCCACAGTGTGCCGGACCTGATCCTCCTCGACATGGTAATGCCGGGCATGAACGGGGCTGAGTTCCTCGACGAACTCCGGCTGGCACATCCAGATCTGCCCGTGGTGATCGTCACCGGGTATCCGGACAGCAGCCTGGTGCACAGGGCTGCTCAGCATGCGCCGGTCATGTTGCTCACCAAGCCGGTCGACCTGGCGCAGCTCGAGCGCACGCTCAGGACGGTGCTGGGCAATCCCCCGCGCTCCGGCCGAACAGAGGGGACAGAGTAATGGGCGACAGCGACAAGACCCAGCTCATTGAAGAGTTGGAAGTCGAACGCCGGCAACAGCACGCACTGCTCGACAGCACGTCGTACGCCATCATCACCACCGATCTGGACTCCGTCATCCAGAGTTGGGACAGGGCCGCGGAAGCGCTGTACGGATGGAGCACCGAGGAAGCCATCGGCCAGCGAATGGATGAGCTGGTCCCAACCGAGTACGACGATCAGAATGGCAACGACGGGCGCGCCAAGCTCCGGGCCGAAGGCACATGGAGCGGTGAGGTGATCCATACCCGGAAGGACGGCAGGCAAATCGTCGTTCAGGTCTCCACCAATCTGGTGAAGGGTGACGCCGGTCATCCGACGCATGTCGTGAGTATTAATCGTGGCATTACCGGGCGTAGGCGAGCCGAAGAAGCATCGCTGAGAAGTGAAGAGAACTTACGCGCTATTCTCAATGCTAGTCCCGATGGGATATGTCTGCTTGATATCAACGGAATCATTCTCTCTGCGAACGAGACCTATGCAAGAAGACTGGGCCTAGAGCCAGATAACGTTGTTGGCAAGAGTGCTCTTCAACATGCACCTCATGAATCAATGCGGGAAAGAGAAGCGGCGATCGAGAAAGTCTTCAGGACGGGTGAGCCGTCACAATACGAACATGGGGAACTATCTGGCGTATTCGAGTCGCATCTTCATCCTGTTCTTGGCCCGGCGGGAGAAGTAACGGCGGTTGCCGTCTATGCCCGCGACATCACCGCGCGCAGGCGGGCCGAGGAGAGCGCGCGTGAAACTGAGATACGCGCCCGCACCATGATGCAGCAGTGCCCTCTGCCCATCCTGGTCATGTCGACCGACGGCCGAATGGTCGAGGTCAATGACGCCTATCTGGAACTCTGGGATATTCCGGAGGAGGCGCTGCCGGAACTCTTCAACAAGTACGATATTTTCCAGGACGAGCAGGCAAGGAGGCTGGGCGTCATGCCGTACATCGAGAGGGGCTTCGCGGGTGAGTCCGTTCTCCTGCCGCCGCTCGAGTATGACGCCGCAGACGCCGCACAGACCCTCGAGATCAGTGACGCCAAGGGAAGAAAGCGCTGGATCCTGTCGCGCATCTACCCGCTGATCGACGAGAGGGGGCAAATCCAGAATGTCGTTATGCAGCACGAGGACATCACCGAGCGCATGCGGGTCGAGAAAACCCTGCGCCTGAAGAACTTGGTTTTCGATGCCGCCATCACGGCCAACTGCATAGCCGACGCAAGAGGGATCATCACCGAGGCCAACCAAGCTTTTCTCGATGCTGGGGGCCATTCCGGCAGAGACGAAGTCGTCGGCAAGCCAATTTCACATTTCCTGCGTCACGAGGAAGACGCCGAAGAAATGCTTAGTGTCCTCAAGACGACGGGCAAGTGGACGGGCGACTTCGACGCAAGGAGGAAGGACGGTTCGACCTTTGTCACCCACCTTCTCGCGACGGTCCTCCGCGACGCCGGCGGTGAGGTCGTGGGCTATCAATCATCCGCGATCGACATCACCGAAAAGCGCAACCTTCAAACCAGCCTCGCCCAATCAGATCGACTCGCCAGCATGGGCATGCTGGCCGCGGGTGTGGCGCACGAGATCAACAACCCGCTCTCCTACGTTCTGTACAACCTGGAGACCCTGACCGAAGATCTGCCGCGCCTGTTCAAGCGAATCCAATCGACTGAAGCGAGAGAGGACGCTGTCGATGCGGATGGGACCGCCGCTACGCCTGACGATGGCGCCGAGCCGATCAGCCCGGGGATGCTCGAGGACCTTGCGGAGTGCGCCCGAGAGGGGGCCGACGGCGCACGGCGCATCAAGGACATCGTTCTTGGCCTAAGTACCTTCTCGCGAGTCGAGCAGGACGAGCTGACCCCGGTCAGCCTGCATGGCGCCATCGAGCACGCCATCAACATCTGCTCCCACGAGATCAAGTACCGGGCCCGGCTGGTCAAGGACTTCGGCCGCGTGCCCACGGTTCTGGCCAGCGAGGGCCCGTTGGCACAGGTGGTGCTCAACCTGCTCGTCAACGCGAGCCACGCCATCGACGAGGGCGACGCCGAGCACAACGAGATCCGGATTCGCACCTGGTCCGAAGGTGAGGACGCCTTTTTCGAAGTGCGCGACACGGGCAGGGGCATCCCGCCCGAGGACCTGGAGCGGCTGTTCGAGCCCTTCTTCACCACCAAGCCCGTGAGTGCGGGCTCGGGGCTGGGGCTTTCCATCTGCAAGAACATCATCAGCGGCTACGGTGGCGACATCGCTGTGAACAGCAAGGTGGCCGAGGGCGCCTGCTTCACCGTGCGCCTGCCGCTCTCGCCCGAGGAGACCGGACAGGTTGAGACCCGCGGGGCGGCCCAGCCGGAGGCCGCCCCGGTCGAGCGCGGGCGGGTTCTGGTCATCGACGACGAAGCGTCGATCCGCTCGCTCCTGAGGCGGCTATTGGGACCGCACCACGAGGTCGTGACGGCCGAGTCCGGCGCGGCGGCCAAGGAGCTGCTCGAACGCGATCGGAGCTTCGACTTGATCATCTGCGACGTGATGATGCCAGCGGTGTCGGGCATGGACCTGCACAAGTGGCTCGTCGACACCGACCCCGACCTGGCAAAGAGCCTGATCTTCATCACCGGCGGCGCCTTCACGCCCAAGGCCCGCGAGTACCTGGCCCGGCTCGATAACTTGCAGGTCGAGAAGCCGTTCGAGACCAAGAACTTCCAGTGTACGGTGAGCAAACTAATCAGCGCTGCGAGGTCAAAGAACGTGCAGAGCGCCTGATCATCCGCAGCCGCATGCCCGACCGCTCAAGTTTCATCGCCTCGTTTGTCAGGATTTCGAACGTTCGGGCCATCCCGTCCGGACCCTCCTCAAGCAGCACTTCCATGACCTACTCGATTGTCTTGGAATCGACCGTCTGAAGCTCTCAGAGGCTAGGTATCTCCTTTAACTACCCGTTGGTCCTTGGACCAGAACAGGCCTGTTTTCTCATTCTACTGCGCGGACCATCATGTATCTATGCGTTAGCTGGCAATGGAGAAAAGGACTTGACACTACAGCGACACGCAGCTATACGCAACTATGCGCAGCAATTACAAAACAGGGACACGGTGGATGATGTCTGTGGTCCTGGTTCGAAGATCGGAGCGCAAAGAAGACAAGCTGCTATGCCTGATGCCTTGGAACAGGAGCGATGGGAATGGCTACTCACAACGCTGTGTTGAACGCCCGCCAGGCGGCCCCGCTTCAGCCTGGCAACCTCCGGCTGGAGTGCGAGTCCATGCACCTAGAGATTATTCCAGCTGTGCAATCGTTGCCACGCTCGGACCCACTGGGGACAATCGTGTTGGACATCGCCCGCGTTTCGGATTCCACCAGACTGGCCATCGCTCTCCTTCTCTCTCTTTCTGACGCATGCCCTGACCGGGTCACCATCGACGCTCTGACAGACGCCACCGGCGGGACCTACGCCACGGTCGCGCGCATCCTCCGCCAGCTCGCGCAGGCAAGGCTCGTTCGCAGCACGCGCGGGCCCGGCGGCGGCTGGAGACTCAGTGTCCCACCGAGCTGCATAGCCCTCCGTCAGATAATCGGAGCCCTGAGAACCGCCGATGCCTCACCCAATGGGAGCACCGCACACGAACGAAGCACTCACAGGGGGTCGGCGCTGCTTGACAGTGTCATTCGGCGCAGTCAAACCCAGCTCGTACGCGCGCTCGCCGGCGTGTCGCTCGCCGACATGCTGGACATGGAGCGGCAGGCCGGGAGGAGGTAGACCGCTGCCACACGCTGCATCAGATGCACACGGCGTGCGTGCGCCACGTCACACTCAGGCTACGCCGCACCTGTCGTGTCACAGGTGACCCCGAACCGGGGAGTCACAGATAGCCCGGAGTTGCTCCGGAAGGAGGCCCACGTTGCGCCCGGACAGAGAGCACGCAGAGAGTGGAGCGCCTGATGACGTTGCCTCAGCAGAGGATCAGTCGCACACCGCCGTCAGGTGGTCGACCGCCATCGAGGCAATAGAGAACCCCATCTGCCTACTCGACGACGGCGGGAAGATCGTACAGTGCAACAGGGCCATGCTGAGAATGCTCGACATGACGCCGGCGGAGATAGAGGGACAGCACTGCTGGCATCTGATCCACGGTTCGGACGAGCCGCCTGAGGGATGCCCGACGACGCTGGCCCGAAGGTCAATGTGCAGTGAGACGAAGGTAATGCAGCTCGGTGACCAGAGGGTCGAGATCACGGTCGACCCGATCCTCAACGAGCACGGCGAGTTCACCGGAGTCATGCACAGCATCACGGACACCACCTTCCGTCATCGTCCATGTGATGAGATCATGGAGCACGCGCGCGAGCTGCAGCTCATCGCTACTCTCAACAGGGCCGCCAACGAGGGCGCGAGTCTGGACGGCGTGCTCCACCTGACCACAGGGAAGATGACCGAGATGTTCGCCGGCGCCACCGTGTTTGCCCACCTGGTGTCCGCCGACGGGAAGAGCGTCCTTGTGCAAGACAGAAACACTGCTGCGGATGACGAGGAGGCCGACGACATCTATGGGTCTCTCCTCACGAGACATGGCGTATCGCTCGAGGTCGTCGATGCCTACAGCAAGGCCGTCGATGCGGGCGAGCCGGTCATCCTGCGCGAGGCGGACGCGATCAGTCAGCTGTTGGCCGAACACGAGAGGGCACGAACGCTGCCGGACGACCTCTGCGAGCGCGAGGATGTGCCACCAGATTACCGTGCCTCATGCGCCACGGGCGTGCGCTCGGTCGTGGTGGCACCCCTCGCATGCGAGGGGACGCCATTGGGGCTTCTGGAGTTGTGGTTCCCGAGCGACATCGACGAGGGGCAGGCGGAGCGTGTGTCGAGGATTGCAGCACAGCTCACGACCATCATTCGACGCCTGAGATCGGAGGAGAACTTCCGGAGAATACTCGACTCCACCGCCGAGGGGATGCTGATAACAGACATCGATACGGGCAGGTTCACGTACGCCAACGCGGCAATCTGCGCGATGCTCGGATACAGCCAGGAGGAACTGCAGAGCCTGGGTGTGCAAGACGTCCATCCAGCAGAGGACGGTGGGCGCGCGTGCACCGTCTTCTCCGCTGAAGCGGTAGACGACCTGACACTTGCCAGCGGCATCTCTTTCGTGAAGAAGAACGGGAGAGTGTTCGACGCCGACCTGAGAACGATCCCGATGGTCATAGACGGGTCGATGTGCGACGTCGGTTTCGTCACCGACGTCAGCCACCGCGCGGACGCCGAGGACCAGCTCCGACGGCGCCTCAAGTTCGAGAGGATCATCTCCACCGCCTCCACGGTGTTCATCAACCTCAGGGCGGGCCAGCTGAATAAAGCCATGATCAGGACGCTGGCGAACGCGGGCCGCTTCCTCGACCTCGACAGCTGTCATGTCTGCATGTTTCCGGACGATCCTGAGACCGAGCAGAAAACCTACGACTGGTGTATGGAAGGTACCAACCCAAGTCTGAAGAAGCTGGGAGAGGTCGCCTGGCTCACCTCGACGCGGTCGAGAATGAGTCTGCTCGACTTCCGTCCCGTGCTGATCTCCAGCCTCGACGACCTTTCATCAGAGGACGCGGAACTCGAAAAGAGGCTCCGGGCACTCGGCATCAGCTCTGTCATGGTTACACCGATCATGTTCGACGGTGATGTGATAGGGATTTTCTCGGCATCGACGTGCCGCTCGGAGCGCGAGTGGTCGGCGGAGGCAATCTCCCTGCTTACGACACTCGGAGAGCTCTACGTCAGCGCCACGCGAAGGGCGGATTCTTCTGATGCGCTCGCCACCGTTCTCGACAGGCAACACCGCGCTATGGACGGCACTGTAAAAGCCCTGTCGAGCATAGGCGAACTCCGTGACCCCTACACCGCGGGACACCAGCGACGCGTCGCCGAGTTCGCAAGGGCGATTGCTCTCGAGTTGGGCATGTCAGGGGAGCGCGCCGAGGGCATCCACGTGGCGGCCATGCTGCACGACATCGGAAAGATGCACGTGCCGGCCGAGATCCTCGTCAGACCTGGTCCTGTGGACGACCTCGAGTTCGACATCATCAGGACGCACACACAGGTCGGCTACGACATGCTAAAGGACATCGACTTCCCGTGGCCCGTGGCTGAGGTCGCGCTCAAGCACCATGAGAGGATGGACGGTTCCGGCTACCCACTGGGGCTCAAGGGTGACGACATACCTCTCGAGGCGAGGATCGTCGCCGTCGCTGATGTGGTCGAGGCGATGTCGTCGTACCGCCCGTTCAGGCCCGCTCTTCCCATCGAAGCCGCGATCAAGGAAATCACTCTCAAGAAAGGGGTGCTCTACTGCCCTGACGTGGTGGACGTCGCTCTGGACCTCCTCACCAAGAAGGGCTTCAGGTTCGCCGAGGAGACCGACAGAGCCGGACGGCGGCAGCTCACCGGATCATAGCAGACCTGTAGCCCTCATCCCTGCCTCATTCATCCCTGCCTCACTTGACAACGCTCCCCCGCCGCTGTACCTTCTGCGTCGACACTGTTCTGTCCGCGCGCACGGTCGCGATGCCCCATCCGCGCCCATATGTGCTGCATACCGCCGCGCCGCAGCCGTGGTTGTTGCGTACCGCCTTGTGCCTGCGTGGTAAGCCACGCCCGGGAGACCGCAATGTCCAGGAGCATCGACGTCAGCCGAATCCGAAACGTCGGCCTCACGGCCCACATAGATGCCGGCAAGACCACCGTCACCGAGCGCATCCTCTACTTCGCGGGCAGAACGCACCGGCTGGGCGAGGTCCACGACGGCGAGGCCACGATGGACTGGATGGTCCAGGAGCAGGAACGCGGCATCACCATCACGTCGGCCGCAACGACCGCTCACTGGAAGGACCACCAGATCAACGTCATCGATACGCCGGGGCACGTCGACTTCACGGCGGAGGTGGAGCGCTCGCTCCGCGTGCTGGACGGGACCGTGGCGCTCTTCTGCGCCGTGGGTGGAGTGCAGCCACAGTCGGAGACCGTCTGGCGCCAGGCCGAGAAGTACCGCGTTCCGCGCATCGCCTTCATCAACAAGATGGACCGCACCGGCGCCGACTTCGACGGTGTCGTCGCCGACATCCGCGAGGAGCTGGGTGCGAACGCGGTGCCGGTCGTGCTGCCCATCGGAGCCGAGGACCGCTTCGTCGGGATTATCGACCTAGTCGACATGAAGGCCGTCTACTACGACGACACGAAGGCGGGCGTCGCGATCCGCGAGGAGGATATTCCTGAAGAACTCCTCGAGAAGGCACGTGCCGCGGAAGCGGTGATGATCGAACGCATCAGCGAGCAAGACGAGAAACTGATGGAGAAGTTCCTCGAGGGCGAGACACCCGGTCGCGGCGAGTGCATCGCCGCAATGAGGCAGGCAACGATAGCCGGCGAGATCATCCCGGTCCTGTGCGGTGCGGCCTTCAAGAACAAGGGCGTGCGGCGTCTCATGGACGCCATCATCGACTACCTGCCCTCCCCGCTCGACCTGCCACCCATCATCGGCGCGCAGAGGGAAAGCAACACCGAGATTCTCCGTCAACCGAAGGACGACTGCCCGCTCGCCGCGCTCGCATTCAAGATCCAGTCGGACAAACACATGGGGAAACTTACCTACGTCCGCATCTACTCCGGGACACTCAACTCAGGCGAGGTCGTTTACAACTCGACGCGCGAGAAGCGCCAGCGCATTGGGCGGCTCTTCGTGATGCATGCGGACAACAGACAAGTCGTGGAAACGCTGCACGCCGGCGAGGTTGGCGCCGTCGTTGGTCTCGCAGACACGCGCACGGGCGACACCATCTGCACCGAGAAGCACCCGGTGGTCCTGGAGTCAATCGAGTTCCCGGCCCCGGTCATCGGCCTCGCGGTCACGCCGGAGAGCAGGATAGACCGCGACAACCTGTCGAAGGCACTCATCAGACTGGCCGAGGAGGACCCGACCTTCACGGTCGCGACAAACCAGGAGACCGGCGACGTCGTCATCTCCGGCATGGGAGAGCTCCATCTCGAGATAATCGTCGACAGGCTCAAGCGGGAATTCAACGTGAACACACAGGTGGGCAAGCCGCAGGTGGCCTACCGCGAGACGGTCGTCGGATCGGTCGAGCACGTGCATAAGCTCATCAAGCAGACCGGCGGCCACGGTCAGTACGCCCACGTGAAGATAGAGGTGCGGCCGGCCGAGCCGGGTTCGGGCCTCCATTTCGAGGACCGTGTGACGGGCGGAAGGATCCCCAAGGAGTACATCCCGGCCGTCGAGCGCGGCGTGGTGGACGCCATGGCCAAGGGCCCGTACGCCGGCTTCCCGATGGTGGACGTCTTTGTGGTGCTGCTGGACGGTTCGTCGCACGACGTCGACTCGTCGGAGATGGCGTTCAGGACGTGCTCGAGGCAGGCCTTCCGTGACGCGTGCAAGAAGGCGGGACTCCAGCTGCTCGAGCCCGTAATGAGCGTCGAGGTCACCGCGTCCGAGGACTACACCGGCGCGATTACCGGCAGCCTCTGCAGCAAGCGCGGACAGATCATGGACATGGAGTTGCGCGGCAAAACGAGCATCACGCGCGCCCGTGTGCCGCTGGCGGAGATGTTCGGCTACTCCTCCGAACTCCGGAACGCGACGAGCGGCCGCGGCGAGTTCACGATGCAGTTCGAGCACTACGAGGCAGTGCCCTTCGCCCTCGCCGAGGAGATCGTCGAGGCCCGCAGGAAGGCGAAGAGCGGGAAATAGGCGGGGCGGCTCGCACTCCAGCCCGCGCTCCGGCCCACACTGCACAGGCGCCGCATTGTGCACTTCTGGCGAGCCCGTGTCGAAGCGCAGCACCGGAGAGCTGCCGTTTCTTTCCCGCTCTCCTGGCCGGGTTACCGGCCAGTCAACCTCCATGATGTTCTCCATGCTGGAATCCCGCGCAATATCACCCCAGTAGAGCTGATGAACCTCACTCCACCTACCGTGCACCGTGTCCGTCCCGGCACGGTTCCTGCTGTTGGCAGGCCCCTGAGCGCATCGTGCCCGTGGCGAGACGGGCACCCGAGCGTCGAGGCATGTCATCCAATCACCGCATCGGAGCGTGAGGCTCGAATGAGATTCCTGCGAGACAGAGAAGGACACGACGACACGCTGCAAGGCGATTCCGGACCGGGCCTGTTCGAGCCGGGCGACTCCCCGACCGGCGGAGTGGGCGACCCCGCGGCTCGGAGCTGCCTGAACGACGTCGAGAGGACCGCGGCGGAAGCGTGCGGCGTGGATGGATTCTGCTCGGTCGTCCTCGATGTAGTGGGCGCGCTTGTCGTAGTGCTCGACCACGAGGGGCGCATCGTCAGATTCAACAGGATCTGCGAGGAGACCACGGGCTACTCCTTCGAAGAAGTGGCCGGGGCGAAGGTGTGGGACCGTCTGCTGCTCCCCGAGGACGCCGGTTCGGTCGAGGAAATATTCAACGACCTCTGCTCGGGGGACTACCCCAACCAACACGAGAACTGCTGGATCACGAAGGACGGCCGGAACCGCGAGATAGCGTGGTCGAACACGACCCTTCCCAACCCGGACGGATCTGTCAGGTACGTGATCGGCACCGGGATAGACATCACCGACAGGCAGTCCGCGGAGGACGGGGTCAGATGGCGCACCGAGGACCTTGCGCTCCTCAACACGCTCAATGAATCCGCGAACCGCGGCGACAGCCTGCGCGAGATAGCTCACCTGTTGGCTCTGGGAACGAGGAGAGACTTCGGGAACCACGGTGCGTCCCTGTATCTGCTCGACGAGAGCCACACACATCTGACGCTGCAGGGCCTGTTCTTCCAGAAGGGAGTGGCGGAGAAGATCGAAAGGCTCATCGGAGTGACGCTGCCGTCGACAGGGAGAATCCGCTTGGAGGAGTGCCGCTACCACAAGGAAATCATGGAGGGCGGCTCCGTCGTCGTCATGAACGACGAGGAGGAGATCAGAGCACTGATGCTGGAGTTCGTGGACGCCGCGAACATACGGGAGGCGCTTCGGGTGACCGTCCGGAGCCTCATTCCGGCCATTCAGAAGCTCCTCGGCATCCACTCCATAGCCATCATGCCACTCCTCTCGGAGGGCGACCTGACAGGCTTGATGGGTTTCAGCGGAACCACCCGGCCCACCGACATGCAGCTGGGACGCCTTGCCACGGTAGCGCGGCAGGTGGCGGGAATCACCAGGCACAGACGCTCGGAGGAGGCACTTCGACTCAGCGAGGCGACGCTCGCGGAGGCTCAGCGCATCGCCCGCATCGGCAACTGGAGCTGGGACATTGCACGCGATGAGCGGCACTGGTCGAAGGAGGTCTACCGGATCCTCGGAAGGACGACCGATGAGTGTCGACCCACGTACGAAAACTTCATCGAGGCCGTTCATCCTGACGACCGAGATATGGTGACCGCCGCACTCGACAGAGCGCTCCACACGGGCAGGCGCTACAACGTCAACCATAGAATCGTCTGGCCGGACGGCACCGTTCGCGTCGTCCACCAGCAGGCCGGGTTCTCCTTCGACGAGAACGGCAAGCCGGCCCGAATGGTCGGCACGCTGCAGGACGTGACGAAGCAGAGCCGTGCAAAGGAGCTTCAGAGCGTTCTCTTGGCGATAGCGGAAGCTGTCAATAGATCTGAAAGCCTCGAAGAGCTTCTCGGGACCGTGCATCGGGAGCTGGGGCGACTCATCGACACGACGAACTTCTACGTCGCGCTCTTCGACGAGTACACCGGCACCTACACCTTCCCCTATCACGTCGACAAGTGTGATGACTCGGCGCCTCTCGGACCGACTCACCTAGGGAAGAGCCTTACGGACTACGTGCGCCGCAGAGGTGAAGCTGCCCTGGTGGATGAGCAATTCCACCAGGAGCTCATCGACGCCGGCGAGGTCGAGCTCATCGGCGCCCCGTCAACGGCGTGGCTCGGTGTTCCGCTGAAGAACGGTGGAAAGGACATAGGAGTCGTCGCGGTTCAGAGCTACGAGAAGGTCTCTCCATACACGCTGCTCGACCTCAAGTTGATGACCTTCGTGTCCGACAACGTCGCGATGGCGGTCGGTCGCAAGCTCGCGGAGGAACAAGTCAACCAGCGCTTGCACATGGAAGAGACGGTCTCGGACATAGTGTCAGGACTGATCCGGCACGGTGTCGAGGAGACCAACGAGGCGATCAGTGAGGCGCTGGCGTCCGCCGGCGCGCTGCTCTCTGCCGAGCACTGTTTCGCCGGCCTCGTGGAGCCCGACAAAGGAAGCTCGCGGGACGCGTACGAATGGTGCGCGGAGCGCGTGTCCCCTCTCATCTACGAGCTCGCGGCCGTCGTTCGGGGCTGCTTCCCGTGGCTCGCTGACACGGCGAAGGAGTCCGGGTTCGTTCGGATCGACAGCCCGGCGGATATCCCACCGGAAGCGGGGGCGCTCAGACACCTTCTGGAGTTCGCGGAGGTCGAGTCGATGCTCGCCGTCCCGATGCGGGACCGCGGCCAGACGATCGGGATAGTCTGCGTCCTCGGGTACCCGTCAGGAACGGGCTCAATGGAGTCGGTGACATTTCTGCGGACGCTGGCCGCAGCGCTGGCCAGCGCCCTGGAGAGGCGGAGCACCGACGCGGCTCTCCGATCGAGCTTCGAGAGCCTTCGCGCAACAGTGAACGGAACCGTAGACGCGCTGTCTCGTCTCGGAGAAGCGCGCGATCCTTACACGGCCGGACACCAGCAGCGAGTGGCCGAGCTGGCCTGCGCCATAGCCGCGGAGATGGGCTTCCCTGAGGATCGCATCGAGGGTATTCGCGTGGCCAGCAAGCTCCACGACATAGGCAAGATCCACGTTCCGGGCGAGATACTCAGCAAGCCCGGAGCGCTTGATGAGATGGAGTTCGGCTTCATCAAGACGCATCCCAAGGTTGGATATGAGATTCTCCGGGCCGTGGAGTTCCCGTGGCCCGTTGCGGAGGTCGCGCTTCAGCATCACGAGAGGCTGGACGGTTCGGGCTACCCGCAGGGGCTTTCCGGCGATGAGATCCTCCCCGAGGCGAGAATCGTCGGGGTGGCCGACGTCGTCGAGGCAATGTGCACGCACCGGCCCTACAGACCGGCTCTCTCGATCAGCGCGGCCATCGAGGAGCTTTCCAAGAACCGGGGCAGACTCTACGGCCCGACAGCCGTTGACGCCTGTCTGAAGCTGCTGAGAACCGGGAAACTCAAACTCGGCCCATCGTAACCCGATCGATGCCGGCGGGCGGTCGCAGCGACCGCCGGACAACGCACTCACACCAGCAGAAGAGGGGGCGGGTCACAGCGACCCGCCCTTTCTGTGTACCCCCGGGGCAAGGACACGCTTGAGGGCCCGCGCACATTGCGCTAGATTGTCTCTGGACATGCGGGACTGCAAACGGGAGATTCGAACAGGGCACCGGCGAACGGAACGTAGATCCGCTCGCCCCAGCAAGGGGTCTGCTGAAGTGGCGTATCCAACCGGGACACTCCGAGCACGATCGATCGTACTGGCTGTCGCTCTCGTCACACTGAGCGCGTTCATCCTCTCGGGCTGCACGTCCCTGCGTGTCAACACGCATACCACCGCGGTCGAAGGGAAACCCGCGGGAGATGCCCCGACAAACATCGTCTTTCTCATCGGCGACGGCATGGGCGTCAGCCACGTGACGGCCGCAAAGATCGAACTCGGGACGCTCCACATGGAGCGACTCACGGCCGGTGGATTCATCACGACGTTTGCGGGCAACAGGCTAGTTACCGACTCAGCGGCGAGCGGGACCGCTTTCGCCACCGGGCACAAGACCTACAACGGCGCCATATCGGTGTCGCCCGACAAAGAGCCGCTCAAGACGGTCCTCGAGTACGCGGAGGAGCGCGGGCTCGCCACGGGATTGGTGGCGACCTGCTCCATCACCCACGCGACTCCGGCGGTCTTCGCGGCGCATGTCGAAAACCGTCAGAACGAGAAGGAGATCGCTCGCCAGATGACGGCGAGTGGTGTGGATGTTCTGTTCGGCGGCGGCTGGTCATACTTCCTTCCGAACAGCGAACCCGGCGGCGCCAGGACCGACGGCCTGAACCTCCTCGACGAACTGCGCGAGCGCATGCCGGTCGCGCTGACCGTTACGGAGTTCAGGAGCCTCCCGGACACGGACGCCGCGGTGGCTCTGTTCTACCCGGGCCATCCGCCGACCGTCGCCTCCCGCGAGCCTTCACTTGCCGAGCTGACGCGCAGGGCACTTGAGATCCTCTCGCGAGACGAGGATGGCTTCTTCGTGATGATAGAGGGCTCTCAGATAGACTGGGCCGGACATGAGAACGACCACGACTGGCTGATGGATGAGATGGCGGACTTCGACGAGGCCGTCGGAGTGGTCATGGACTTTGCGGAGACGGACGGCAGAACGCTCGTCATCGTGACCGCAGACCACGAGACGGGAGCCTACTCCGTGCTCGACGGATCGCTGGAGCGGAACCTCGTAACGCGACCGGACTTTGGTTCGGGAGATCACTCCGCGGCGATGGTACCCGTCCTGGCATACGGTCCGGGCAGCGCCGCGTTCGGCGGAATGCAGGACAACACGGACCTGGGCCGCACGCTCATAGGGTACGTCAACCGCGGGTCCTCGCGGTAGCCCCGCGTGGCATCAACACGAGCAGGATGGTCGCGACCAACGCCAGGATGGCGCCGGCAAGGAACGGCGCGCCGGGCCCGAACCCGGACCACCCTCCCACACCCTGCCACAGGACTCCGGCAATGAGACTCGCCGGTAGCGCCGTCACACCGACAGCCGCACTGTAGACACCATACGCGGTGCCGCGTCGCTCCTTGGGCACGAGGTCTGCGACGAACGCCTTGGCGACGCCGTGAGTCATTCCGTAGTAGACACCGTACACGCCCATGAGTGCCCACGTGTGCCACCCAGCCGTGGCCTTCGCGAATCCCAGGTACACAACCGCGTAGAACAGCCACCCGATGACAAGGAACCTGCGCCGGCCCAATCTGTCGGACAGAGCTCCGGCCGGACTCGAGACCACGGCGTAGACTAGGTTGAACGTCAGCATCATCCCAAGAACTCCGGCGACGGTGAGCCCGGCGTTCTGCGCGCGCAGTATCAGGAAGGCGTCCGACGAGTTGCCGAGCGTGAAGACGACGATGACCAGCAGGAAATACCGGAACCGGCGGTCGAATCCCGCGAGTGACAGTTTCGGAGGTCTCGCCCTGGAACCCTCGATCTTCGTTTCCCTGGCGCCGAGCGCGAGCACCAGCACGGCCAGGATCGCGGGGACCATGCTCGCGAGCACAATGATCTGGAACGACCCGCGGCTGAGTTCCACGGCGCCGCGTTGCGTAGCGAGCAGGATGAGGAGTGCGATCCCGATTCCCACGACGGCGCCCGCCGTGTCACCGGCGCGGTGGAGCCCGAACGCGATGCCTCGCTGGCGCTCGTCCACACTGTCGGCCACGAGCGCGTCGCGGGGGGCAGTTCGGATGCCCTTCCCCACGCGGTCTCCGAAGCGTACGGCGAGCACGCCTCCCCACGTCGAGACCAAGTAGAGAAACGGTTTGACGACCGTCGACACCGCGTATCCGACAACCGCGAGTCTCTTCCTCTTGCCGAGCTTGTCTGAGAGCCATCCCGAGAACATCTTGAGCAGGCTGGCCGTGGATTCCGCGACCCCCTCGATCGCGCCAATGGCGGCGGTCCTGACTCCCAGCACGTTGAACAGGAAGAGCGGCAGGAGGTTCATGATCATCTCGGATGAGATGTCCATGAGGAAGCTCGTCGCCGTCACGATCCAGACGTTGCGAGGAAGACGGCGTCGCACGTCGCGTGCTTCGTTGGAAGTATTCACGGGGCCGGCCATTCGCGGACTCCATCAGCGGGGACGCGCGCCGATGTAGCGCTGGATTCCATGAGCTGGTGGGAAGGCTAGCACGCTTCTCCGCGGACGGTCAACGCCGCGGGACGATCACCCTGACGGCCTGCGGCAGTACGGTCACGTCGACGGGCGTCTCGCCTATGAGGTCACCGTCGCCCTGGACCGGCAGTACGCGATTGGCTTCTATCTTCACACTGCGTCGCGCGCGTAGCCATCGGACGTTCGGCACGGGCTTCCGCCGATAACGCATCACCCTGAGTCCGGACCGGATGGACTCACCGGCGGTCGGAACGAGCACGAGGCAAACATCCAGCTTGCCGTCGTCCAGCAGTATGTCGGGCGCCCACGGCCACGGGATGTCGCCGATGAAATCACAGTTGGCGACGGTGATCTCGGTCGCTCTCACCCGGGTTGTCCGTCCGTCGACGGTGACCGTGAAGCGGCACGGACGGAAGCCCAACAACTCCCGAAGCCCTGTTCCCACGTACGCCGCACGGCCGAACCTGCGCTTGTCCGCGCTGCTCGTGTCGCGCACGGTGGCCGAGCTTATGCCAACGCCAATATTCAGGACGAAAACGCGCGTCCCGACGCGCATCGCGTCTATCGTCCTCGTCGCGTGCTCCCCGGCTATGAGGCCGGCAGCCTCGACCAGATCCAGTGGTACGCCGAGCCCTCTGGCCAGCAGGTTTCCGGTCCCCGCCGGGACGATGGCGATCGGCATGCGAGATCCATTCAATCCATCGACGACACCGGAGATGGTGCCGTCTCCACCCACGGCGACGAACATGTCGAAGCCTCGACGCGCGGCGGCCCTGACGATGTCAGCGACCGAGTCTCCGGCGGAGATCTCATGGAACTCCAGATCCCGCCCGCCGGCAGCGGCGGCGCGCTCGATCGCGGCCCCGACCGAGTCGGGATGATAGTGTCCGGATGCCGGGTTGACCACGACGAAGACTTTGCTCATGCGTTATCGCTCGCTTGACTTGCCCGGTGTCAGTGCGACGATCGCGGCGTCATCAACGCACGCGTAACCCTCCCCCAGCTGCTTCTTCACTTCCATGTGCCTCTGGATATACTGCCCGCAGTTGCTGCCGATCCGGTTCTCCTC
>JAUWCJ010000086.1 GCA_030609365.1 Candidatus Eiseniibacteriota bacterium | reverse complement strand
GTAAGCCCCGTGCTGCTGCTGGCGGTGCCTCTGGGGCTCGCCCTGTGTGTGCCGCTCGTCGGGAGGGTCTCCCGCAGGGCCGCCGGGTTCGTACCCGTGATCGCGAGCCTGTTCAATCTCGTGGTCTCGATACGGCTGCTCCCGACCGTGCTCGAAGAGCCCATCGTCGCGAATCTCGGTGGGTTCCCGCCGCCATTCGGGATCACGCTCTTCGCGGGTCCGGTCGGTATGCTGCTCTCGGCCCTCATAGCTCTGGCCGGACTGGTCGTGTCACTCTACGCGCTCTCGTACATAAAGACGGGTCCAACGGTCAGGTATCACACCCTCTACATGCTGCTCCTTGTCGGGGCCACGGGGGTTGTCCTGACGGGGGACGTGTTCAACCTGTTCGTTTTCTTCGAGATTCTCTGCATCTCGTCGTACGCCCTCGTTGCCTACGTGGGAGACAGGGCTGGCATCGAGGCCTCCGTCAAGTACCTCATACAGGGAGCACTGGGTTCCGCCCTGCTTCTGATCGGTATCGGGTTGCTCTACGGGCTCTTCGGAACGCTCAACATGGCGGACATCGCGGCGCGGATGGGCTCGGCGGACCCCGTCCCGGTCTTCGTCGCCATGGCCCTGATAGTCGTCGGGTTGGGGGTCGAGGCGGCGATATTCCCGCTGAACGCATGGCTGCCCGACGCGCACTCGTCCGCCCCATCATCAATAAGCGCCATACTCTCCGGCATTGCCATTCAGGTCGGGCTCTACGCCGTCGTCAGAATGGTCTTCACGGTCTTCGGGGCCTCGAGCATGCTCCTGTTCTTCGTGTTCATGGGGCTTCTCACCCTGTTGATCGGTGAGCTGTGCGCCTTTGCACAGAGCAACATCAAGAGAATGCTCGCCTACTCCAGTATCGGACAGATAGGTCTCATCATCTTCGCGGTGGCGATAGCGACCACCGACTCCGTCACCGGGGGCCTCTTTCAGATGGTCAGCCACACGCTGGGCAAGGCGCTGCTCTTCCTCGCCGTGGGGTACATGGTCTACCGTAGCGGATCGATGGAGATCTCCTCGCTCGAGGGTATGGGAAGGCGAATGCCCCTTACCTCGTTCGCGTTCACGATCGGGGCGTTCTCGCTCGTCGGGTTGCCTCCGTTCGTCGGGTTCCCGAGTAAGCTCCTGATAGTGCGCTCCGCGCTCGTCGGGCAGGAGGTGCTGTTGCAAGTGCTCATCGGGCTGGTTCTGCTCGCGACGGTGGTTGAGGGAGCCTACTTCTTCAGGGTCATTCAGGCCGTCTACTTCAAGAAGGGGGAAGGGCAAGAGGCCAGGCAGGACGCTCCACCCATGGCCCTCTTCTCCATGTTCGTTTTCGTCGTTCTCATCGTCGTGATCGGTGTGTACCCGAACCTGATCACCGACGTCCTCGAATCTGGTGCTTCGGAGCTTCTTGAGAGGGCCAACTACATCGGGAGCGTGCTGGGATGAGCCTGGGACTTCTCCTCATAGTTGCGTTCGGCGGTTCACTGCTCACGTATCTTCTCGGGAAGGTCTCGGCGAGGATTCGGGACGCATTCGCCGTGCTCATCTCGTTGGCAGTAGTGGTGATGGTCGCTTCTCTCTACGGGAAGGCGCTCCGGGTCCCATTCTACGAGGGTTTCCTGGGGATGCCCCTGGTGCTGAGGGTCGACGGGCTGTCGTGGCTCTTTGCTATCGTTGCGTCCGTCCTCGGATGCCTTTCCGTCGTGTTCTCTCTTGGCTACATGAAGGGGAAGGAGAGGACCAGTTTCTACTACTCGATGCTGCTTCTGGTCAGCGCCGCGATGCTGGGAGTCGTGCTGTCCGGTGACCTGCTTTCGCTCTTCATCTTCTGGGAGATCATGAGCTGGTCGACCTTCCTCCTGATCAGCTACAACGGCGGCCCGGCCCTGGCGGCGGGCATGAAGTACTTCGTGATGTCTTTCGTGGGTTCGCTGGCGATGCTTGCCGGCGTGGTCACGCTCCACGGGAGCTTCGGGACGCTGGAGTTCACCGGAGTTGCCGCCGGGATGTCCTCGGCGTCCCCCGGCTATGTTCTCGCCATCCTGGTCCTCTTCGGCGTGGCCTTCGGGACGAAGAACGCAATCTGGCCGTTCCACGCGTGGCTGCCGCCTGCGCACTCGGAGGCGCCCTCACCGTTCAGCGCCGTGCTCTCAGGCGTACTCATCAAGATGGGTGTCTACGGGTTCCTCCTCCTCATGTTCGTGATCGTCGGCCTCAGAACCTTTCTGTCACTGGGTGTGGGCCGCATCGAGTTCCACACCGTTCTCTCGATTATCGGGGCCATCACGATACTGCTGCCCACGTTCATTGCGATCTTCCAGAACGATGCGAAGCGGTTGCTTGCCTGGTCCACCGTGGCCCAGGCGGGCTACATCATCTTGGGAATCTCGTTTGGCACCAGCCTGAGTGTCGCCGGAGGCATGTTCCACTTTCTCAATCACGCCGTGTTCAAGGCTCTCCTTTTCATGGTCGTGGGCGCGGTCGAGTACCGGACCAACGGCGTCAGGGATCTTGATTCCCTGGGCGGGCTCATCAAGAGGATGCCGGTCACGTTCATCGTCGCGGTGATTGGCGTGTGCGGTCTGATCGGCGTGCCGCTGACGAACGGGTTCGTTTCCAAGTGGCTCATCTACAAGACGCTGATCCTTGAGCGATCCCCGTTCCTCGCGTTCGCCGCCCTGTTCGGAACATGGGGGACGATTCTCTACAGCTACAAGTTCCTTCACAACATATTTTTGGGGCAGCTGCCGCAGAGATACGAGGACATGGAGAGGGCACCGTTCACGATGCTTCTCCCGATGACGATCCTCTCGGTGGTGGTCGTCCTGTTCGGCGTGCTACCCGGCATTCCGCTCGCGGTTATCGATACGATCGGTGTCTCTTTCGGGTTCGAGTCGCTTCACGTGACGCCGTGGGGTATCGCGTCCGACACCGGTGCGCTCAACACGGTCAACATGCTCGTGGCCGCCCTGGTGGGCCTCGTCGTGGTTTGGTGCATCTTCAGGTCGGGAGCGAGAAGCGTGTCCGTCGGGCAGGCGGACAGCTACGCCGCGGGAGCGGCGGTGCCTCGCGACAAGTACCAGTACTCGGTCCGATTCTACGCCCCGCTTCGTCGGATGATGGCTCCGTACCTGAAGGATCTCGTTGACTCGTTCTACATGCGGCTCGCTGGATGGGTCCGCGGGCTCGGTGACGGCCTGAGACGCATCTACACCGGCTACGTCGGTGACTACGTGATGTACATCCTGGTGTTCCTGGCAGTTCTGATCTTCGTCCAGATAGCGTGGAGTCCTTGGTAATGCGGATTCTGTGGTTCGTTCTCTCACCGCTCATGGCGCTCGCGGTCGGTCTGTTCTTCCTCGGGTTGTCCAGGAGGTTCATGGCCAGGATCCAGTGGCGGGTCGGTCCTCCTCTGTACCAGCCGCTAATCGACATCCTCCGGCAGTTCACTCAGAAGAGCGTGAGCCACGGCCCGCTGTTCGATCTTGGTGTCGTCCTCTCGCTGGCGAGTTCCTTCATCGTCGTGCTCTTCATGCCGCTGGGTGGCACGGCCCCGCTCAGCAGCTCCGGTGGATTTCTCGTGGTGCTCTACCTGATGCTGCTGGGCCCGCTCGGCATCGCGCTCAGCGGAGGCGAGGCGGCCAACCCGAACGTCAGCATCGGTATCTCACGAAAGCTCATTCTTGCGCTGGGCTACGAGGTTCCGTTTCTGATGATCGTTCTGGCTCTGATGACGTATTACGGGACCATCTCCATCGGGGAGATCGTCGCGGCTCAGCGCGAATCGGCCAGCGCCATCGCGAGCTTCCCCCTGGTGTTCTCGGGGATCGCATACCTGCTCATCCTGCCGGCAATGCTGGGTGTCAGGCCGTTCGAGGTCGTCGGCGCCGCACAGGAGATATCGTCCGGTCCGGCGGCGGAGTACGGGGGACCCTACCTGGCCCTTGCTACGATTCAGCACGGGTTGACGATGTTCATCGGGATCTCGCTCTTCGTGAACCTGCTCTGGGGTGGGGCGTCGAACCCCGTGGTGTTCTTCCTCAAGATGCTCGTGGTGTTCGCGTTCGGCTTCTGGGTGAACGCGGCGTTTCCGCGCCTGAGAGTGGAGCAGGCGGTTCGATACCTCTGGAGGTGGCCGACGTTGATCGCGTTCGTCGGTCTGATTCTCGTAGCTACGATCGGGAGATAACGGATGGACCGCAACCAACTGATGAAGTGGATCAAGGCTCCGACGAAGATGGCGCATAAGTACTCCCTGAACGCCGTGTACTTCTGCACCGGTTGCGGAGTCATCGAGGTGCCGCCGACGATAACAAGCCGGTGGGACGCCGAGAGGTTCGGCGTGGTCCCCACGGCAACGGCGAGGCAGGCCAACCTTTTCCTGATAACCGGCTACGTCTCGGTTAAGACCCTGAGGGCCATCATCAGAACGTATGAGCAGATGCCGGAGCCCAAGTACACGGTTGGGTTCGGCTCCTGCACGATCAACGGCGGAATGTACTGGGACTCCTACAACACCATCAACCAGCTGGACAAGTATATTCCCATTGACGGCTACATCGCGGGGTGCATGCCGAGGCCGGAGGCGATCTTCGTCGCGGTGACCCACCTCTGGACTCTCATAGACAAGGACATGGCGGACGGCTACAAGCGCTACAGGAAGAACTACGCGGCCTACCGGGCGAACCAGGAGATGATTCTGGGCGAGATGGAATGGCCGCCCATCTTCCAGACAGAGGTCGCGACGGCCATAACAGAGAGAGAAGGATGACGAACCCGCTTGGTACAAGACTGGACGCGACCTTCAAGGGTGTGGAGCTGAGGTCGGGAGTCGACGGCCGGCTTGCCGTCGTTGTTCCGAGGGAAGCAATCGTGCCGGTCCTGACCTTTCTGAAGGAAGATGGATACGATTACCTCCAGCTCATCTCGTGTGTGGACTGGATCGACCGGGGTGAGTTCGAGCTCGTGTATCTGCTGTCCTTCTACACCGAGGAAGTGGTTGGCGGGGACGGAGGCAAGCAGGAGGTTCTGCTCAAGGCGACCGTGCCCAGAGAGCAGGCGAGTGCGCCGACCGCTACAAGTGTCTTCGCGATCGCGGAGCCGCACGAGCGGGAGATTCACGAGCTGTACGGGATCCACTTCGAGGGCCACCCCAGGCTTACTCCTCTCTTCCTGGACAGGAACTACGAGATTCCTCCGTTCAGGAAGGACTTCGACACGAAGCAGTACGTGGCGGACGTATTCGACAGGGTTCCGCCGATAGACGAGGAAGGCTAAGAACTCATGCGAGAGCTCGAGCTCTATTTCGGTCCCCAGCATATGGGAATGGTCGGCAACTTCAGCATTACGCTGAAGGTTGAGGGGGACCGCATCCTCGAGGCCACGGCCAATCCCGGCTATCTGCACAGGGGCTTTGAGAAGCTCATGGAAGGGCGCTCCTGGATCAAGAACTTCCCCATGGTGTGCAGGATCAACCTGTTGGATCCCGACCACATGGAGATGGCCTATGCCATGGGTGTGGAGAAGCTCGCCGGGATCGAGGTGCCCGAGAGAGCCCAGTTCGTCAGGAGCATCTACCTGGAGCTCGCGCGGGTCAGTTCGCACCTCTTCGGTCTGTGGGCCTACGCGAACATGCTCGGTTTCGACACGGTCTCCAACTGGGCCATGTACCACAGGGACCTCGTGCTGGACCTGTTTGAGGAGCTGACCGGAGGTCGGGTCTACCACATATACGTCTGGCCGGGCGGTGTGAGAAGGGACTTCCCCGACGGTTTCACGGACAGGGTGGTCGAGACACTTCACTCGATCGGCGGTTGCGTTCCGGACTACGACACCACGTTTTTCAACAACAAGCTGTTCTCCGAGAGAGCCAGGGGAGTCGGAGTCATCTCTCGGGAGGAGGCATTGGCGATGGGTGGTGTCGGCCAGGTGATCCGGGCCACCGGCATGAAGTACGATGTGAGAAAGGTCGATCCCTACGCGGCATACGACAGAGTTCCGTGGGAGGTTCACACCCGGGATGACGGGGACGCGTACTCGAGGATATGCGTGGTCCGGGACGAGATGATCGAGAGCGTTCACATGATCTTCAATCTGATCGACGCGATGCCCGAGGGCGACGTCTACAATCGGGTTCCGAACCCGCTCAAGTGGAAAATCCCGGCGGGTGAGGCCTACGTCCGCTGCGAGTCGTCGCGCGGGGAACTGGGACTCTATCTCGTGAGTGACGGTGGGGAGGAACCCTACAGGGTGCACTTCCGGACCCCATCCTACGCCCACGGGCTCGCCATTCTCGAGAAGACGCTCGTGGGCGCGAATATCGCGGATGTCGGCAACATCATGATGAGCATGTACGTGGTGGCCCCGGAGATTGACAGATAGTAGCTTGCATCAGGGAGAGAACGAGAACCATGGCCAAGAGCAGTCTGCTGAATCCACTCAAGGTAGCCCGGTTCCTCCTCGGCAAGCCGAAGACCACCTGCTATCCGTTCACGCCGAAGGAACCCGCGCTCCGGTACAGGGGCTTTCACCTGAACGACTGGGACACGTGCACGGGGTGCGGCAACTGCGCCGAGATCTGTCCGAACGACGCCATCGAGATGATAGAGATCGCGGAGCTCGAGTCCGTTCCGGGGATGAAGAACGAGCGGCCGCGGCTGGATTACGGCAGATGCTGCTTCTGCGGGCTCTGTGTCGACATCTGCCCGCCCGGCTCGCTGAGGCTCTCCAGGGACTACTTCCACATTCACTTCGACACTGGCACGTTCGTTTTCACACCGAGGGACGACAAGACCGACGAGGAGAAGTTTGTTCCCGACGAGACCTATTCGGTTCTCAAGGCCAGCCTGTCTCACCGGAAGCGCAACTACGAGGGGTTCTCTTCCGATCTGGACTATGCGCTCTTCGAGCCGGAGAGAGTACCGATGCCGGAGCTTCCGCCGAGGGAGCGCAAGCTGTCGTTCGTCGAGCAGGTCATCGGGTACAGCAAAGAGGAGGCGGTGCACGAAGCCGCGAGGTGTCTCGGGTGCGGTCTCTGTGAGGACGCGTGCCCGGCCCACATGAAGATTTCGGACTACATCCTGGCGGTCTACAACGACGAGCCCGAGGAGTCTCTCAGGAAGATATACGAGGACAATCCCATCCCCGCCATATGCGGCAGGCTCTGTATGAAGCACTGCGAGGACGCCTGCGCACTCCGCCTGAGGGGCGAGCCCGTCGCCATCAGGTGGCTGAAGAGGTTCGTATCAGACTCCATCCGTGATTACAAGACGGTGCTGGAGCAGGCGCCGGGGCAGCCGACCGGCAAGAAGGTCGGGGTCGTGGGAGCGGGGCCCGGTGGTCTGTCCGTGGCCTACTTCCTGAGGCTGATGGGGCACGAGGTCGTTGTGTTCGATGAACTCGAGGGCGGAGGCGGCATGATCCGAGTGGGGCCGCCGCGCTACAGGCTGCCGCTCGCGAGCATCGACAAGGACGTCGATTACATCGCTTCACTGGGCGTGGATTTCCGGTTCAACACGCGAGTGGGGAAGGACGTGAGCTTCGAAGGGCTGCGGCAGGAGTTCGACGCGGTCTACCTGGGAGTCGGCCTGACGAAGAGCCGGTCCACCGGGGTCGAGAACTCAGAGAAGTGCGGGCTGGCGCTCGACTTCCTCCGCAGGAACAAGACGGACCGGCCGACCGCGGTCACGAAAGAGATCGTCGTCATAGGCGGCGGGAACGTGGCGATGGACGTGGCCAGGGAGGCTCTACGGCTCCAGCAGATCCAGCATCCCGGCGAGAAGACCGTCACCAGGATGGTGTCGCTCGAAGACTGGGACGAGATGCCCGCGACCTCCGAGGAGGTCGAGGAGGCCAGGGAGGAAGGGATCGAGTTCAACCCGGCCTGGGGTCCCAAGAAGGTCCTGCTCGATGATGGCGGCAACATTAAGGGGCTCCTGTGCATGAAGGTGAAGTCCGTGTTCGACGATGAAGGCCGGTTCGCCCCAACGTTCCGCGAGGGCGAGGAAATGGTCCTCGAGGGAACGATGGTCATCGAGGCGATCGGGCAGGGTCCGGACTTCTCATTCGTCCCCGAGGGTGAGTTTGAGAAGATGGAGTTTACCGCGATGAGGAAGGTCAGCGTGGACGAAGATGGAATGACCTCCCTGCCGGGTGTCTTCGCCGGGGGCGACATCGTCAACATCAACCTGGACGCCGTCACGGCCATTGCCGACGCGAAGATCGCGTCGGAGGGCATCCACAGGTGGATGCAGAGTAAGTAGACCCCATTCAAATACTCCGGCGGGTGCGTTCGCTGCCTTCCCAGCGGCCTCGCTCGCGCAAACAGCCCGAGCCTTGTGCCCGGGCTGTTCTTCGTTGGCTTCTGGATCGCGTCGGTGAGCGGCGTCCGGGGTGTCTGGTCTCCCTGTCCCCTCCCTGTCCCCGATTCGAGTTGAAAACGGCCCCGCTGGTTTGATAGACTCTTCGTTCACCACAGGCTGGGCGATACTGGTAGAGAAAGAACCTCACACACGGGGAGCTGGTCCGCGTCTGCGCGGGCCGCTTCACGGCAACCCGTCGCAAAGAAGCCACGGGTGCCGCTGGCCGCAACACGCAAGCTGATGGAGAAGCACGGAGTTCCGGGGACGGACGCACGCGATCTTCCCACGAGCACGAAGCGTTTCCCGGACGGGGCGTGGTACCGGATGGAGATCTCCGGCATCGAGCGTCTCAACGTGCTCGAGGCCGCGATCGACGAGATGAACAAGCGCAACATCCCGCTTCACCGCATGATCTCGATGGTGATGGGCGTGACCTACTTCACGAAGCAGGACTGGAAGGACTTCGCGCAGATGGCGGCAGACGCCAAGCTCGCGGTCATCGGTACGCCGAGCCCGAGAGCCACTTGGTACACGGGTCGTCAGATCGTGACGCCCGAGGGCGGTCTCTCCGGTCTTCGCGTCCGCGGTTCGGATTCTCTATCGTATGCCATCGATGAGATCCTCGCACTGATCGATGTCGGCTTCCGTGGGTTCCTGGCCGGCTGGGCGCGCGAGAAGGTCAAGTACGCGTCGATCATCCACGAGATCGTGCAGGAGAACTTCCCGGAGGGGATACTCTCAGAGGTTGGTGCGGAGGATCTCGCCATTCCGAAGCCGTAACCCCGGAGCACCGGGAGCGCGCCGATGGGATCTTGCACTCGCGGCCCGGGAACCGCGTGAGCCGGGGGTGCCGGACCGCAGGAGGTAGCCAGATACCTGAAGAGAAGAAGCGCAGGAAGATGACGCTGGGTAAGCTCTGCGGCATGAAGCGCAGGAACGAGCCCATCACGTGGCTCACGTGCTACGACTACCCGATGGCGCAGATCATGGACGCCTCCGGCATGGACACGATGCTCGTGGGCGACTCGGGTGCGATGACGGTCCTGGGGTATCCCACGACGTTGCCCCAGACCCTCGATGCGCAGCTGATGGTGACGGAGGCGGTCCTCCGTGGCACGAGCTACGCGTTCGTGGTCGGTGACATGTCCTACATGACGTACGAGATGTCGAAGAAAGAGCTCGGGAAGTTGGGAATCGACGTCGACTAGAAGTGACCGATGAGAGCCGGACCGGAACTCGGACGCAGGAAGCATGAGCGAACGTGAGATCTCCAGATTCAGCGGTTGGCTGGACGGCTTCCTCTCCGCGAGGCCGTCGCTTACGCGTTGCGTCTCCGGCTTGGGACTGCTGTTCGAGAACCTCATCAAGATACCCTTGTTCAAATGTCAGCGGTGTGGCGACTGTGTTCTCAGCCACACCGCTTTCATCTGTTCGCAGCGCTGTCCCAAGCGCCTCCGCAACGGAGCGTGCGGCGGCACGCGGCCCGGGGGGTACTGCGAGGTGTACCCGGAGAAGCGCTGCATCTGGTATGCCATCTACGCGAGATCGCGATTGCTCGGTCGCGTCCCGATGTTGACAGAGAGGCTCGCGGCGCACCGCTGGGACCTCGAGCACACCTCCGCGTGGCTCAACGTCTTCCGTGGGCGCGAAGAGGCTCCCACGTGGCGAGTCAGGCGGATCATACGAAGGCTCGATCTCGACGTCGCGACGCGCGCCCGACAGGAGCGCGAACCGTAGGAGACCCCTCCGTTGGCACGAACTCTAAGAGACGCCATCGACAGCGGACGCTTCATCGTCACCGGCGAGTTGGGACCGGCGCTCGGCGCGTCTCCGGACCTCGTCCGGAAGAAGGCGGAGCATTTCCGGGACGTGGACGCGGTCAACGTCACCGACAACCAGACCGGCATCGTTCGGCAGTCGTCCATCGCTGCGGCGAAGCTGCTCGTGGACGAGGGGCTCGACCCCATCGCCCAGATGACGTGCCGCGACCGGAACCGCATTGCGCTTCAGAGCGACATCCTGGGCGCTGCCGCCCTCGGCGTCAGGAGCCTGCTGCTCCTGACCGGCGACCACATGGTCATGGGGAACCAGCCTGACGCCAGGCCCGTGTTCGACCTCGACTCGGTCCAGCTCATTTCGGTGGCTCGCGGCATGCGTGGCGGCCATCTCATGAACGGCGAAGCGCTCAAGAGGCCCCCGGATATGCTGCTCGGCGGGGCCGCGAACCCATTCGCGGAGCCGATGGGGCTTCGACTCATCCGAATCGCCAAGAAGGTCGCGGCCGGTGTCGACTTCATACAGACGCAGGCCGTCTTCGACGTCCCGCGGTTCCGGCGGTGGATGGATGGCGTGCGTGACCTTGGTCTGCACACGAAGGTGAAGATACTCCCGGGCGTCCTTCCCACGCGGTCGGCTCGTGCGCTCAAGTACATGAAGGACGAGGTTGCCGGGATGATGATCCCGGACGACACCATCCGGCGCATGGAAGGCGCGGAGGACCCCGCGGAAGAGGGCGTCCGTCTCGCGTGCGAGCTCATCCGGGAGCTACGCGACATCGACGGCGTCGCGGGCGTCCATCTGATGCCGGTCATGTGGGAAAGAATCACGCCGCGCATTGTTGAGGAGGCAGGGCTGTGACGGACACCGAGCTTCATGCATTCCTCGATGGACGCGTCGTCATCTTCGAGGGCGGCATGGGTACAATGCTGCAGGAGGCGGTGCCGGGCAGCCACGCCCTCGAGCTCCTGAACGTTGAACACGCCGATGAGGTCCTCGGTATTCATCGGGCCTACGTACCTCTCGCCGACGTCATCTGCACGAACACCTTCGGGGGCACCTCGATTAAGCTCGGCGCCGTGGGGCTGTCCGAACGGGTCAAGGAGCTCAACGCCGCCGGCGTCCGGCTGGCAAAGCAAGCGGCCCGTGAAGGAGTGCTCGTTGCCGGCGACATGGGTCCCACCGGGAGGCTCATCGAGCCCCTGGGTGACCTGTCGTTCTGGGAGGCCTACGACTCGTTCCACGCGCAGGCGGAGGTGCTGGCCGCGGGCGGAGTCGACTTCATTCTGATAGAGACCATGACGGACCTCAGGGAAGCGAAGGCGGCGCTTCTGGCCGCGCGCGAGGCGACGGGCCTTCCCGTCATGATCACGATGACGTTCGACGAGACGTTCGTCACTCCAACCGGCACGGACCCCGCCACAGCCGCCAACGTCCTGGCGTCGATGGGAGCGTTCGCGGTCGGGGCCAACTGT
>JAUWCJ010000085.1 GCA_030609365.1 Candidatus Eiseniibacteriota bacterium | reverse complement strand
CCCTCTCTGCCAATATGAGTGAGACACGGAGCCTGCTCTAGTTTAGTGTAGAGGGCGAGTGGGGATTTTGGTATGAACATCGACCCAGCAATCGTCCGAGAGCAGGAGGTAGAGGTCTTGGCAAAGGCCGCGCGGCGGCGGTTCACGGCGGAGTACAAGCGTCGGATCCTCAAGGAGGCCGAGCGGTGCAGCAGGCCGGGTGAGATCGGGGCTCTACTGCGGCGGGAGGGCCTGTACTCCTCGCACCTGTCGGCCTGGCGTGCCGCGCGGGAGCGTGGTGAGCTTGCGGGACTTGCGCCGAAGAGGCGTGGTCCCAGACCCAGGCCGATCGACGCGCGTGACCGGCGGATCCGGGCACTCGAGCGTGAGAATCGGCGACTCGCGGCACGTGCTGAGCGTGCCGAGGCGCTGGTGGAAGTCCAAAAAAAACTCTCACAGCTTCTGGGCATCGAGCTCCCCGAGAACGACGGAAAACGCTGATGCAGACGGTCACCGAGATTGGGCCCAGACTCGGGGTTGCACAGACCTGCGATGCCCTGGGGGTACCGCGGGCGACGTACTACCGGAGCCTCGGGCCCAGGGTTGAGCCTGTGCCCCGCCGCTCTTCCCGAGCACTCTCGCCCGTGGAGAAGGCCGCGGTGCTCAACGTGCTGCACGAGTCCAGGTTCGCCGATCTCGCTCCTGCTGAGGTCTACGCGGGCCTCCTGGACGAAGAACGCTACCTCTGCTCGGAGCGGACGATGTATCGGGTACTGGCCGACAACAGGGAGGTTCGCGAGCGGCGGGACCAGCTGAGACACCCCCATTACGCGCCTCCCGAGCTTCTTGCCACGCGGCCGAATGAACTCTGGAGCTGGGACATCACGAAGCTCCTGGGACCGGTGAAGTGGACGTACTACTACCTGTACGTGATCCTCGACGTCTTCAGCCGGTACACGGTCGGATGGATGGTGGCCTACCGGGAGTCGGCGGCGCTCGCCGGGAAGCTGATCGGTGAGACCCTGAGCCGCCAGGGCATCGCCCGGGATCAGCTGACGATCCACGCGGACCGCGGTTCTTCGATGACCTCCAAGCCCGTGGCGCTGCTCCTGGCCGATCTCGGGATCACGAAGACGCACTCGAGGCCGCACGTGTCGAACGACAACCCGTACTCGGAGGCCCAGTTCAAGACCCTGAAGTACCGGCCGGAGTTCCCAGGGCGCTTCGGCTCGATCGAGCATGCCCGGGTTCACAGCGTCGACTTCTTCCGGTGGTACAATATGGAGCATCATCACTCCGGGCTGGGGTATCTGACGCCTCACGACGTCCATCACGGCCTGGCAGCGGAGAGGACGGCGAAGCGTGCTGCCGTGCTTGCCCTGGCCTACGCCGAGCATCCCGAACGGTTCACACGGGGCGTTCCCAGACCGCCGGCGCTGCCGAAGGAGGTGTGGATCAACAAGCCGGCAACGATCCATGTGACCGAGCAGGCTGCACTCTAAACTCAGATCGAAACTGTCTCATTCCTATTGACAGGTTCCGGAGCGTCCGGTCCGTCAAGACAACCCTCAAAGCCCGTAACGTCGGGAAATCCAACGCCGCTCGGACCCGAGACCGAACAACCCGCCAGGAACGCGCAGGCAAGCAAGGCAAGACCCAGGGCCACAGTCAGCCTGGTATCGGCAGATGTGCAGTGTAACCTTGGCACGTTGTACCTCCTTCGGACGCTGTGTGGAAGCCCAACGGGCTGCGCACACCACTCAGTGCGCAGCCATCACTGACGCCGAAGCGCGGCGAGAATGACCGCGGTCAAGGCTGGCGCGGCGGCGCCTCTCCTCTATCCCGACGGTGGCTCTCGTTCTCGCCATACATGAGAACGAAGAACAGCCCAAGCAGAAGGAACATCAGCGCACGCAGCAAGCGCCAGGCCGACCCAACACCTCCCAAGGATCTGCCGAGGTACACTCCACAGGCGATCAGGCATCCGACGCCGACCACGAACAGAAACCACCTAAGTCCCTTTTGCAGGATTGAGTCTCCAGACATCGCTCTGACCAACCAGAGTCAGTAACCGTGGGCCTGACGAACCGCGTATCAGCCGCGAGCCTGGAGGGTGACGCGGAGTGTGCTGGCAACGCGAAGCCCCGCGCGCGCGACTTCCATCATGGCCCGGAGACCTCATCCGTCTCCCTCGATGAGGCCGAAGATACGAATGCAGTCAGATCACGTCACCACAACTGTCAGCCAGCTCTTGCGGAAGGAGTCCAGATACCCTAGTTAGACGCCCAGCCTTTTGCTCGCACCACTTCACTAACCTATCCGTAGCCCTCCACTTCGACCACCGTCCACTGGGAATGGCTCCGACATTCTCCGCCGTTTCCACCGCGACAGCTCCTTCATCTCCCTTACCCGCCGAAGCCCCTCCTCCGTCACGCCTGCCGCTCTCGCCACCGCTCTGCTCACCCCCCCCGCCAGATAGTCCAGCCCTATGTCGATCGTGCTGTAGCTCATCCCCAGCGCATACTCATCACTAATCCCCCTCATCATGTCCGGTGACGGCGCTTGCTCTCGAATCTCGCCCGCCACCTCGAGGTATCGGGCAAGCTGTCGCACTTGCGTCTTATACAGCCCAAGCAGCGGCTGGTGCGGAAGGTCATCCACTCCATCTTTCACGAACCAGCCTACCTCCCATTCGGACCGATTGGCCCCTCCGAGCAGTAGCCAGTTCTCAGCTCTCGCCTTTGACTCCAACACCTCACGGCGATAGCGATGCCTGGCATAGAACAACTCCTCTGCGTACCGGTTGACAAACTTGAGTACTGAGCCCCGAGGTCTGAGGTTTCCGACCTCACCTTCCCCTGCTCGGAGCGACGACACAAACGGGGTCTCCCCGGCCATCAAGTGATACAATCTGTACATGAACCGGTTGATGAATGGTGACAGTCGCGTTATCCGCATCCCCCACGAAGTGTAGAGGCCCCCTTCTCTCCTGCCTGCTTCGATACTCTCAGTCTCCAGTTCGATTCCCAGCCAGTGCGCTACTTGTCCAGCATTGGATCCTTGACCTCGCTCACTGTCCCGATCGTAGAGATACATCGCATGAACAAAGCTCTCACCCAATGACCGTGTGGCCAGGGCCACAAGTACGGCAGAGTCGACCCCGCCGCTCAACCCAGCCAGAACACCTCTCGCCGAATGCCGCGCGCAGAGGTGATGCAGGTACTCGCCCACAGCCTTAACCGCGCGTTCTTCATCAATTCTCAGGAGTGCACTTGCTGTTATCATCGTTCGACTTGTACACAGTTCATACTCTGCGATCCGGGCGACCTAACGGACCGCGTATCACCCGCGAGCGTCAAGGCTGGCGCGGCGGGTGCGTCGGGCGCGTCAGCGCCCGGTGCAGTCCGACGTGACAGTCAAGCTCGACGGCTGCATACGCTAGTCCTCATCTGTTTTGAAGCCAATCCGCCGCATCTTGGGCGGCTCCTCAGGACCAATGAGCTTCTTGATAGCCTTGACTATCGCCTTGATGCTGTCATCGTGATGGGCTAAATGAACCTCAAGTGCGTTCACTCGCCGCGCGAGCTCCTTGTGCTCCGATATCACCTCGCGCATTAGCACGAAAACCCGAACTACAAAGACGCTCATCTTCACAGCACGCGGCGTGCTGAGCACGCTGGCAGCCATTATGGCTCCGTGAACGCGTGCGGGAGCGCCGGCGAGTACTTGAGCTTCGAGAGGTGGTCGCACTTTGCGACCAGCTCATCCTTCTCCTCTTGGTCAAGCTGGAGCATGAAGTCATCGGGGAACCTACCAGCATTGCGCTTGACCTGTTCATTGAGCCGCTTGGTCGGCACACCATAGAACTCTGCTAGGTCGGCGTCTATGATGACCTTCACGCCCCGAACTAGGAATATCCTCTGCTGAATCGCTCCGACCTCGACCACGGCCATTTTCTTGGCCATTCTCAGTTCACCTTTTGGGGTTCACACGCTAGTTAGGGGGCGCGCCATCCGAGGCTTCGTCACAGCCGTCATGCTCGATGCCGTTGTCTTCAAGCCACCGGATCGCGATCTCCGCGAATGCCTCACTCCGGTAGCGGTACCACTCCGCAGCAATGCCACGCCGCTGGATTGTGTCCTTGAAGCAGCGAAACGCCCCCCGTCCACCTATGGCTGACAGGAGTTCATCGCGCAGCCCCTCATCCTCGGTAGAGAAGCAGAAGTTCTCCATAATCGAGTACTCATGGATGTCGAACCTCGTAGGGAGTCCCAAGTAGTCGCTGGAACGCAGCACCGCCTTGGCTTCCTCGGTCGCCTCGGCCTCCCACTCGGATCGCTCGCTGGGATCATCGTCGCGCTCTGCGGCCCGGAGCTCGTCGTCGGTCACGGTCACGAGCTTACCCGTAGGGCTGTGCAAATAGACAGAGCATGTGTCACTGACCATCTCCAGGGCGTCGACGATGTCCGATAGCTTCACGCGAAGTGCCATCGTCCGATACCTCCCATCATTCTCTCTCGGCGATCTGGCGCGTCCCCCTAACGGACCGCGTATCAGCCGCGAGCGTTAAGGCTGGCGCGGCGGGTGCTGGGTGACGCGAAGCCGAAACCCCCCTTGCAGACGCCGTGACACCCAAGCTCCTCGGCTACATACGCTAGTTAGGTGCGCTTTACTGGCACAAGTACATCGCCTTGAGCCTCCCCCACGTGCAAGGTCGAACCGGACTGTCACCGCAACCTACACTCCAGGCTCCTATGAGGCCGCAGCCCGAGGACGCCGGAGCACAGGGCGAGTCGCTATGGATGGACCAGTCCAGATCAGCCTCCGGCGACGGGGAGCAGAACAGGGGGTCCTCAGAGACATTCCCGTTGATGCCCAGCTGGTCATCGAAGGGGACCACCCAATCACCGCCACCGTTGCCGTAGATGTCGCAGCACGAAAGCGCAGGAACCACATCTTCGCCGCACCATATGCTGCCGGCATTGAAGGCGATGAGGGTATTATCCAGACTCGGGGCCGCCTGGAGATCGAAATGGAGGGCACCGTCGAAGTTCCCATAGAAGGTACAGTTGGTAAGCACGAGGGAACCGTGCCAACACAATAGGGCGAGCCCGTGGCTTTCGCTGAAGGTGCACTCATCCGCAGTCAACACCGATCCGCCGCAGTTGATGCCACCTCCCATGTAGGCGTTGTTCCCGTGGAAGATGCAACTCGCCAGAGACACCATGGAGCCCATCCCGCAGTCGATCGCCCCGCCGAAGTACGCCCCGTTGCCGACGAAGGAACACGACACGAATGTAGGAGCGGAGTTGTCTAAGCAGGCGACCGCTCCCCCAGTGCCACCTCCGGGTGGTCCGCTGGCAGCATTGCCGACGAAGCGGCAGTTCACGACAACCGGGCTCGCGCCGACCCCGCAATACACACCGCCGCCTTGGTACCCGTTGATTTCCTGCCAAGCCATCCCGTTCGCAATCGTCAGTCCTTCAAGGACCGATCCGGCTCCCTCACCGGAGCAGAACAGAAAACCACGGTGCGGATCCTCCTCCGTGCCTTCACAATCGACGATGCAGTCGAGCGGATTCCCGCCCTGTGACCTGATTGTGATCGGCTTCCCCAAGAAGTCCACGTCGCGGTTTCCGGGACCCACGAATGTACCGGCGATCAGTTCGACGACGTCGCCAGCCCCACTTGCTTCTACTGCAGCCCGGATCGTCGGCCACTCACCGCTTCCGTCGGGACGGACAACCCGAATGTCGGCGTGGGCCGCACCACAGAGTAAGAGTAGCGCACTCAACACGAAGACACATCTCATAGCTGATCCCCAATGAGAAGCGCACCTAACGGACCGCGTATCAGCCGCGAGCGTTAAGGCTGGCGCGGCGGGTGCTGGCTGACGCGAAGCGGAAGCCCCCCTTGCAGACGCCGTGACACCCAAGCTCGTCGGCTGCATACGCTAGTTAGGTTTCACGCTTGGAACGCCGCAAGAGACGTTCGTCAAACGCATACGTTGTGACATCCCCAAGGCTCACGTCTCCCATCTCCGGATGGCCGGGGTTGATGACCAGATTGGACTCGTCATCCACGACGGCCGAGGGAACGCGGAGTAGCAAGGACTCGTTGCCTAGCACCCACTCTGAACCCACGTCGGCAAGCCTGCTGGGCGCAGGAAACCGGTTCCAGTCGGGTGGCAATTCACCGAGGCGAAGCTCTCGAACGCTCGCGCCCTCGGGAACGATGAGCGTCGCAATCGAGAGACCCAGAGGCTCGTAGGGCAACGGAACGCCGAGGTACTCCAGCGTTGCCAAGGAGCGGCTCTCGGCCGCATAGATGACCGCGGTGCCCTTGTGGTTCCAGCGGCCACCATATCGGCGAGGCCCGGCGCCAGATAGATCTCTGATGTACACCGTCTTTGCGATGCGGAAGAGATACATCAGGCCAGAATCCCATGTTCAATCCGCCCGAGCTCATCCAGTACCAGCTCCGCCCCGAACCGAGAACTGAGAAGATCCCCCGGCGTAGTGTTGCCCAGAGCAGCGCTGGACAGGTTCAACCATGACAGGAACCTCTCCTTCTCCCCGAACACCTCCTCTCCCCTGGCCGCCACCTCAGCAATCTGCAGAATGTGCTCGGACACACTGCTCTTGAAGCGGCGCGTTCGGGAGTAGCGCTGTATCGTGCGCTCCCCCACAGGCAGAAGCGCTGCCATCTCGCCCACCGACAGACCCAGGTAGCCCGCTAGCTTGAGCAGTGCTGCCTTGCTCACACCCTTCTTCCCGAGTTCCACAAGGTCCATCCGATCCCGGATGTCCAAGTGCAATGTCCTGCGTCCCCCCAAGATCTTGGCAATGCTCGACAGGTTCATCTTCGTCCCTCCGCGTGGTCGCCGACTCCGTCCCGCCATATGTCACCATCATAACGCCATATGGCGGACCTGTCAAGCGTGAAGCTTAACGGACCGCGTATCACCCGCGAGCGTTAAGGCTGGCGCGGCGGGTGCCAGCGGCGAAGCCGCGCCTGCAGCCGACCTGACAGCCAAGCTCGTCAGGTGCATACGCTAGTGAGGCTGCTGGCACATTTCCTGCTTGACAGTATGTCACTGGCGACATATACTAACACTATGACGATCGACCGAAAAGCAGTGATCTGGGTCCACGGCGAACTGAAGTCGCCCCCCATGTCTTCGGCCGCGCGAATCGAAGCCGGCTATCTGCTCGGGCTTGTGCAAGAGGGCGTGAGCCTCAAGATGCCCCAGTCTCGTCCAATGCCCCAGATCGGACCACGATGCCACGAACTCCGAATCAGAGATGAAAGCACTAACTGGCGGATCATCTACAGGATAGACGACCGGGCGATTCTCGTGGTCGACATCTTCAAGAAGAAATCCGCCGCCACACCCAAGCGCGTCATCGAAGCGTGCAAGAGACATCTTAGACCCTACGACCGGAAGTAGAGGAAGGTAGCCATGAAAGCCAGCAAGAAGAAGGACCTCGAGCGCGCCGGATGGAAGATCGGCACCGTTCAGGAGCTCCTCGGACTCACTGATGAGGAAGCCGCATACGTCGAACTCAAGCTCTCGCTCAGCAGAGCACTCAGGCAGCGACGGCAGAAGCATAAGGTCACCCAGCTTCAGCTTGCCAAGAAGATCGGGTCGAGCCAGTCCCGTGTTGCCAAAATGGAGGCTGGTGATCCGTCCGTGTCAATAGACCTACTCATTCGCTCGCTTATCGCGCTTGGTGCTACTCCCGCAGCAGTGGCGCGCTCGATCCGGTCCGCCAAGTAGTGCCAGCAGTCTAACGGACCGCGTATAACCCGCGAGCGTGAAGGGTGGCGCGGGGTGTGCGTCGGGCGCGTCAGCGCCCGACGCAGTCGGCGTGACGGCCAAGCTCGTCGGCTGCATACGCTAGTTAGGCCGGCCCGGAAGAGTCCTCAAGTTTGCCGTACTCCAACCCGAAGGCTCTCTGCCAACGTTCCCGCGGATCATCGAAGTACACGTCAGCTGCATCGAAGTTCCCCGGATCGAAGTCACCGCCAATCCACTCGACCATCTCCTTGTGCCCCGGATCGGTCGAATCCGCGAGCTTCCTCAGGAACTCGCTGTATCCCCAGGTCCCCCCGCAGTCCTCTGGCGGACAGGCGCGACGGCCGGCAACGCACACGGGGTAGCGAACAGAGGGATCCTGAGGTACCATCTTCTCGAGCAGAACAGCGTGCCGCCAGTCGTCACCGAAATCGTAGTAGTAGTTGGCCTTAGCATTGGCCTCTGTGAAGTAGTCAGCGATCCGAAGCTGCCACCCGGGAAGGATTGGAACGATCATCGGGAAGTCCTCGTGGGGAATGCCGATGCGAACCGGCAGGCCCGTCGAAGGACTTGGCACATCGAACTCGTGCAGGTGGTAGTCTAGCCACCCCATCGCGTCTTGGATGGCGACGTGCAGATCCCAGAATGTGTATGTACTGGGAACCTGGATGCGCCGCCAGACCGGTGGACGGATCCCCTTGAGGGTAATCTTGAACTGGTAGACAGTGCTAGTCGTAACGTTCATAGCTCCCAGTCCTTCCCTGTGATCCCACCAATCTAGGACGACACAATATCCGGGCCCGGCCTAACGGACCGCGTATCAGCCGCGAGCGTTAAGGCTGGCGCGGGGTGTGCTGGCGACGCGAAGCGGAGCCCCCCTTGCAGACGCCGTGACACCCAAGCTCGACGGGTTCATACGCTAGTTAGACTGGGGCAAAACGGGTAGAAGACTCCCGAGTGTCAGGCGCCTCGGATAGCTGTCGACACCGGTCCATTCTGTCCGCTGCCAGTCGGTCCAAGATATCCGCTGAGCTCAGTGTGTGAAATGAGGCGTCGGCTACACCAAGAACCCGGCCTTGGCCGCTTACGCCTCCACCGTGATGTGCCCAGCTCCCTGCCCCGTCACACGGCCGATGCGCGTCCCGCTCGTCACTCCCCGCTCCCGCAGCTCCACCAGCAAGGCATCAACACGGTCCTCCGGCAGGCTGACCAAGAGTCCGCCTGACGTTTGGGCATCCGCCAGGATGAGCTGCTCCACGCGTGAGACGCCGGGCGCGAACGTCACGTCATCCGCTACGTGCGCGAGGTTGTTGAGGGTGCCGCCCGGGACAGCGCCTGCGCCCGCGAGGTCCCTCGCCGCAGGCAGCGTGGGCACCGCCCCTGCGCAGAGGCTTACGTCCACCCGGCTGCCCGCAGCCATCTCCCTTACGTGACCTAGGAGCCCGAAGCCGGTGATGTCCGTGCAGGCGTGGGCCCCGGTCTCAAGCACTGCCTCAGAGGCCGCGCGGTTCAGCGTAGCCATCAGCTCCGCGGCCTCTCGCGCGACAGCCTCGTCGGCCAATCCGCTCTTGACCGCAGTGGAGATGATTCCGAGGCCGAGCGGCTTCGTGAGGACGAGTGCGTCTCCTGGCCGCGCAGTGTCATTGCGGAGCACTTCGCCCGGATTGACGACGCCCGTGACCGCCAGACCGAATTTGGGCTCGGTGTCTTCCACCGTGTGCCCGCCGATGATGCTGATCCCTGCCTCGGCCGCCTTGTCGAGCGCCCCGCGGAGGATCTGTTCAAGCACACGCATCGGAAGGCGCTTGTCCGGGAACCCGACAATGTTCAGTGCGAAGATCGGGCGAGCGCCCATAGCGTAGATATCAGAGAGCGAGTTCGCAGCTGAGATGGCACCGAACATGTAGGGGTCGTCCACGATCGGCGTGAAGAAATCCACTGTCTGGACGATCGCGAGTTCCTCGCTGACGCGATAGACAGCCGCGTCGTCGAAGGTATCATTCCCGACTATCACTGCGGGATCGACTGAGGTAGGAAGGGCAGCCAGAACCTCTTCCAGTACCTGAGGCCGCAGCTTGCACGCGCAGCCAAGGCCGTGCGTGTAATGTGTGAGCTTGTATTCGCCCTCCTCTGACACGAGGGGCACCGCGGCCGCAGCTCCTTCCGGCCGAAGGCGCCGCACCGCATCGACGACGATGCCGACTGCCTGATCGATCTCCTCCGCAGTCGTGCCTCTGCCGACAGAGAACCGGACCGTGCCCATCGCCCATTCGATCGGCACATTCATTGCCTCGAGCACTGCCGAGACATCTATGTCATCCGCGTGGCAGGCCGCCCCCGCCGAGGCAGCCAGCTCCTCGCCGATCTCCGACAGAAGCGTGTTCGCCTCGATGCCGCGGAAGCTCAGGCTCAGAGTATTGGGGAGGCGGTTGTCGGGGTGGCCATTCAACCTGACCGCGTCTTCACCCAGCTCTCGCAGCAAGGCGTGGTGAAGCCGATCCCGCATTGCCCGGAAGTGCGCCGCGATCTTCTCCAAGCCGCCGTGCGCCAGCTCGCAGGCTTTGCCCAAACCGACGATCTCGAGCACGTTTTCGGTGCCGGGCCTACGATCGCTCTCATGATCCGCGCCGTGCAGCTGCTTGGCAAGCTCGGTGCCGCTACGGACGTACAGCGCACCGACGCCTTTGGGAGCATAGACCTTGTGCCCGGCGATGGAGAGCAGATCCACTCCGAGCGTGTCTACGTCCGTCGGTATCTTACCCACGGACTGGGCGGCGTCTGAGTGCATCAGAGCGCCAAAGCGGTGGGCGATCTCGGCAAGCTCGGAGATCGGCTCGATGGTACCGACCTCGTTGTTGGCGTGCATCACTGTTACGAGTGTAGTGTCCGGGGTGATGACTCGTTCCAGGTCGGCAGGATCGACGAGACCGTGCTCATCCACCTGTAGAACCGTCAGGCGGAAGCCCTGAGGCTCCAACCACCTGCAGACCTCCATGACCGCCGGGTGCTCCACGGCCGATGTGATGACATGGTTGCCGTGCTCCCGGCGGGCGAAGGCCGCGCCCTTGATGGCGTAATTGTTACTCTCCGTTCCACCGCTCGTGAAGATCACCTCTGCAGCTTGGCAGCCGAGGAGCGCCGCCACCCGGGCACGGGCAGACTCAACGGCTCGCTTCGCAACGACGCCGTAGGGGTGACTGCTCGATGGATTCCCGAACTGCTCGTAGAGGTAGGGCTCCATCGCCTCGGCTACCTCCCGAGCGATCGGCGTAGTGGCGTTGTAGTCAAGATAAATGGGGTTCATGTCACCGGCCCGTCAATCACGATGAGGGATCCAATCATTCCTCTCCCGCATGATACTACACAGGTTGCCATCGCGCTCGGCCAGAAGCAGTGCTTCAGGTCTCCCGCGTCGGGACCGATGCTTCACCTTCGCCAGCTACTGCAGGAAGTTGAAACCCGGGCTGCCCCATCTTGCCCTCGGCCTAACGGACCGCGCATCAGCTGCGAGCGTTAAGGCTGGCGCGGCGGGTGCAAGCGGCGTAGCCGCGCCTGCAGCCGGCGTGACAGCCAAGCTCGTCGGCTGCATACGCTAGTTAGACCGCAGCCGGGCAAGCTGGAGCATAATCACGTGCCGCATCTGCAACTCCACCACGCCATGTGCACTACTTCGGTCGACCGGTGCCTTTCCCCTTACCGCCCCCAGTGCCCTTCCCAGGGCGGCCCGAGCCGCAGTCTCCCGTGTTCTTACCTCCGCGACGCCCGCCACCCATTCCTTTGCCACCGCCTCTACCGTCTCTAGGCCTATCCTGTCCTTTCGGGTTCTTCTCCATGCTTGCCTCCTGTTAACGGCCCCACACATATGCGCGGAGTCA
>JAUWCJ010000137.1 GCA_030609365.1 Candidatus Eiseniibacteriota bacterium | reverse complement strand
CGGTCTTTGAGCGGTGACCCCGCGGACGTGACCATCGACTGCGGCGGGGATGAATTCGAGTCGCACAGGGCCTTTGTCTTCAATTCAGGGGAGGGCTCTTCGTCCGTTCTGCAGGACGTGACGGTTACGAACGGATACGTCTCCGGCAACGGGGGAGGCATCTATTGCCAGTCGGCATCTCCCACCATCAGCGGGTGCGTCTTCGGCTCGAACACTGTCGACGGAGGCGGAACCGAATACAAGGGCGGCGCGATCTACTGTACGGGCACGTCCACGCCGACCGTCACCGGCTGTCTCTTCATCGGGAACAACGCAGGGGGAAACAGCAACGGCATGGGCGGCGCTATCGCGTGCTACTCCGGAGTGAGCATCACGGTCTCGGACTGCCACATCCAAGGTAACTACGCCAAGTACCGCGGTGGTGGGGTCTACTTCGACCGGAGCGACGCCACGCTGACCAACTGCACGGTGAGGGATAATGAGGGGGGCGGAGGCGCGGGCATCTACACGCGCACCGGGGTGTTTGTGCTGACCGGCTGCTCCGTGCTCTGGAACGAGGTTCCCGGGTCAGGTGCGGGCGGAGGTCTGAGAGTGGACTACGGAAGCGCCCTCGAGATCACAGGCTGCACGTTCATGGGGAACAGGGCCGCCAGCGCGGGAGGCATGTGGCTGGCTTCCCCAGACCCCGTCATCAGCAGGACGATCGTGGCCTACTCCCTCGCGGGAGGAGGTATCTGGTACACGTACGAGCCCCTACGGGAGGCGTCCATCACGTGCTGCAACGTTTTTGACAACGTGGGCGGCAACTACGGCGGGCAGTTGTCCGACCAGACCGGCATCAACGACAACATCTCGCAGGAGCCGCAGTTCTGCGACGCGCCCTCGGGCGACCTGACCCTGTACGACAGCTCGCCGTGCGCGCCCGCCAACAGCTCGTGCGGGCAGCTGGTCGGCGCCGAGGATGTTGACTGCTTCACGACCGTTGAGCCCTCGAGCTGGGGCAAGATTAAAGCGACGTTCGAATAGACCTCACCGAGCGCGCCTGACGGCGCGTCGTGTGACTGCAACCGGGTCCGTAAGTGCTTAAGCCTCAAGCGGCTGGCGCCTGCGGGCCCGGATTCGCGTACTTGACTTAGGTGGCCCGGTCTGGTATCATCCTCGTGCCGGCTTCGTTTCACTTCGCGCGCCTCAGCTGGGAGGGCCAGAGGCCGCGCCGAGGTGACGGGGAACCGGCGCAACTTTTGTGCTGACACCTCGTTCCCGTGCTCGGGGAGGACCGGAAGCATGATTCTGGTGTCCCTGCTGGCCGCGGCATTCCTCATCTACGGCGTCGTGGAATACCGCGTGCATCTAGCCAACCTGCGTGCAATCCCCATCCGTGTTCACGTCAACGGCACCCGGGGCAAGTCCTCCGTCGCGCGACTCATCGCGGCCGGTCTTCGTGCAGGGGGCATACGCACCGTGGCCAAGACCACCGGTTCCGCCGCCAGGTACATCCACCCGGACGGCGCCGAGGAACCCGTCTCAAGGCCCGGTCCACCCAACATCCGCGAGCAGCTGGATATCGTGAGGCGCTCCAGGCGCGAGGGTGCGCAGGCGCTCGTCCTCGAGTGCATGGCCATCCGGCCCGACCTTCAGCGGCTCTGCGAACACAGGATCGTCAAGGCGACGGTGGGCGTCATCACGAACGCGAGGCCGGACCACCTGGACGTCATGGGTCCCACGGTGGACGACGTCGCGGTCGCTCTCGCCGGGACCGTTCCGGTCGGAGGCGCGCTCTTCACGTCCGAGCACGCGCGGCTCCAGACCTTCGCGGAGCAAGCGGTGGGGCAAGGCACCGAGGTGCACGAGGTCCTGCCCGAGGCGGCCGATCAGAGTCTCTCGCAGGGGTTCAGGTACGTTGAGCACCTCGAGAACGTTGTTCTGGCGCTCGCCGTCTGTGAGCATCTCGGCGTTTCGTCCGACACCGCCGTGAAAGGCATGCGAGAGGCGATGCCCGACCCTGGCGCGCTTTTCATTCACAAGGTCCGCGAGGGCGGCAAGGAACTCGAGTTCGTGAGCGCGTTCGCGGCGAACGACCGTGAGTCGACGGTGGCCATCTGGAAGGCATTGAACCCGCACTCTGATCCCGGCCGGACCGTGATCGTCATAGCCAGCATGCGCGCCGACCGCCCGGACCGCGTCTTCCAGTTCGGCGAGATCATCGCCGCCGACCTTCCCGCCGACCACTACGTCCTCACCGGCGGAATGACCCATCCCGTGAAGTCGATTGCCCGGGGCCGCGGACTCGCCGCCGAGAAGATCCACGACCTCGGTGGGAAGAGCGCCGAGGAGGTGTTCAGGAAGGTCGTTGAACTGACGCCCGAGCGGGCGATCGTCGTGGGCGTTGGCAACATCGGCGGCGCCGGCGGACAGATACTGTCGCTGTTCCGAGAGAGGAGCCAGAGAGAGTGATACCTATCGCGGTAGGCCTTGGGCTTGTGATGAGCCTCATCTTCTCGGAGGCCTTCGGGCTCGCGGCGGGTGGCATGGTCGTCCCGGGCTATATCGCCCTGGCCATGGCCGAGCCCTGGCGGGTCGTCGGAACGATCGGGGCCGCCATCATCACGTTTCTTATCGTCCGCCTGCTCGGCCGGGTAATGCTTCTCTACGGGAAGCGGCACCTGGTCATGGTCATCCTGGTCGGGTTCATCTGCGGACACATGACGCGGGTCTTCTTCGGCCGGCCGGAGCTCCCGGAGTTCGTGAGCTTCGAGGCCATCGGCTACATCATCCCCGGACTGATCGCCTACTGGATGGAAAGGCAGGGCGCGGTCGCCACCATCATGGCGATGCTGATGGCGGCCGTCCTGGTCCGACTCGTTCTCATTGTCGCCGTCGGAGGAGTGCCGATTGAAATACCGGCCTGGTAGGGTTCACGTAATGAGTCTCGTAGCGCTCACCGTCGTCGGGCTGGCGCTGGTGGCGATCGCGGAGCGTTCGAAAAGCCCGGTGATGCAACAGTACTTCAACGAGAAAATGGAAGCGGCGACCCTGACGCGGGCGGGGCTCGACGCCATTCGGGAGGCACGGCTGGGGTTGGGCGAGCCGATAGACGTCGTCAATGACCCGAACGAGACTGGGCTCATAGGTCAGGAGATTTCGCCCATCACCTCGAGTAAAGGCTCTCACAATCAGAAGCTCCGTGCGCTCGACCCCAATCTCGCGGCGGTGTTCGTGGAACTTCTCAAGCGTGGCCGTGTTGGAGAGGGCGACCTGGTGGCGGTCGCTGTCACGGGGGCGTTCCCGATGCTGAACGCGGCGGTGCTGGTGGCCATCGAGACGTTGGGCGCCACGCCCGTCACGATCACGTCCGTGGGTTCGTCGATGTGGGGCGCGAACGACCCCGACCTCACGTGGCTGGATATGGAGTCGGTGCTGATAGACGCGGGTCTCCTGAAGCACCGCTCCGTCACGGCGTCGAGGGGTGGTGGCGATGACCGGGGACGGGGGCTTTCGCCGGAGGGACGCGCGCTGGTCGACAGCGCGGCCGTGAGGAACGGCGTTCCTCTCATTGACGAGCCGACGCTGGACGAGAGCATCGCTCGCAGAATGGACATATACGAGGAAGCAGCGGACGGAGACGCCTACGCCGCCTACGTCAACGTCGGAGGCGGTCTGGCCAGCACCGGAAGCGAGCAGGTCTACCGTCTTCTCAGGCCCGGGCTCGCGAGGAACCTCGGCACGAAGAACTTCCCGAGGCGGGGAACGCTGGTCCGCATGGCTCAGCAGGGCATGCCCGTGCTGCACGTGCCCAGCGCCGACCATTTCATCGAGCGTTATGATCTTGCGGCGGAGCCGACGCCGCTTCCCGATATCGGGACCGGCGGGATCTTCTTCAGAGACAGGTACAATGTCCCGCTCGCGGGGATCCTGGCAGTCCTCTACGGATTCCTGATCTTCGTGGTCGTCAGGATCGACCTGAAGCACTACCTGTTCCGCAAGCCGCAGTAGAGTTCGGACCGGAGGCGCAATGAGAAGAGTTCTCACCCTTGGCGTGATGGTCGCGGTGCTGGCCGCGGTCGTAGCGCAGGTCTCCGCCGCGGCCGACTGGAAGTCGTTAAGGCCGGCCGACTACTCGGCGAAGGTCAGGATCTCGGTCGACGACAAGAAGCTGACGTACTACCGCTTCTCAGCAGACGAGCCTCTGACGTTCTCCGTCGAGGGACCGACGCGGGTCAAGGTGCTCACTCGTGTGCGAGTGCCGAACGACCGCGAGATCGCGGAGTACGGCGTGTCCATCTCGCGGGACGGCGTCCACGTAAGAACGGTCGAGAAGGAAGCCTACCCGAAGGAGTCCGCGTTCTACGTTGCGTTCAACAACTTCCGCCCGGGCGTCATCCGTCGCATCTACATCGACGTCCCGACGGGGCGACACGGGTACGAGCTCAGGGCCGTCGGTGGGCATTCCGTGGACGCGCGGCTCTTCGAGTCTGCCCGGTCGAAACCGTCGCTCGTGTCCATCGCGCCGCGGGACTACGACTCGGTCGAGACGCTCTACTATCGCGACAAGGAGCTGACCTACTACCTGATGACGAAGGACGCGCCCGTCGTGCTTGACGTCATCGGACCCACGAGCATCAAGGTCAACACCAGGCTGCTCTACGACGCCACGATGCTGGGTAAGCAGACCTACATCGTGGGTGTCCGGGCGCAGGGTGCTCCCGAGGACCTCTACAGGATTGACGGGGAGCCGTCGCATACCGTCGTCTTGAGGGATCGGAATGACATGATCCCCGGGGCGCTTCGTCACTTCGTGCTCGAGGTTCCGAAGGGGGCGCACACGTACGAGTTTCGGCTGGTGGACACCGTAGCGGGCGGGTTGGCCGTCAAGTTCTACATACCACGTGGGGACCTGACGAATGAGCCGTAACGCCCGGGCGCTCCTTGCGTCGTCGACCCTCGTCATCTGCCTTCTGTTCGCGCTTCCGCTGCTCGCCGCCCGGGTGGTTCCTGTCGGTGTGTCCGAGCCGGTGGAGCTTGAGGTCTCCGGGAAGATCTACAGGTACTTCCCGCTGACCGCCGGCTCTCCGCTGTCGTTCACCGTTGAGGGTCCTGCCGTCTTCGAGCCGATACTGCGCTGGAGATTCGAGGACGGGGAGGCAAGCGTCGACGTCGATGTCGTGTTCGCGCTGGACGGAAAAGCGATGTGGCATCAGGTGTTCACGCCGGCGGCGGGGACGGCCGGCTACCCGGCGCAGCCCGACTGGTGGGGAGGAAGAGCTGTGAGGGTGCCGCTCGATATCCCGTCCGGAGAACACACCGTAGAACTCACGCTCGCGGCGCCTGCGCTGGGCGTCCTCGACGTCAATCCCGTCGTGCGTGCTCCCGATGTCCTGCCGTGGCGGCTGGCCTGGCGGGGCGAGTTCGGGGTAGCGTATGTCAGCAACATCTTCAGATACTCGGACGCCGACGTTGACGACTTCTTGGACGGCAGGCATGAGGAGAAGTACCCGGTTGACACCGCGGATGATGTTCGCCTC
>JAUWCJ010000141.1 GCA_030609365.1 Candidatus Eiseniibacteriota bacterium | reverse complement strand
CAGCGTCGACAGTGTGCTGAAGATGCCCATGCTGTCGATGAGACTGCGCGCGACAGGCGCTAGGATCAGCGCGCCGGCGCCGAAGCCGGCCACACTCAGACCCGTGATGAGCCCGCGCTTGTCCGGGAACCACTTGATGCCCGTGGCGACCGGGCATACGTAGGTGAAGCCGATACCGATGCCGCCGATAACGCCGTAGCCGAGAGCGAGCGCAGGGTAGGACTTACCGAACGCGGACAGGAGCATGCCCGCACCCAGAAGGATACCGCCCACGCTGGCAACCAGTCTGGGTCCGGCCTTGTCCTGCCACCTGCCGCCGATGACCGTGGCAATGGCGAAGAAGATGAGCACCAGCGAGAATGGCAGTGTCGCCTGGCTCGGGGAGAGACCAAGCCCGCCTTCGTCGATAGCCATCTCGAGCGGCTTGCGGAACACGCTCCAGATGTAGATGCCGCCGAGGCAGAGCTGAATCAGGATGGCGCCGACAACGATCAGCCAGCGGTTGAAAGTCTTCTCTTCTGCCATGACATCTCCTTAGTTGAGACGGGGGCGGCCCAAGACAGGGCCGCCCCCTCCTCCAACAGACCCTAGTGGGCCTTTCCGATCTCCTCGACCGCTTCCGGGTTCGCGAGCGTCGACGTGTCGCCGACCTTCTCGCCGACAGCCTTCGCGCGGATAACGCGACGCATGATCTTGCCGGAACGCGTCTTGGGAACGTCGTGAACGAACCAGATCTCGTCGGGGCGGGCGATCTTGCCGATCTCCACACCGACGTGCTCGCGTAGCTCGGCCCTGAGCTCATCGCTCGGCTCGACGCCCTGCATGAGGACGACGAACGCGCACAGCGACTCACCCTTGAGCTCGTGCGGCTTACCGATGACCGCTGACTCCGCGACCTTCGGATGACTCACGAGTGCCGACTCGACCTCCGAGTTGCCGATCCTGTGTCCCGCGACGTTGAGAACGTCGTCGGCTCTTCCCTGGATCCAGAAGTAGCCGTCCTCGTCCATCCTGGTGACGTCACCGGCCAGGTATGTGTCCTTGAACCTGCTCCAGTAGACGTCCTTGTAGCGGTCCGGGTTCTTGTAGAGACCACGGAGCATACCCGGCCACGGCTTCTCTATGACGAGATGGCCGCCCGCGCCCGTGATGGGCTCGCCTTCCTCATTGTAGACCTTGGCCGCGATACCAGGGAACGGATGCGTTGCGGTACCCGGCTTCAGCGACGTGATGGGCAGCGGTGTGATCATGAAGTGGCCCGTCTCAGTCTGCCACCACGTGTCCATGATCGGGCAGTTGTCCTTGCCGACGAACTTGTGATACCACATCCACGCCTCGGGGTTGATCGGCTCGCCGACCGAACCCAGGAGCCGGAGCGTCTTCATGTCGTGCTTGTTGGGATGGTCCTCGCCCAGCCTCATGTGCGCCCTGACCGCCGTGGGGGACGTGTAGAGGACCGAGACCTTGTGCTTCTCGATCATGTCCCACCATCTGTCGGCTTCGGGGAACGCCGGGGCGCCCTCGTAGAGCACCGACGTCGCGCCGAGGATCATCGGACCGTAGACAATGTAGCTGTGTCCGGTGACCCAACCGATGTCGGCCGCGCACCACCAGACGTCGTCTTCCTTGAGGTCGAAGACCCACTTCAAGGTCGCTGCGGTGCCGACGGCGTAGCCGGCGTGGGCGTGCTGGATGCCCTTCGGGTGACCGGTTGTGCCGGACGTGTAGAGGATGTAGAGGAGATCGTTCGCGTCCAGCTTCTCAGTCTCGCACTCGCCGGGCTGATCGGCTGTGATCTCGTGCCACCAGAGGTCGCGACCTTCGGTCCACGGCACCTCGTCGCCGGTCCGCTTGTAGACGATGCAGTGCTCGACCGTCGGGGACAGCTTCATCGCATCATCGGCCTGCGGCTTCAGAGCGACCTTGTTGCCGCGGCGCCAGAAGTGGTCGCACGTGATGAGGAGCTTCGTATCGCAGTCGTTGAGCCTCTCGGCGAGCGCCGTCGCGCTGAAGCCGGAGAAGACGACTGAGTGGATTGCGCCGATCTTGGCGCACGCGAGCATGGCGACCGGAAGCTCGACAAGCATCGGCATGTAGAGGCCAACCCTGTCGCCCTTGCCTACGCCGAGCTTTCTCATTGCGTTGGCGAGCTTGTTGACCTCGCGATACATGTCCGCGTAGGTCCACTCCTTGATCTCGCCGGGCTCACCCTCGAACCTGAAGCAGACCTTGTCCTTCACGGCCGTCTTCATGTGCTTGTCGAGAGCGTCGTGGACGATGTTGTACTCGCCGCCCACGAACCACTTGGCCCACGGGGCATCCCAGTCGAGGACCTTGTCGTAGGGCTTGTAGAAGTCCAGGAGCTCGTCGGCCATTTCCTTCCAGAACCACTCGATGTCCTGCGTCTTCTCGAGGAGCTCGTCGAGGGTCTTGATGCCGTGCTTGTCCATCCAGGCCTTGACGTTGCTGTTCGCCGCCAGGTCCGCCGGGGGCTCGAACACACGCTTCTCGGTCAGCAGTACCTGAATATCTTCCTTCTCTTTCACGATCTTCTCTTCCGCCATGTCCTTCTCCTTATTGAGGGGACCGCTGCTACACTAGAACTTATACATGAACGACAACTGCAGCCTGGTGTTCTCGTACGTCTCCGTGGTTGTTTCCTCTTCGCCTCTGACCATGTACTCGGTCTCGAACATCGCATACTCGACACCGATCATCGCGGAGGGAGCGACCGTCCAGATGGCGTTGCCGTAGTAGGTGGTGTTCTTCTCAAGCATGTCGCCGACGGGGTCCCTGTCGAACTCCGGGTCGTCGGAACCGCCGCCGACGTTGAACTGCCAGTTCTCGACCGGCTTGATCGTCACCTGTGCCCACCAGCCACTGGCCTCGATCTCGACCAGTTCCTCATCCTCGTCCCCCTCGGGCGGCAGCGTGGCGATGCCCTGACCGATCCCGCCGAGGTACACGGCGAGGTTCTTGCCCGTGAAGTACTCGCCCTTGACGGCAATCATCTCACCTAGGGGAAGGGAGACGTCGACGCTGATGCCGGTCCTGTCGAAGTCCGTATCGAAGTCGTCGGACTCTTCCTGTCCCCACACCCCGGAGACGCCGATCACGGCCGGCTTGTCACCGATGAGCTTTGTGCCGACGGCGAGCCTGCCCTGGAACGAGGGCATTCCTGCGTCCTCACCGTTCTCGCCCGGGCCCATGTTGCGGTTCGCGCTGGCGGCGATGGAGAGCTTGGTCCCGTCGGCGATCTCCACGTTCTTGGACAGCCTGACCTGCGGCCTGCGGAAGCCGATGTTGCCCGACTTCCGTAGAGCAATGTAGTTCAGCGTCGTCGGAAAGAGCGGGGAGATGATATCTGACGTCTGTCCCGCCAGAATGTCGACGACGTCGGTCTTGAATTCCATGTAGGCCTTGCGCATCAGGGGGTTCGGCTTGTTCTCGGGTCCGCCTCCATAGAGGTCGAACTCGATGAGGCCGGACACAGCGATCGCATCCGAACCACCGCCGTCGAGCTTCACGCCGAGCCTGGTCTGGTTCGCCGTCATGTTGAACTCATCGTCCTCTTTGCCTTCTTCGTACGGCATCACGATGAACGCGAAGTCGCCCTTGTCGGTCATGGCCGAGTCAAGGGACGCGTCCAGCTTGATGTAGCCGTAGAACGTAGTGGTCACGCCCGCGGCCGCGGGCGCGCACATGGCAAGCAGGACAACGAGCACTGCAACTGCCTGGAAACGTCCCGTCATACGCGCATCTCCTCTTTGAGTGTCTCCGTTTTCCCTGGTCAACCGTCCGAGCTAGTCACCCATCTCAATGAGACCGTTCTTCATGAGACAGATGGTTTCCTCGCGAGCCTTCTTGATGATCGCGGTGCTCTTCGCGTAGAGCTCGTCCTTGGTCATCGTGAACCTGGCGAGGCCCTGCTCGATCGCCTTCATACCGACGGCCGTCGCCTCGCGCGGGAAAACCTCCCAGTCGTCCATCGTCGGGATGATGTAGTCGTCGCGGAGTCCTCTGTCCTCGGCGCATGCCGCGAGTTCCATAGCGGCCGCGATACTCATCTCGTCGGTGATAGTGCTGGCGCCCACATCGAGCACGCCGCGGAAGATGCCCGGGAAGCCGAGCGAGTTGTTCACCTGGTTCGGGAAATCCGACCGTCCGGTAGCGACGATCCTGGCGCCGGCCTCCTTGGCTTCCCACGGCCAGATCTCCGGGACCGGATTCGCGCACGTGAAGAGCACGGCGTCCTTTGCCATTGACGCCACCCACTCCGGCTTTATCGTCCCAGGCCCTGGTGCAGACAGTGCTATACACACGTCCGCCCCCTCCATTGCCTCGGCGATCCCACCCTCTCGCCCCTCCTTGTTGGTGATCTCACACATGTGCCAGATCACCTTGCTGTCTCTGAGATCGTCCCGCTTGCGGTTGAGTATGCCGTCTATGTCCACCATGGTTATGTTCTCGGGTGGGTACCCGGCCGAGATCATGACCCTCGAGATCGCGATGTTCGCTGCGCCCGCGCCAATCATCGCGATCTTCACGTCCTCCATCTTCTTACCGACGATCTTGAGCGCGTTCACGAGCCCCGCTAGAGTGACCGCCGCGGTGCCCTGCTGGTCGTCGTGCCATACAGGTATGTCCATCTGATCACGGAGCTCGTCCAGGACATAGAAGCACTTCGGACTCGAGAGGTCCTCGAGGTTGATGCCGCCGAAGGATGGCTGCAGCCATTTGACGGCCTGGATGATCTCATCGGGGTCTTTCGTGTCCAGACAGATGGGGAAGGCGTCGACGCCGCCCAGATACTTGAACAGGATGGCCTTGCCTTCCATTACGGGCATTCCGGCCTCAGGGCCGATGTCGCCGAGACCCAGGACTCGCGTACCGTCCGTGACCACCGCGACCATGTTGCCCTTGTTGGTATGTTCGTAGACCTTCTCCGGGTTGGCCGCGATGTCCTTGCACACGGCCGCGACGCCGGGTGTGTACCAGATGGCGAAGTCGGTGAAGTCCTTGATCCGGCACTTCGGTGTGACAGCCAGTTTCCCCTTGTAGAAGGGATGAAGTCTCATCGCGTCTTCGTTTGGCTTATTGGCCTTGGCCAGCAGTTCCTCTACGTTCGGTTTCTCTGCCACTTGCGCATCCGCCTTTCGCTCGCTGCTCCGGTCCGCTTGGGCCGCCTGGTGGGACATCCGCTCCTGCTCGGAAGAACAGGTCCGTCGTGCCTTCGCGACGTTCCAATACACGGCCGTACCGGGGCATCCGGCGCGAACCGTC
>JAUWCJ010000173.1 GCA_030609365.1 Candidatus Eiseniibacteriota bacterium | reverse complement strand
AGTCAACCTGATAAGCACGGTGGTTGTCGTGCTGGTACTCTGGGCGGTGAGGACTCTCGCTCTTAGGATTGTCTGGCGCCGCGCGACGGTCGTAGGACGCGTCAACATGAGCATGGCGCTGGTCCGGTTGCCCTCGGAGATTCCCCGAGAGATCAATCCCGACACACGAGTCCGCACACCAACTGAGAGGGAGGACTGATGTCAGCTGAGAACGAAGAGACAGGGTCGATCGACTCGCTGGATGTGATCCGTGCCGACACCTACGCTGGACTTCCTGCGTGGCTGTCTCGCGAGGCTCTCGGCGAGTTCCTTCACGAGAGCCTCAAGCCGTACGAGGACCCCTACGAGATGATCCTGGACGGTCTAGACTACGCGTTGGGCGAGGATCCCTGCAAGGACGGCTTCGTCATTGTCACACACAGAGAGAAGAGGCCGCTCGGTGCTGTAGTGATGCTGCGCACGGGAATGAGTGGTTACGTCCCCGAGAACCTGCTGCTGTTCATAGCGGTCGGCCCCGATTCCCGCGGGCAGGGCATAGGAGGAGCGCTTCTCCGTCGCGTGTTCGACGAGTGTGAGGGGCAGGTGAAGCTCCACGTCGAGCACGACAATCCCGCTCGGCGCCTGTATGAGCGCAGTGGGTTCACGGCTAAGTACCTGGAGATGAGGTGGTCGCGTGAATAGGATCATAATCGACCTCGATGCGCTCCACCACAATCTCAGCGCGATTCGCAATTTGGTGGGCGAGCACGGGGCAACGCTTACCGTCGTGACCAAGGTTCTCTGCGGGCACAGGGAGACGCTAGAGGCCCTTCGAGACCTTGGAGTGGACTCGATGTCCGATTCCAGGCTCGACAATCTCGAGACGATCAGGGAGGTCGCGCCGGAGATGGAGACCTGGTACCTGAGACCGCCTCATACCTCGGCTATCGACGATGTCGTGCGGCTGTCCGACGTCTCGCTGAACACCGAGCTCGAGATCGTCAAGGAGCTGGACGAGGAGGCCGGGAGGCAGGGCATCGTTCATCGGGTCGTCATCATGATTGAGCTCGGCGACCTGAGAGAGGGTATCCTGCCTGGGAAGCTGTGCCAGATCTACAAACAGATCTTCCAGCTGCCGAACACGAACGTGATCGGGATCGGCGCGAACCTCGGATGCCTGGGGGGAGTCGTGCCGTCCGTAGATCAGTTAATGCAGCTCGTGCTCTACCGGGAGCTCCTTGAGCTCAAATTCGAGCGCGAGCTCCCCCTGATTTCCGCCGGCTCCAGCTCGTCGCTGCCCCTGCTCATAGACGGCAGCCTGCCGAAGCAGGTCAACCACTTCCGAGTGGGCGAGTCGCTCTTTCTTGGGACAGATCTCATACTGGGCGGAACGCTCGAGGGGCTGAGAGGTGACGCCGTCAGGCTCGAGGCGGAGATCGTCGAGATCAAGGAGAAGGGCATGGTGCCGCTGGGCGAGACCGCCGAGATGACGCCCTTCCAGCCGATCGAGGATGAAGAGGAGACCGACCCCGGGCAGCGCGGCTACAGGGCCATCGTCGCTGTCGGGCAGGTCGACACGGATGTGGGCGGGTTGACACCGGTGAACGAGGACTTCCGTATCGCGGGAGCGAGCAGCGATCTGACCGTCGTCAACGTGGGGGGGGAGAAGAGGGGGCTGTCCATCGGTGACGCCATAGGTTTCCGCGTCGCCTACTCCTCGTTCGTGCGACTGATGGTGAACCCCTATACCGACAAGGTCCTTCTGCGTTCGGACACGTAGCGCCGCGTCAGGAGACTCTTCGGCGCGGGAGTTCGTCTCGCAGTTCGAAACTCGTTCACGGATTCCACGAGGTTGCAGTCCGGCCCCGTCGCGATCGTGATCTCATCCGTGGTCTCATCGATGGCGGACTCGAGCGTCCCGGAGGGATTGAAGAACGGGAACCGCGTGGGCTCCGAGACCAGATAGACCCTGAACCCCTTGAACACCCCCGGCGTCCCGCGTGACGCCATCACGACGGCTTGCCGAATGTCCGATCCCTGGAGAGGCCCACGCTATCGTCCGTCAGCGTCTGACCCACCACCCGGAAGCTGTCGACATCGACAAACCCCTCCCGAAGCACGAGGCCGTTCTTGCCCGGAGCACGCACCACGAGCTCGTAGATCATCGCTGCGCGATTCGCGGAACTCCCTAGTTCGTGCGCTCCAGAAGCGCGTTGAATGCCCTTCTCTGGCCGTTCGGGTCCTCCAGCCGGACAATGGGCCGCAATGCCCTTTCGCTCACAGCGGGACGGCCGGTTGACTCGTTGAGTCAGGTATCGCCTGAATGTGCTCTTGGATCTCAGGCGCCAGCCGCAGCAAGGCCATGATCTGCGTCACCCGAGCACGTGTGATGCCCTCCCGTCGCGCGATGTCGGCCCTGTTCCGTACCTCGCCAGCCTCAAGCTGGCTCTGCCATTCAATGGCCGTTCGGAGGAGCTCAACCACGCGGGGCGTCCTGGGCTTCTTGGGCGCCTTCGGCTTGCCCCGAGGCTCCGGAAGAGCACTCACGACTCGATCGGCCGACACCCGCCGCGTCAGAACGCCGAGGTTGCCTTTCTTGAACGCTCCCTTCGGTCCCAGCGTGACCTCAGCTGTGTGTTCGCAGTAGCTGGCCCCACCAGCGCCGTTGCCGCCATTTGCGGCGACGTGTCGAATACGGAACCAGATCTCGATCTCGGCACGGCCCCGGCCGCGTCGAATACTGTTACGTTTGGTGAGCCAGCATCCAGAGGCCCCAGTCTGTCAAGATTGGGGCCTCTTCGTGTCCATCCGAAGTGTGCTGATAGACTGTTCATCCAGGCTCCGCTTCTCGGCTTCGAGCTGCCCGATACGCGCATTCAGGTCTTCGACTTCCTGCGTGCAGGTCTCGGACCTCGTTCGGAGGAACCACGCGAGCATCCCATGGGAGCGGCTGCGCAACGCGGCGGTACGACGATGAGCCGCTGCTAAGATCGTCCATCGCCGTCCGCGGCAGAAGCTGTGGCAGCACAGTCTCACGATGACAAGGCGGCGTTGGCATGATACGCTGTCGAGAGGTCGCAGGGGATGTTGGCCATTGCGGGACATCATCCTGCGAGAAAGGACGGACACAGTGGGAGACAGAGGCGGCAAGAAAGACAAGAACAAGAGTCAGAAGCAGAAGAAGAGCAAGCAGGACAAGCATGCGAAGAAGAAGTTGGACAAGCAGCAAGCCCAGAAGTCTCAGGGAAGCTAGTGCGAGCTTGAAGGTCTACGATGTCTCCGCATGGCTCGTACGCACCGTGTTCGACACGTGAGTGCCTGCGGGGTCTCACGAGGCCGCTTGGCAGGCCAACAACAAGCAAGGGCATCGGGGTAAACTCCCCGGTGTGTGCTTTTGTCTTGGTTGCTCCACAGAGCGCTGAGCGGATGTCGGGGGAACGCGGGGAACGTCGAAAGGCGCTCCC
>JAUWCJ010000120.1 GCA_030609365.1 Candidatus Eiseniibacteriota bacterium | reverse complement strand
GGACTCGCAACGCGGCTCGTTCGCGAGCTCCCAGGCAAAGATTGTCGGGTCCTCTCTGTAGATGCGCCCATTGAATGTGTTCACGCGATTGAGGACCGTGGATATGTGGTTCTTGTACCACGTTCGGCAGTTCGCATCGGTGTAGAAGTCATCGTGGCTGGACGCCGTGCCGCTCCACGCAACATACTGGTTCATGCCGCCGTAGTCGTCCCAGTTGTTGACGAACGGCAGTATCAGGCGCAGCCCATTCTGGTCGGCCAGGTGAAGCACGTAGTCCAGTCCTACCAAGATGTCCTCGTCATATACACCGGGCGATGTCTGCAGTGCGTTCCACTGTCCTGCACCGTCGTTGAAAGCCCACGTTCTGAGGACGGTGAGCCCCAGGGCAGCCGTTTCGGCCTGGACCTCGTCAACGTAGGAGCGCAGCCCCAGGTCGGCAGCGAAGACCATCTGGTAGTAGTTGTTGGTGCCAGCGTAGTAGAAGGGTACACCGTTTAGCATGAACTTGTCGCCACTGACAGACACGAACCCGGTGTTCTCGGCAAAGACAGACGTCGGGCAGGCCGCGAGTACCAGCAGGGCAAGGAGCGCAAGCGGGAACCGTAGCAGGTTGTGACAACGCATGGCCTCTTCCTCTCCTCGCGAAGAGTGTCTCGCCTGAGCGGACATCTCCTCATCTGCCGAATCTATAGACACGTGGATGACTGACCGCACCCGCCCGATCGATTGCTGTGGAGGCGACAGGGAGTCCTCCCGGTCACCACCCTGCAACCGACGAGCTGGATGCGCGCTGAATCAGGCACTCACTTCAACAGCATCATCTTACGGCTCTCGTGGAAGTCGGGCGCCTCCATCGTGCAGAAGTATACGCCGCTACCCACGGAAGCACCGCTGTCGGTACTGCCGTCCCAGACAGCAACGTGGCGCCCGGGTTCCGACACTCTGTCCACAAGCGTGCGAACGAGACGACCGCTCACGTCGTAGATCCGGATCGACACCGCGCTCTCGTAGGGTACATGGTACGCGATCTGCGTCACGGGGTTGAACGGATTCGGTACGTTCTGCACAAAGCGGAACGCCATCGGAAGCTCGGGACTCGACTCGAACCCCTCAAGGTCAGCATCAAGTGGCAAGTTCCCGGAACCACGGAGATCCGCGCTCTCGATCTCTACCGTGTAATCGTCCGATAGCACCGTGAAAGTCAGAACTGCCACCTCGCCAGAACCGCCAGCCGTCACATCCGTCCCCAGCACCACAAGATCCATGTGAACCTTGCCGTCCTCGCAACCGTGCCAGAAGAACACGTCCCCCAGCGGCGAGCTCATCTCCGAGCTCAGCCGTGCCGACACGAACCCGAGCTCCGACGTGTCGTACGTGAGAACGCCCGAGAGGCCCTTCAACTCCCCGACGTTCCCGGAAAGAACGAGCGACAGCTCGACCTCACCCGCGGCAGCCGTCGAACGCTCCTCCACCGACAGCGTCAGTGCCTCCGTCGACTCAGGCAACGGCAGGAACGGAACCACCCGGGCACTCACGGCCCCGTAGTTCATCGCGAAGATCATGAGATCCTCGAACTGGATGATGTCATCCGGCAGTGGTATGCCGAATCGGCTCTGGTCATCGGTCGGTCCCACGTCGCACTCGGGGTAGCCCGGTATCCCGGCCGGCGGCGCAAGACCGTAGTTCCCTCCCAGCTTATCGATGTCGTCATCATCCACCAGGCCGTCGTAGCCCCAGCTACCCAGGGCGTCCGCCGCATCTCCCAACCAGTAGTTCGTCGAGCGGTCCTGGCCACCTGAATCCGGGCCACCGTAGTTCAGCGCCTCGTCGTAAACGAACGCGCTGTAGTAGTAGATGGCCCGGTCCGTGATCGAGTGCGTCGCACTCGTCACAGCGCCCAGACCGTCGAACGCCTCGCCGTCTCCGGAGAGCTCGTCGGCTGGATACGACGGCGCGGACGTGACGTAGTACGGGTAATCGTCCCATGCGACGTACTGAACCACCACACCGCGGTAGTTCGTGTCCAGACCCGTCGGGTCGTCCCAGCTCAGGTCCACCTCCTCGTGAGCGGGCGCCGCAGCGAACCCGGTGACCATCCCCGGTGCCGTGTTGTCCACAGTAATCTGGTCGTTCCCGGTGCCGATGTGCCCGACGCCATCCTCGGCCGAAACCGTCACCGTCTTCAGACCATCGGCCGCGAGCGTCACGTTCTCCAGAGCCACCGTCCACGTCGCGGTTGTGCCGGTGTAGTCCTCGGCCACTACCGCCGACCCACCCCCGACCAGAAGAGTCGAGAAATCCGCCGTGATGTCGGCGGCCACGAGCGTTGAGATGTTGTCCGTGACTGTCGCCGTCAGTTCAAGGTCGTCGGTGTCCTTCGCATACTCCTCCGTATGACCCAGCGTCAGGTTCTCGATCGCCACGGGCGTGACCGTCGGTGGCGTCGTGTCGACCGTGGTCGATGCGTCGGGAGACCCCGGTGCGACCTCGACGTTGCCGACGTTGTCCGTGCCGATCGTGTAGAAGTCGTACACGCCGTCGACACCCGCAGTGAACGAGATCGGGCTCGTCGTGAACGTGGTCCCGTACTGCAGGTACCCACCGCCGTCGACCTGGTACCACAGCTCAACATACTGAATCCCGCTCGTCGCGTCAGATGCGCTGTACGGCACGTCGAACGGGAAGCTGTTCTGGGTCGCGCCAGGATCTCCGGCAGATGTCGCCGGAGCCGTATCGTCCTGCGTAGAGCTCTCCGTGTTCGACCAGCCGCTCTCGTTCAGGGCTGCGTCACGTGCCTTCACCCGGTAGTAGTAGATCTGGGCGTCGGCGAGACCCGTGAACTCGTGCGAGACGCCAGCGACCCACCCGCTCGACACGACGTCAGTAGTGAACCCGGCGTCCGTCGCACGCTCCGCGCTGTACTCAGCCGCGCCCGTGCCGCTCTCGTCGGACCATGCAACCGTGTTGGCGGTACCCTGTGTGTACGTCGGCTCCCCCGTCATCGTAGGTGCGTCAGGGGCCGTGAGGTCCACCTGAACCTCGCCGTCGTCCTCGCTGAACCCGGTGAGGTCGTTGTTGTCCCTGTCGCGGGTGTGGATGATGGTGATATCGATGGGACTCGTACCGTCGGCCACGGCGCTGAAGTCGATCGTGAACAGCGTCCCGGGACCCGAGGCGCCGTCCACCTGCCCCAGACATCCCGCGTCGACAGTGACCTCGTGATCGCCTGTCCTCCGCGCGTTGAAGAACGTATTGGCGGATACGCCAGAAAGGAGATTACCCTCTGACACGCTGTCCCCGTACGCCGACGTGTGCGCGTAGTTACCGTCCCACGCGAACTTCATCGAGTAGGAGTACAGAAGTCCGGAACCACCCCCGCCATACTCCACCGAGACAGTCCCGTCCGGATTGGACACCGACAGAACAAGCGGATTCGGACTACACGTAACGTTACCCCTCCCAGACGGACCGCCGTCCGGGAGCTGCTCCGCTTTCACGTCAGTAACCGCGGCGCTGGCGATGAGCACGAGCGCGACGGTGGCCACAATTCTTCCCAGTCTCATCTCATGATCCTCCACGTCCTCTGAAGCGACAAGATCACAGCTCGTGGCCCGCGCCACCATTCTTAACAAACTCGCTACGGCTACTGCTCGCCGTCGTGCCCCGGGTCCACACTTCCGTCAGCGCAGAATCCGTGCACAACGCCAGATCGACGCCGGCTGTCCATGCAGGCATCGCAGCGAGAAGCACCGGTGACGAAATCGCTGTCCTTCGCACTCCCTTCATGAGCTCCCTCCAGGCTGTCCGCCTACGACCGCGTGTTCGTTGAACGATCAAACCCTATCTGACGAGTGTTACCCGCGCTCTAGCCTGTCCGGTCGGGCCAGATGCCACTACGAAGTAGACGCCGCCCGGCAACGGGTGACCATCGCTCGCCGTGCCGTGCCACAGGCCGGAGCTCAATCCAGGCCCAGACCCCGCCATGGCAGGCCTGGCCACCACGCGCCCAGCGAGGTCGTGTACGGCCACGTCAACAGCTCCCGCGGCACCACAAGAGCGGAACTCGAGCGACGTCTGCTGCGAGAACGGATTCGGATGGCATTGCAGAACTGGACTGGCGACGTCCTGCGTCCCGTCGTCGATGCCCGCCCCAAGTCCGACGCCCACAAGACCTCCCTCGGTGAGCACCGGCAGAATCGGCTCACGCCTGATGTCGCGCAGGTCGACCGCAGTGATTGAAAGCGGCGTTAAACCCTCCGCAACAGCGTGGAACTCCAGGAGAACCAGTTCCCCCGGGCACATGACAAATGAATCGAAGCCGAGCGTCACGTCGTTACAGGAGTGGAGGCCCGGAGAATATTGATCCCAATCGAACATCGTCAGGTGGCCGGAATCGACGAACAGCGTGCCCTCCTCTGCCGAGAGCAGCTCGATCACAGATGCATCGAACGTGAACTCGACGAGGAAGCACGTGAGCGTGTCCGCTCCCGCGTCGACCCTGATGCTGATGGTGAACTCTTGCCCCTGCTCTATCTCCGTGGCGGCGGGCTCGAAGTACACGGTGGGAGCGGGCCATGCCACTCCAGCCCAGAGCAGGGCTGCCATCAGAACCACGATGAAACGCATTCTCATCACTCCCTTCCTGCCGCGCGCTCGGACTTCGTTCGCCGGCGGGCGGACGTGGACTGGCAGGGCGGACCCGGACTGCGGCTCGGGGCAGATCCTCAGCCGCAGGAACCCGGGCCGCCCCAACCCTCCTGGAGAGCGGTACAGGAGAGGCCAGTTCCACTGCTATCTCATCAGAACCATCTTCTGCGTCAGGCGCAGCCCTCCGGTCTCGAGCACGTAGAAGTAGACGCCGCTGGCCGCATCGGCCCCGCGGTCGCCGGTCCCGTCCCAAGAAACCTCGTAGGCGCCGGCGTCCCGCGGCTCATCAACGAGAGCCGCGACCTCACGCCCGTCCACCCCGTAGATGCGCAGCGTCACGCTGCATCTTTTGGGGAGGTCGAACGCGATGGTCGTTCTTGGATTGAACGGGTTCCGTACGTTCTGTCCGAGCCGCAGTCTCAGCGGCACCTTCCCACTGCCGTCGAGGTGAAGACCGGATGCTAGACATGTGATGTCGGAGTTCCACGGATCCCGGAGAACCACGTCGTCGATGTCCAGTTCGGACGGCTCCTCCTTACTCACCAGGAACCGCAGCGTCGCGACCGCACAGGACCCCGGCATCGTCGCTTCGAGCCCGAGGACCGCGAAGTCGACGCGCAGTCGGCCCGCTTCTTCTCTCGCGAAAAAGAAGCTCTCTCCGACGGTGCCCACAGGCTCGCCGGGGACAGCCGACAGAAACTCGAGAGCGTCCTCATCGAACGTGATCACTGATGACACACCCTTGGCGTATCCCTCGCCGACGCGGAGCGTCAGATTGACCTCCATCACGTCCCCGACCGCAGACTCCAAACCCTCCCACTCAAGGGCGAGCACTGCGTGATCACGGATTGCGGTGTCGGGCGGACCCTCGTCTCGTATGCTAGCTGGGGAGACATCCCCGTAGTTCATTGCGAGGATCATCACGTCCTCGAAGTCGATGATATTGTCCGTCAGAGGGATTCCCATGCGGCTGCCATCGTCCGTCGGCCCTACGTCAAGCTCGTTGTCGTAGTGCGGCTCTCCCTCGGCCGAGTAGTACGAGTACGAGTATGCGATCTTGTCGTAGTAGTCGACGAAGCCGTCGTATGTCCCCGGCGTGTCCGTCGGTTCGCGCACGTCTGCCAGCCAGTACGAAGTCGAGCGGGCCTGTGCCGTCGATGCGGCGACCGAGTAGTTGCCGGCAGAGTCTCTGGTGAAGGCCGTGTAGTAGTAGACGTTGCGAGAGGCATCAGTGAAGCCGGTGTCCTCGAACGTCTGGGGCCCCGTGCCTGGCACGAACTCGACCACGAAACCGTCTGCCTGGTGCGTCGGATACCCATATGGCGCACCCCAGTCGTCGTACTCGGGGTATGCCCCGGCGCCCCACGTCTGCCTGACGAGCAGCGTCCCCTCTACCGGAGCGTCCCGCCCGGCCGGCACGGTCCACCACGATAGAGAAATGGCATTGTTCCCGGGCAGCGCCACGAGGTCTACGGGCGAAAGCGGAGGCGTCGAATCCACCACGGTCGTGCAATCGGCCGCCGGCGGCGCGTCCTCCACGTTGCCCACGTTGTCGGTCCCGATGGTGTAGAATTCATACGCTCCCTCACCAGGCGCGGTAAACGCGATTGGGCTCACCGTGAACGTGGAGCCATACTGGACGTAGCCTCCACCGTCCAGTTGGTAGTAGAGTTCCACGTGTCGGACACCAGTCCCCGCGTCGGACGCAGTGAATGGCACGTTGAAGGATTCGATGTTGTAGTACGGGGCGACGGGGCCGGCCTCCGAATCAGGTAGCGTGTTGTCGAGTTCCAGGACCGCGAATTCATCCGAGACCTGGATCCACCGGTTGTCCGCGTCGCGCAGCCTGACTTCAGAGAAGTCGACCACACTGATCCCGTCTCCCGTTCTGCCCGTGAACGCAATGGAGCACAGGTCACCCACTCCCGTCGCTCCGCCAGTCGCTCCCAGCATCGCGCAATCAACAACGAACGTGCTCTCGTCGACGCGCTCAACAAGGAACACCGTCCCTCCGACATCGCTCAGGAAGCTCCCTTCCGTCACATGGATATCAAGACTGTCGACGTACACATATGTGTCGTCGAACACAATCTCGAGGTGATACCCCCTTAACCCGGCCGAGACATGCGTGCCATCATAGATGACGTCCAGCGTGCATCTATGGGTTCCCGACAATTGATCCGACATCGGATCGAAGGACACAACTGCAACGTCGCGATCCCCAGCTGCGCTCGCCCTGGCTGCCCCGGCCGCAAAGAGAAGCAGCGGCAGGAGGCACAACCACACCGTCTTTGCCCGTCCCACGCGGGCCGCCTGTTTCCCATGTTGCAGCGGCCCGATCGCGAGGCCGTTCACCGCACGTTGTGTCATTCTACCTTCACCAGTCTGCAATGTGCCGTCGATGTCCATGCGATC
>JAUWCJ010000200.1 GCA_030609365.1 Candidatus Eiseniibacteriota bacterium | reverse complement strand
CTTACTCGATGATCTTAGTAATGGTGCCGGCGCCCACGGTCCTGCCACCCTCACGGATCGCGAACCGCAGTCCCTCTTCCATCGCGATCGGCGTGATCAGCTCCACCGAAAGCTCCACGTTGTCACCCGGCATTACCATCTCCGTGCCCTCGGGAAGTGTCGCGTTCCCCGTTACATCTGTCGTGCGGAAAAAGAACTGAGGACGGTAGCCGTTGAAGAACGCCGTGTGACGGCCACCCTCGTCACGAGTCAGAATGTACGCCTTGCCCTCGAACTTCGTGTGAGGCGTCACACTCTTCGGCGCGCACACCACCATCCCGCGCTCAAGGTCGTCCTTGTCAACGCCGCGGAGAAGCAGACCAACGTTGTCTCCCGCCTGGCCGTCGTCAAGGATCTTCCGGAACATCTCAACGCCCGTCACGACCGTGTCGCGCGTCTCACGGATACCGACGATCTGAACCTTGTCGCCCGTGTGGATCGTCCCTCGCTCGATTCGACCCGTACCGACCGTGCCTCTGCCTGTGATCGAGAACACGTCCTCGATCGGAAGAAGGAACGGCTTGTCTATCTCGCGCACCGGCTCGGGGAAGTAGTCGTCCATCGCAGTCACAAGCTCCCAGATCGAGCTGCAGTTCTCACATCCGTCCTTGCCGCAACCGCACTGCAGCGCCTTCAGCGCCGACCCCTTGATCACCGGAATGTCGTCGCCGGGGAACTCATACTCGTTCAGAAGCTCACGTATCTCCAGCTCCACGAGCTCGATCAGCTCCGGGTCGTCCACCTGGTCCGTCTTGTTCATGTAGATGATGATGTGAGGTACGCCTACCTGACGTGCCAGAAGGATGTGCTCGCGTGTCTGGGGCATAGGACCGTCAGCCGCGCTCACCACCACGATCGCTCCGTCCATCTGCGCCGCGCCCGTGATCATGTTCTTCACGTAGTCGGCGTGACCAGGACAGTCAACGTGCGCGTAGTGACGCTTCGGGCTCTCATACTCCACGTGGCACGTTGCGATCGTGATACCGCGCTCCCGCTCTTCCGGTGCCTTGTCGATGTCGTCGAACGCCATGTACTTCGCCAGACCACGCTTCTCCAGACAGAGAGTCATCGCCGACGTCAGCGTCGACTTCCCGTGGTCAACGTGGCCGATCGTGCCAACGTTCACGTGGGGCTTTGTCCTCTGATACTTTTCCTTCGCCATCTTGGTTACTCCTTGAAAACCGCGCTTCCCGCTGTGTTGTCCTTGGTCACACTTCTCTCTATATCCAACCCCAGCCCGCCAGGATTTGCTCCTGCTTCTCGCGCGGAACCTCCGCGTAGCGAGAGAACTGAGTCGTGTATACAGACCGTCCCTGTGTGAGCGAGCGGAGCGCTGTAGCGTAGCCGAACATCCGGCCAAGCGGCACTGTCGCGTCGACGATTCTCGTCTCGCCACGCATCCGCGTGCCCTCGATCCTGCCACCCCTGGCGTTCAGGTCGGCTATGACCTCACCGACGAACTGCTCCGGAACGACGACCTCCACGCTCACTATCGGCTCCAGAAGCACCGGCTGCGCCTTGATGGCCGCCTCTCTCAAGGCGATGGAGCCGGCCGCCCTGAAAGCGATGTCGCTCGAATCGACGTCGTGATAGCTCCCACCCAGAAGCGTCACCTTCACGTCGACGACGGGATAGCCTGCAATGATACCGTTCTCGAGAGCGCTCCTGACGCCGCTCTCTATCGCGGGGAAGAACTCGCGCGGTATCTGCCCGTCTCTCACCCGGTTCTCGAACTCGATCCCGCCCGAGGGTTTCGGCTCGATGCGAAGTCTGACGTCGCCGTACTGCCCTTTGCCGCCGCTCTGCCTGATGAACTGGCCAGTTGCTTTGGCCGTGGAAGTAATGGTCTCACGATACGAGACCATCGGCTTGCCAACGTTCGCCCTGACGCCGAACTCGCGCATGAGCCGGGTCGTGAGGACCTCCAGGTGCAGCTCGCCCATGCCCGAGATGATCAGCTGGCCGGTGTCCTCGTTGGTCTTCATAACGAAGGTCGGGTCCTCCTCGGCCAGCTTCGCAAGAGACTGGGTCAGCTTGTCCTCGTCCGCCTTCGTCTTGGGTTCGATGGCCACCGACACGACCGGCTCGGGGAAAGCCATCGACTCGAGAACGATCGGCTTCTTCGGATCGCAGAGCGTGTCGCCCGTGCCCGTGGTCCTGGGCCCCACGACGGCCACTATCT
>JAUWCJ010000098.1 GCA_030609365.1 Candidatus Eiseniibacteriota bacterium | reverse complement strand
GGTCACATTTCAAAGCATCGCGCCCGATTCCGCCGCATGGGGAAGCGTGCCATTCCGTATCGTGATGTCCGAGGACTGGCCGGGAGACCACTCCGTGCCCCTCGAGCTTGCGATAGCCTGCGGCGATTCCGTGAGGACGTGGAGCATCCCGCCTGTGAACACGGTGACAGGTGCGCTTGAAGTAGCGGGAGTAGACTGCAACGACTTCCCACCCGGTGGGGACGGAAGCGGAACCGCTGGCGCCGGGGAGAGTCCGGAGCTCGTGATCGCGCTGAGCAATCCGACACAGGACCACCTGGCGTCGGTGGAGGGCCTGCTGCTGAGCAGGGACCCCTACGTCGTGGTCACGGCCGCTCACGCCTCCTTCTCCGACGCGGCGTCAGGATCGGTGTGCATGAACACCTCTTCCCCATTCGCCGTGTCCATGTCACCCGATACGCCGCCGGCCCACACCGCATCGCTCAGCCTGCGCATCTCCGCACAGGCTCCGACCTACGCCTACGCGGAGACACTTGATCTTGAGATCGAGGTGGCCGAGGTGCAGGTATCCCGGCCCACCGGTCCGGATCTGTATGGGTACTACGCCTACGACTCCAATGACACGCTCTACGAACACGCTCCCGTGTTCGAGTGGATAGACATCGCCCCGCCCGGTCCGGGCTCCCTCGTTCCGACGGTAACCGTCAGCGACGACGCGCTGCGACTGATCTCCCCTTCGTTCGTGATCAAGTACTTCGGGGAGTCCTGCTACTGGTACAACGTCTGCTCCAACGGGTTCATATCTCTGGCCATGACGAGCCAAGCGCTGCACGAGAACATCCCCATCCCCTACCGCTATGGCCCACCGAGCATGGTGGCCCCGTTCTGGGACGACCTGGACCCGTCGTCCGGAGGTGATGTCTACTCGTGGAACGACTACGGGGAACATCGCTTCGTCATACAGTTTGATGGTGTCCGCAGAAAGCACACACAGGACACAGAGACCTTCCAGGTCATCTTCTATCATCACACCTACTACCCGACGCCCACCGGCGACTCGATGATCCTCTTCCAGTACAAGAGCGTCTCCCAAGCGGACAGCTGTACGGTAGGGATCAACTACGCGCACGACGAGCACCCGCAAGACATCCCCGGACTCGGTTACCTCTTCGACGGAGACTACGCTCAGAACGCGGCGCCGCTCTCCGATGGGCTGGCGATCCTCTTCACGACAGCAGTCCCCGAGTCGATCGCGCTTCCCTGGCTCACGATTGGCGGAGTAGAGCTGGACGATACGGCCAGCGGAGACGGCGACGGAGTACCGTGCCCCGGCGAGACGCTTCTCCTGACGATCGAGCTTCTCAACAGCGGCGGCAGCGAGGCGGTGGACCTGGATCTGCAGCTGGTGTGCGCTGATTCGGCGGTGGTGGTCCAGGACAGCCTGTCCGCATTCGCCGACATCGCTCCGGGCGAGTCCGTAAGCAACGACGGGGACCCGTTCGTCATCTCTGTCGTCGGCGCCCCCGAGGACGCGTTCGTCAGACTCTGGTTGAAACTCGGCGGGAACGCCGGTACGCACCAGCGGTCTATCCTCTATCGCCTGGCGGTGGGTGAGCCGCCCAACGACATCGTCGCAGGACTCGCGCTGCGCCCGTGCCATCCCTGTCCGTTCGCTGGAAGGACAAGAGTCGCGTTCCACCTCCCCGAACGCTCGCGAGCCGCCGTCAGGATCTACGATGTCGCCGGGAGGCTCGTGAAGACCGTGTGCGATGATGTTGCGGACGCCGGCTGGAACCAGGCGGAGTGGGACGGCACCAACAGCTCCGGCGGCAGGGTGGCAAGCGGCATCTATTTCCTCAGAGTGTCCGCCGGCGGAGACTCACGGACGCAGAAGGTGGTCCTCATCAGATAATGACGGGACACCGGACAACGGAGGTCCCGCATCGGGACGGACCACAGGCAGCGCGACAAAGGGGCTCGCCACGCAAGGCGAGCCCCTTCGTTCAAGATTCGAGTCGCACCTGACGGCCGAGCTACCGGAAGAGCGCCTTGACGCGCGTCCACGTGGCGTTCTCGACCGGCGTCTGCTCCTCAAAGGCAACGGTCATCTTGCCACCGTTGTTCCCCATGGTCCCGTAGCTCTCGTCAACGAGCCAGCAGTAGATCCAGCCGGTCGCGTGCATCTCGCTGATGAAAAACTCCTCCCCGAATTCGAGGTGGAGCAGAACGGGGTGCACCGGGTCGGACGCCTCTCGCGTGAAGAGGAGAACGCCGTCGTAGTAACCGTCCGCCGTGCCGTTGGTGTATGCATCGCCGGTCACGGTGGCGACGTAGCTCTGGCCCGGGATAAGGATCTTCTTCTTCGCGCCGAACTCCTCGAGGCCGATGCAGTTGAAGACGGCATCGACGATGAGCTCTTCCCGCTCACGTCCCGCTGCGGTCAGGGTCACCGTCATGAAGCCCGTGTTGTCTGGGATGTCCTTCAGGCTTTTGTCGACGAGAAACGCGTAGAAGTTCGTGCTGCTCGCGACGAGATCGAAGGAGTCACCCTTGTAGAGATACTTGACCATCGGATGGTCGGGACGGCCGTTGTCGTAGTAGAAGCAGAAGACGCCGTCGAAGTCACCGCCCGGCGCCGGGTTCGCACGCGCATTGCCGGTGACCGTCACGGTGTAGGTCGTTCCCGGTGTCAGAGCGATGCCCGTGTTCTGGATGGCCTGCTGGAGACCGACGCAGTTCGCGTATCCGGACACCGTCTCGTACTCGATCGCTGACGCGGCGGAAGCAACGGCGAAGAGCGCCGTCAAGATCCCCACGATGAGATAGCTCTTCCTCATGTCCTCGAACCCTCCCTGGGCTGGAGCAACGCGTACGGGCATGCACGCACCGTCTGCAGACCGCCACCGCGCCGCCAAACGGTAGATACCATTTCTACATATTATATCACACAAATGCAGCGCAGGCAAGAAGTGTCCCTGACCTCCCGATACAATCCCCGCGTCTGCAGTCAGACATTGCGCGCTCGGAGCTAGTTCGCTACCATATCTCTCGCCACAACGAATACCCAGAGACCTGAGCACGTATCTAACACGGAGCAGGCGAGGCGTCTCGCGGGCACCCGCCCGGCGTCGGCATCTCGCCCACCGCGGAAGGAGTCTGCATGAAGTACGACCCCGAGATGATGGTTCGGTCGAGGCCCGTGCCCAAGCTGCCCGAGCTCAACCGGAACGTGGTGCAGTGGGCGGCCATTGTCATTCTGGCCATTATCCTCCTGTCGACGACCTTCTATTCGGTCGCGACCGATGAGGTGGGCGTGGTGAAGCGCATGGGCGCCTACACCAGGACGGCTCAGAGCGGTCTTCACATGAAGCTGCCCTTCGCCATTGAGAAGGTGCACAAGGTGCGTGTCAAGCACGTCTTCAAACAGGAGTTCGGCTTCGCGACAGCGCGTCCGGGCGTGCGCACGGTCTACCAGCGCGGCGACTTCTCGGCTGAATCGCTCATGCTGACCGGCGACCTGAACGCCGCCGTCGTCGAGTGGATAGTCCAGTTCAGGATCAGCGATCCGGTGCAGTACCTGTTCAAGGTGCGCGGCGTCCCCGAGACACTCAGGAACGTCTCCGAGGCAGCCATGCGCCAGATCGTGGGCGACCGCAGCGTCACGGAGGTGCTGACGGTCGGCAGGCGCGAGGTCGCTGACGAAGCGCAGGTCATCATGCAGAAGATCCTGGACGGCTACGAGACGGGGATACAGATCGAGACGGTCAATCTCAAGGACGTCAATCCTCCGAGCCCCGTGAAGCCCTCGTTCAACGAGGTCAATGAGGCCAAGCAGGAGAAGGAACGGTTGATCAACGAGGCCTGGTCCGAGTACAACAAGGCCGTTCCGGCCGCAGAGGGTGAGGCGGAGCGGGTGATCCGCGCTGCCGAGGGCTACGCCCTCGCGAGGGTCAACCGTGCCGAAGGTGACGCTCAGCGCTTCATCGCGGTCTGGCGGGAGTATTCGCGCGCGCGCGACGTCACGAAGAGGCGGCTCTATCTGGAGACGATGAGCGAGATCCTTCCGCGGATTCCCGGCAAGATCATCGTCGACCCGGAGCTCAAGAACCTCATCCCCCTCCTCCAACTTGATGCGAAGGGAGGCGGGAAATGAACACGACCAGACTCGCAGTAGTGGTGGTGGCAGCGTTCCTAGGGCTCATCGTCCTGACGAACTCGCTCTACGTGATCGACATGACCGAGCAAGTCGTCATCACTCAGTTCGGGAAGCCCATCGGCGACGCCACGACGGATCCCGGACTCAGGATCAAGGTACCGTTCATTCAGAAGGTGAACACGTTCGACAAGCGCATCCTCGAATGGGACGGCAGTCCGCGACAGATTCCCACCAAGGACAAGAGGTACATCTGGGTCGACACGTTCGCCCGCTGGCGCATCGACGACCCGCTCAAGTTCATGCAGTCGGTGACGGACGAGATCGGCGCGCACGCACGGCTGGACGACATCATAGACGCCATCACGCGCGACCTCCTGACGAGCCACAACCTCCTCGAGGTCGTCCGGAACACGAATCGCGAGATGGAGATCTTCGAGATGGACGTCCCTCGCGAGGCGCAGGAGAAGATCGGAATAGGCCGATCGGAGATCGCGGCGCTGATTCTAGAGCGCGCGGCCGAGCAGATGCCAAGGTACGGCATCCAGCTTGTCGATGTAAAAATCAAGCGGGTCAACTACGTTGAGGAGGTCCGGCAGAAGGTCTACGAGCGGATGATCTCCGAGCGACAGAGGATCGCCGAGCGCTACAGGTCCGAGGGAAAGGGACAGAGCGCGGAGATACGCGGCCAGAAGGAGAAGGAACTCCAGCGCATAACGTCCGGGGCGTACCGCATCGCGGAGGAGCTGAAGGGCAAGGCCGACGCCGATGCGGCCAAGATCTACGCCGACGCCTTCGGTCGCGACCCGGAGTTCTACTCGTTCCTGAGGACGCTCGAGAGCTACAAGACGACGCTGGACAGCGAAAGCACGCTGATACTCACGACCGACGGAGACTACTTCAAGCTCCTGAAGAAGATGAAGTAGAGCCTTCCGCCAGCTTTCCAAGGACGGGGCTGCCGCCCGAGACCGGCAGCCCCGTTTCGCCGTCGCAGATGGACTCAACAGTGAGTTCTGCGCCTAGTCCGCGAAGTAGGCCACCGGGTCCGGAAGCCTGATCTCGAGGTTCTCATCGACGGCCTCAAGCAGCGCGGTGAAATCCACCCCTCTCTCGCCCGTCTCGCGCGCAGCGTCCGCCAGGTACCGGGCCCACGCCTTCTCGTCCGCCGATTTCTCGTTCGAGTACGGGAAACCCCGACCGCTCGAGCGCAGCTCACGTTCGAGAACCCACTCGACAGCCTTGCGCGCCGCCTGCGTGTAGCTCACGCCCGTGGACTTGGCCGCCAGCACCGTTCCGTCGCTGCCGATAGTGAACCTCATCTCCTCCGATAGAAGTCGCGCCACGAGTTCGGCCGCGTCTGAATACTGGACTCCTCCACGGAGCGCCTCAGCTTCCGACAGCGCGACCAGTGCCCCGTGCAGCATGTCCAGGCGCTCGGAGTGTCGCGTGGCACGTGGCATCCCGGGGACGCGCACCAAGGCGTCGCGAACGTCGTCCACGAGCGCGCGCTCACGGTCGAGTTCGAGCCTCGCGGTTCGCTCCGCTATCGCGGGCGCGAGCGCGTCGTCGAGCAACCGGCACTCGGCGGTCGTCTCGGCGAAGCGCTCCTCGAACTCTCCCCGCAGCCTTGCCGCAGCGTCGATGTCTCCCGCGGCCAGGGCAGAAGCTGCGGCCGCGATCCGCTCGTGGTCCCGCCGGTTTGCGTCCGCCAGCGCCGTCTGCTCGGAGAGGAAGAGCGGCACGCGAACGCGTTCCCCCACCTCCAGCTCGCGCACGCCGTTCAATGCCGTGAGCGCGTCCCACGTCCTGTAGACGTTCCGGTCATCGCCCGCGATCTCATCAGCGGGAACGCGGCGTAAGGCGGCCACGAGGTCGCGTGCCAGCGTCCAGAGGCTCTCGCCCGGCAGAACAGTGACCTGCCTGTTGGCCGATACAACTGCTCCGTCCTCTCCGAAAACGACGTGGTCGATGAGACCTTCGGTCAGCCTGCGGTGGTTGCGCTCAACCTCGAACGCGCTCCGCCTGGCCTTCCTGATCTCCGTAAGTTCGGTGGCGTACTGAGTACCAGAGCTAACGCTCTCCGCCGTTTTGATGTGCGCGAGGGCCTTCCTCAGTCTGCCCAGCTCCCGCGCCTCCAGGGCGAGCTTCGCCCACTCCCCCGCTGTCCTGCCGGAGACGCGTGCCTCGGGGACCTCCACGTCGGATGCCCGAATGGAGTCGTCCCGTTCCAGAAGAACGGGCACTACCGCTCCCAGCAGAAGGACAACCAAGGGAAGCGCTATTGTTGCGCGCTTGAGCCGTGTCATATCCAGCCTCCCCCATCCGCCCGTGACCCGGCCGCGCCCCCGGGCGCCTGGAAGTGCGCGGTCGCCTGCTCTGACCAACAGACGCTCCGACCGGCGGCATTCTTCCCGAGCGCAAGGAGAACAAGAGCAGTGACGACGTCCTCGTGCACTACTCCGGGCTGCAGATGGAGGGCTTCGGGATCATCGACGAGGGCGAGGAGCCCTCGGGGCAGGACGTGTGGCTGCTACTCCAGCCAGTCTAGAGGAAAGTCGGGGTCGAGTCTGACGACGTCGAAGAGCGTCGCGATGAGGTTGCCGTGCTTCCCCGCACGGTGTGCGTTGAGGAACTCCCAGACCTTCTCCCCCGACGGCGTGACCTCAAACGCCCTGCCGTAATCCGATTCGGTGATTATCGTGTTTCCATTCGGCAGGCGGTGGGCAGCACCGCACATCTTGGTGAAGAATATCGACGAGGCATCCCCGCTGTAGCTCCACTCGGCCTCCTGCGTGACAGGATCGAATTCCAGAACCTTCGATTTCCCGTCGTCGCCCTTGTTGTCAAAGACAAGGACATTGCCGTTCTCGAGCACCTTGGGGTCGTGCTGTTCGAGCCACATGCCGGACGATACCCAGACTATCTGTTCGAGGTCCATGTCCAGCACCGCAATGGTGCTGAGCTGCCTCATCGAAAGGAGCACGTTGCCCCTCCGGAAGGCCGGGAGGCGATTTGCGAGTCGCCCGTCGAGCACCTCGATCGCGTTGGTGTGATAGATGTCCCCCCGCGTCGGCATGTCGCGCGCTGCTGGAGCACTGGCGAAGGCGGAGTTCTCGAACGCCTCGAGCACGGACACCTCCCGGATCACGCGACCGTACGCGTCAAGTACGGTCACGAAGTCCTCGAGGATCGGCATCCGTTCGTTCACTCGAGGAACCATGTGGGCCTTCCTCGTCAGGACGTAGATGCTGCCGTCGTCCATCACTTCGAGGTCGTGGTGCTCGCTGCTGTAGTGCTTCCAGATGAGGTGCGAATCCTTGTCCAGCTTGATGAGCCCAAGCCCCTCAAAGATCGCCAGCAGATCGCCGTTCTCGTAGAGGTAGGCCCATCGCCAGTATTCCGCGCCATCGCTCTCGGCCGACTCGGTCTCGTCGGGCCACGCCTCGAGAAAATCGTAGCTCCACTCGTGGAGCACGCGCCCGTCCATGTCCATCAGTATGGCGCCGGCGAAGTGCCCGGACGTGAAGAAGTTCAGCCCCGGCGAGACTCGCGCCGCGTCGAGCAGAACCACGCCGGAATCGTCCGGAGCGGGTGTCGAACCCGATAGATACGCGAGGGAGCTGAGCTTCTCGATCTCGCGGGCCTGCTCGGCAGAGAGCTTCTCCTTCACCTCTCCCCTGGCGACTCGCCACCTGCCGGGCGGTCCCGGGTCCTCCGAGCCGGCAGCCGGGTCGTTGCTCCACTGCCTGTCGTCGTTGCCGGTGACGGCGTTCGAACACAGCGCGATCGCCGATGCGGTCAGAAGCGCGGCCAGCACCACCTTCCCCATGAGAATCCAGGTCGTCGCCGGGCGTCTGAACGCCGCTCTGTGCCTGTGGTACATATCGACGGGCCTCCCATGAAACGCCTAGTGATTGTGGAGCCAGTCCAGCGGAAAATCCGCGGGCAATCGGGTCATCTCGAATATCGTAGCGATCAGCCCTCCGGTCTGGCCCGCGCGGGCAGGGTTGAAGTACTCCCACACGATCTCACCCGCTGGCGTCACCTCGAAAGCACGACCGTAGTCGGACTCCGTGATGAGCGTGTTGCCGTTGGGAAGACGCTGGTTGGCTCCACCGGCGCCGGTGAAGAACGGGTGCTCGTTGCTGCCGACGTACATCCATGCGATGTCCATGTTCGTCGGATCGTATTCCACGACCTTCGAATCCCCGTGATGTCCCCTGTTGTCGAACACCATGAGATTGCCGTTCGCCAGTGGCGTCGGGTCGTGCTGCGCGCGCCACAGACCGAACTGCGCCCACACGACCTTCTCTTGCTCCGCATCGACGACGGCGATCGTGTCCAGCCGTCGGAACGACGTCAGGATGTTACCCTTCTTGAACGCCGGTATCTTCGACTCCAGACTCCCGTCGAGTATCTCCACGGCGTTCGTATGGAAGATGTCACCCTTCCTCTCCATGCCGGACGACTTGATGATGTTCGTGAAGCGCGACTTCTTGAGCGCGGAGAGAAGCGAGAACCGTTTGATCACGCTCCCGTCGGCCTCGAGTATCGTGATGAAGTCCTCGAGGATGGGGTCCTTCTGGTTCAGCCAGCGCACGATGTGCGCTTCTCTGGTCAGTACGAAGATGCGGCCGTCATCGGCCACCTTGAGATCATGATGCTCGTTGCCCTGATGTGACCAGAGGATGTTCGAGTCCTTGTCGAGCTTGACGAGCCCGAGACCCTCGTAGATCCCGAGCACGTCACCGTTGTCGAAGAGGTGAACGTAGCGCCAGCGGTTGGAGCGGTCGGGTTCCAGGATGTCCGCCCTGCCCGGGAATGCGTCCAGGAACGCACATCTCCACGTGTGGCGGATGTTCCCCTCCATGTCCATCAGTACGGCGCCCGGGAAATGACCCGACGTGTAGAGATTGTGCCCGCTCGACGCGCGCTCCGGGTCGTAGATGGTCAGCCCCGTGGTCGCCGGAGGTTCGTAGTGACCTCCCAGGTAGCCAACGGTGTTGAGCCTGTCGATCTCGCGCTGCTGCTCCTCGGTGAGCGTCGACGGCCTCTGCTGGTTCTTGGCGGGCAGCCACCGCCCAGGCGGCGTGGTGACGCCGGACCGAGGGGTCATCTCGTTGGCCCATGTCGGGTCTTCGTCCTGGGCCCACGCCGTCGGTGCGAGGACAACCGCTGCAAGGAAGAGAGCGAACATCATCAGCATACTCAGATGGGACTGTCTGGGGCCCCGGCGGGAACGGCCCCTCGCGTTCAGGTTCATCACTAACCTCCAGCTCCGGTGCGGCGGTTCCGTCAGCGTACAACCTATTGAATGAATATAGCACGACACGCGCACCTGCCCAAACTGTCCCGGGGTCCGATGTCGCTCACCGTGCCGACGGCCCGCTCACGTCATTCGTGCACACTCCGATTGACACCGGTGCCGCTTCCTCATAGCATGAGTGAACCTCATACTACGCCGCAGCTCGCAAACTGCCGCGCGGCGGTCCTGATTCCCACGCGCATCGGGAGGAACCCTTTCATGAGAGCAATGACCGCAGTCGTGCTGTTCTGCCTGGCCATCGCATCGTTCGTCGGATGTTCGTCCCAGGAAAGCGGCGACATCCAGATAGTCTTCGCCGCAGGCAACGACCCGTCCGGCGCCACGGAGGCGCTGATCGACGAGTACAACGCCGCCCATCCGGGTGTGCGGGTCAAGTTCCAGGCTATGCCCGCGAACACCGACACGCAGCACGACGCCTACGTGACCTACCTGTCCGCGCGCGAGTCGAGCATCGACCTCTACAGCCTCGACGTGA
>JAUWCJ010000011.1 GCA_030609365.1 Candidatus Eiseniibacteriota bacterium | reverse complement strand
GAATCGGACGACGCCGGCGTCGGTCGCGGCGTCGAAGTAGCGGGCCTCGTCGAAGACGTCGTAGGTCGGGAGCAGCGCCTTATGTACGGTGGTGAGCGTCTCCCCGGCCTTGAGTAAGACAGCCGAGTTGTAGAGCCCCTTACCGGCGTTGAGTCCGCTGGGCAAAATCGTGCCTGTGAGGATGCCGATGTCCGGGACGCTCTCCGAGAACTTGCGTAGTTTCTCGAGAGCGGCCAGCGCTCTCTCGACGAACCACTTCTTCTCGAGAAGATCCTGTGGGGGATAGCCGGGCAGGAACATCTCCGAGAAGACGATGAGCTCAGGCTCCCGGTCTCGAACTAGCTCAACGGCCTTCTCTGCAACTGCCAGGTTGCCGTCGAAATCACCCACGGTCGGGTTGAGCTGGGCGACGCCGATTCTCATCCTTGGCCTCCAGCGCGCAGTGGCGCTACATGGCTGCTCCGGGACAGACCAAGCCCCTTGCGCGTGCTCGCTTCCTCAGCGGCGTAGATGTGATCATCGACAATAATACCGCGCGGCGCGCTCGGGTTCCAGCAGCAACTGGCCCGCCACAAGGGGTGTGGTGGCCTTCGACGGGCCTGCCGGTCGTGGGCCGCGCGCGTGGCGCTGTCCGGGAGAGTGCCAGTGTGGGACGAACACACCCCGGGACGACATCGTCGCCCCGGGGCGCCAGGTTCATCGGATTTGTCGGGTGCTACTTCGCCTGGAACACCATCACCGGGATTCCGTCGGGGTCGAAGAACATCGCCCACCAGCCGATCTCCGGGATCTCCATCTTCGGTATGCCGGGCTTGCCGCCCGCCGCCTCGACCTTTGCCATCGTCTCTTCGATGCTGTCCACCTCGAAGTACTGGGCCAGTGCGAACTGCGGGGCCTCGGCCGGCTTCTTCATAAGGCCGCCGCCAGGCTCCGTGCCCGTTGAGATCATCGTATAGTGCGGCATGGCCTCGTCGGTCTTGAATTCCCAGTCGAAGATCTTGCCGTAGAACTCCTGCGCCTTCTTTACATCACTGACCATCAGCTCGAAATGACAGAGCGGATTTCCCATCTTCTTCCTCCTTCATTGGACTCCCGCGCTCCAGCGGTCTACTTGCTTTCCGGTGTGGTTCCGGATTGCCTGTCGAGTCGTCGCACCGTCATGGCTAGAGCGGGTTTCATGCCCAGAGACACGTAGAACGACTTCACGGCCTCGTCGCAGACCAGGTCGACCATGTAGAGCTCAGCGAGCTCCTCCTGCATGCGCGTGACCAGTTCGCGTCCGATGCCGCGCCGGCGATACTGGGGGAGGACTTCGAGTAGTGGAATGTAGGCGGCGAGCACGCCGTCCGACACTGCCGTGATGAAGCCGACCACGGTATCACGGTCCTCATCGAGGGCCAGGACAACCCGGTAGCTTCCTCGCATTATCGTGGCGTGAGTCTCGGGCGTCGGCGGCGACGGCCACCCCTCGAAGAAGCCCTTGAGCTGGTCCGGCCGGATTCCATCCGCCGAATTCAGATACCGGATCATTCGTCTACCTCCGGGCTCCCATCGCTGGCTCTCGACTGGGTCGGAGTCTGGGCGGCTCCTAGAATCGGACCCCCAGCTGCGTGAACAGGAACGAGTAGTAGTCGGTGTACTGGTCGAGGATCATACTCATCGGCGTCCCCGCGCCGTGCCCCGCGGCCCGCTCGAACCGCATCAGGATCGGACGGTCAGATCCCGTCTCAGCCTGAAGCCGCGCCGTCATCTTCATTGCGTGCGATGGGTGGACGCGCGTGTCTGATTCCGCGGTCGTTATGTAGAGCGCGGGGTACTCGGTTCCGGGGTCCACATGATGGTATGGAGAGTAGGCGTAGAGCCACTCGAACTGCTCCGGATCGTCCGGGTGACCGTACTCGGTCGTCCACATGGTAGCGGCGTAGAACTTGTGGAAACGCACCATGTCCAGAAGCGGCACGTCGCATATGGCAGCACGGGCGAGGTCGGGCCGCTGCGTGACGAACGCGCCGACCAGGAGGCCGCCGTTGCTCCCTCCCCACACGGCGAGCTTCTCGCGGTTTGTGTAGCCGCTGTCGATGAGCCACTCGGCTGCGGCGATGAAGTCATCAAAGGAGTTCTGTTTGTTCGCGAGCATGCCGTCCCTGTGCCACGAGTCGCCGTACTCGCCGCCGCCCCGGAGATTAGCCTGAGCGTAGATGCCGCCGCGGTCCATCCAGAGGAATCGGTTGCGAGCGAAGCTGGGGGTCGTCGAGGATTTGAATCCTCCGTAGCCTGTAAGCAGAGCCGGGTTGCTGCCGTCGAGCTCGATGTCTTTCCTGTAGACCAAGAACATCGGGACGTTCGTACCGTCCCTGGATGTGAACCAGACCTGCTCGGCGATGTAGGGCTCCGTGTCGATCGGCGCATCGACCATCATGAAGAGTGACAGGTCCCGCGTGGGGATGTCATACCGGTAGCCTGTAGGCGGGATGAGGTAGGAGCTCACACCCACGAGAATCTCAGGGCTGCGCCAGTCGCACGTCCAGTCGAATACCGAACTGACGTCCGGCAGCGGGACGTCGTGAAGATAGTCACCATCGACCGTGAACACCTTTACCACCGACCTGGCGTCCTCGAGATACTGGACGACGAGGTGGTCTCCCGCCAACATGTGACCCTGTATCGCGTGCTCGTTCTCCGGTACCAACTCGACCCAGTCTTCCATGGTCGGGTCGTTCAGATCGACCCGGAGTATGCGCGAGTTCGGCGCGTCCAGCGTCGTCGTAAGGTAGAAATCATCGCCTATGCCGAATCCCCCGAACCGCGCGTCTAGGCCTTCCGCGATCGGCACGAGTTCGCCGTCCACGCCAAGATCCTTCACGTAGAGGTCGTTCTGTGTGTAGCCTTGGAACACGTAGAGGAGCAGAAACCGCCCGTTCGTGGAGAGTGACACGCCGGGCCACGCGTACATGTCGAGATCCTCACCAAAGATCAAGGGGTCGTCAGCGGGGTCTGTTCCCAGCTCGTGGTAGTAGATCTTGCGATGGAAGAAGAGCTCGGCATCGGGGACCTCACCGGGACCGGGGAAGCGAGTGTAGTAGAAGCCTCCGCCTTCTCTCTTCCAGGCCAGGCTCGCGGCTCTCGTGTTCTGTATCCGGTCGGGGAGAAGCTCACCCGTGTCGACGTCCATAACGTGAAGCACGCTGGACTCGTTTCCCTCCTCGGAGAGACCGTAGGCCAGCATTCGCCCGTCGACCGACGGGAACCACCAGTCCAGACCCACGCGGGTCTCTTCCCCGAGGGTGTCCGGGTCCAGTAGAAGTTTTTGCTCTCCGTCGAGGCCGTCTGTGAAGTAGAGCACGGACTGTTCGTTCTCGGGGTCGCGGCGCATAAAGAAGACACGGTCGCCCTTCTTCGACATTCCGCCGAGGCTCGGGATCTGGAACAGCTCGTCCAGCCGCGCGCGCAGCGCGTCACGGTCCGGGTTGGCGTCCAGGACCTCGCGCAGGTACTCCTGCTGCGCCTCTATCCACGCCTGCGCCTCCTCGGACTCGAAGTCCTCGAGCCATTGATAGGCGTCCTCTATGACGTGCCCGTGCACGGTGTCGACCACAACGGAGACTCTCGTTTCCGGTGCGGCCGGGAGCGACGTGGACGGAGAAGCGGCGGAGAGGGGCAGGGCGGCGATCAACACTGCGACAATAGAGAGCGCGGCAGACGCGCGGGACGCTGCGACGCCGAAGCGCCGGTCTCTGTGATGCAATTCCATGTGTGGATTTCCCCTCACCGGATGTGTCTGGACAGGGGCTGACGCACAGGCTACAGCCCCACCAGTTTCCCGATCTGATAGACACCGAAACTGACGGTCCAAGCCAGCAGGAACTGGTACCCGACGGAGAACGCCATCCACTTCGCGCCTATCTCCCGCTTGGTCGCTATCACCGCGACTATACACGGTGTGTAGAGCAGAACGAAGAGCATGAACGCGAACCCGGCAAGAGGCGTGATGCCACCTGCTGGATCTTTGAGGGCCGCCGCCAGCGAATGCTCGCCGTTTGTGGTCGACTCGTCCGTGTGATAGAGGACGCCGAGCGTCGAGACGACAACCTCCTTGGCGACGAATCCGGTTATCAGGCTGACGCCCATTTCCCAGGAGAAGCCGAGCGGTCTCACGGCCGGGTAGATGAACTTGCCGGCCTTACCGATGTAGGAATCCTCAGTGAGCCTGGCCGCGAACTCCGACTCGAGTACGTCCGCTGCGGCTGCAGCCTCCACGGAGCCTGCTGCGCGCAGTGCTGCGATGTCCATCTCGTAGGTCTCGATGACGGAGGCGTCTCTTGGGAACGCACCCAGGAACCAGAGAACGATCGAGGCGACGAGGATGACGCCGCCCATTTTCTGCAGGTAGATCTTGCCGCGCTCCCACATGTGGATGAGCACGCCCTTCGTTGTCGGGAGGCGGTAGGGGGGCAGCTCCATGACGAACGGCGCGGGAGTGCTCCTGAACAGGGTCTTCGCGAAGAGTCTGCCTATGAGCATAGCGGTCACAATACCGATCACGTATATCAGGAAAACCACGGTGCCGGCCCGCTCAGCGAAGAAGGCCCCCGCCACGAGTACGTAGACCGGCAATCGCGCGCTGCATGACATCAGGGGAAGGATCAGCGTCGTCATTATGCGGTCACGCCGGGACTCCAGCGTGCGCGTCGCCATGATGGCGGGGACCGTGCACCCGAAGCCCATGAGCATCGGGATGAACGACTTCCCGTGCAGTCCCAGCGCGTGCATCAGTCTGTCCATGAGGAAGGCGGCCCTGGCCATGTAGCCCGAGTCCTCCAGGAACGCTATCCCCAGAAACAGGATCAGAATGCTCGGAAGGAAGACGATAACCGACCCCACTCCACCGACCACGCCGTTGACGAGCAGGTCCGAGACGAGAGACTCCGGGAGCGCGGTCTCCAGCGTTCCGGCGAGCCATGTGACCCCCGACTCCAGCCAGCCCTGGGGGTAGGCGCCCACCTGGAAAGTGAGCTGGAACAGGATCCACATGAGTGCCAGGAAGATCGGGTAGCCGAGGAATCGGTTTGTGAGGACGTTGTCGATGCGGCGGGAGAGTTCCATGCGGTCGGTCTGGGGGAGCGTCAGCGACTCCCTGAGCGCCCCTTCTACGTAGCCGCTTCTGCCCTCCGAGATCACCGTCTCGGCATCGGCGCCGGTCGCCACACTGATGTGCCTGATGGCACGCGCGGCGGCTTCGCGCAGTCGGGACGACGCGTCATCAGGCGCGCCCTCGCCGGACGTGGTCATCTTGAGGATCTCTCGATCGCCCTCGAGCATCTTGATGGCCGCCCATCGGAGCGGGTAGCCGTGCGTGGAAACACCGCCGTCCTCGAGCTGCTTCACGAGTTCTACGAGAAGGTCATCGACGTGGGGACCGTAGGAGATGGGAACGTGGCGGTGGTGCTCCTCCCTGTCCTCCACCAGATCTATGGCCGCATCGAGGAGGGCCTCGATGCCCTCGCCTCTGTGCCCGACGGTCGGGACGACCGGTGCTCCCAGCAGCCGATGTATCTTCTCAAGGTCGAGCTCCGCCCCTGTGTCGAGGAACTCGTCCCACATGTTGAGGTCGACGACGAGGTCGACGTCCAGCTCCATCAGCTGAATTGTCAGATAGAGATTCCTCGCCAAGTTACCCGAGTCGACCACGTGGATGACGACGTCGGGCTTCTCGTCGACGATGTAGCTGCGTACGACGCGCTCCTCAACGGAATACGCGGTCAGGCTGTACGTGCCGGGAAGATCAACGATCTCGATCTCGTAGCCGCGGTGCGAGATGTAGCCGACCTTCTTCTCGACTGTGACACCCGGCCAGTTTCCCACGTGCTGCCGGGCGCCCGTCATGCTGTTGAATATGGAGGTCTTCCCGGAATTCGGGTTGCCCGCGAGGGCTATCGTCAACGATTTCTTCTCAGCCATGTTCCTCCGCGCCCACGCCCCCTGCCCAGACGTCTGCCGCGTCCTCTGTCGTCATGCGTCCGGCAGTAGGGTGGGGGAGTGACTTGCTCAACGATGATCTGCTGAGCTTCCTGTAGTCTCAGTGTCACGTGTGTTCCGCCGATGCAATACTCCACGGGGTTGCGTAGCGGCGCGTGCTTGATGACCCGGACCAGGGTTCCCTTGATGAAGCCCATGTCCAGTAGTCTTCTTCGGAACGCGCCCTCGCCCTGGACGCCGACCACCACCGCGGCCTCGCCGGGATTCAGGGTTGCGAGTGACACTCTCGGGTCAGCTGTCATCAGCTATGCTCCCGTGCTCGCTTATGTGCGGCTGGTTCTGCATCTCGCACTTGCTGTCGAAAGGGCACGCGCTGCACGAAGGGGGCTTCGACGGGTCGTTCGCGCGGCCGACGGACCTCCACAGAATCCTGACAAGGACCGAGACCGCGACGACAAGTATCACTCCCAGTAAGACCTTATCCATCGTTCACCTACCTCCCAGCCTCCGGTGCGCACTGCTCGTCTAGGAACTGAGCGAGTCGCGCGCGCGTCTTCTCGGACAGCCCGTGTTCCATCTTGCACGCCTCGGTATCGGCCGTTTCGGCGTCGACGCCGAGAACGTCATGAAGAAACCGAAAGATCACACTGTGCGTCCTGTAAACGGATTCTGCACGACTCCGACCGAGCTCGGTCAGCAGGATCTTGCCGTATCGTTCCTGCCTGACGTAGCCGTCCTTCCGGAGCCTCCCGATCGCCGAACGCGCCGTTGGGACCGTAACAGCGCGCTCCGCCGCCACTTGCGACACACCCACGGTGTCGTTCCTCAAGGAGAGGAGGTAGACGGTCTCAAGATAGTCGGCACTGCGCGCAGAAAGCATGATTCCCCTCACAAAGTAAGCGCACTCTTACTTTAGCAGGAAGTGGGCCAGGAGTCAAGTAACACGTGCGGCGCCCCAGGTGCGGCGCCGCCGCTGGCTCGACGGGGGCGCTGACGAACGGATATCTCGGGCTTGTGTGGAGAGGTGACCCTCCGAGAGCCGCTCCCGTGAGGCACAAAGAGAAAGGGCGGCCGAAGCCGCCCTTTCTCGGACAGACGACAGATGTCGGCGGCCGGCGCAACACGTCGCCACGTCACCGCCCTGCCACTGCTCAGGCTCTGCCTACCACACGTCGATCATTCTCGCCAGAGAGGCCTTGCCCCTGTACTCCGGCAGCAGCATCGGCGCCCGGCGACTGGAGTCCACGCCTGCGCCCTTCAGTAGTTCGACGAACTGCTCAACGTGGCGGAACGTGCGTTCCCCTGCGTCGGCGGACTTGACGTAGGCGGCCGCGGCCGCGCCGGCGCGCCTGCCGAACACCATTGTCCCCAGCGTCGAATTACCCATCAGCCTGTTCTTGCCGTGGATGCCTCCCGATACCTCTCCGGCCACCCAGAGCCCCTCGATGTTGGTGGCGCCATCGGGGTCGGTCTCAACTCCACCGTTCTGATAGTGCAGAGTCGGGAAGATGAGAACGGGGTCCACCGTTATGTCTATGTCGAACCTGGCGTACATCCGCTTCATCGCCGGGAACGCGCGGTCTATGTAGCCCTCGCCGTGAATGGCATCGATCAACGGCGTGTCCAGCCAGACGCCGCGCAGTCCGGATGGCGTGGTGATACCGTTCTCCCTCACGTAGCACTCGCGGATGATCGCCGAAGCCTCTACGTCCCTGGGCTCGAGTGGGAAGACGAAGGCCTCGCCGTCCTTGTTGATCGGCTGTGCGCCCGCGCTCCTCAGCTTCTCGGTGAGCAGGAAGCCGACGATCTGCACCGGGTAGGCCGCGCCGGTCGGGTGGTACTGTACCGTGTCGGCATCGCGAAGCTTCGCGCCCGCCCGGTAGGCGAGGACCAGGCCGTCGGCCGTCGCCCCGTAATGGTTCGTCGTGGGGAAGCCCCTGATGTGCAGGCGTCCGAATCCGCCGGTCGCGAGGACGGTGGCCTTCGCGCTGACCACCTGGTACGCCCCGGTCTCAAGGTTGTAAAGCACGGCGCCGGTCACGCGGCCGCTCTCATCCGTTGTGAGTTCTATCGCCGGTGAGTGTTCAATGGAGGGGATGCGCCTGGCCCTGAACTCGTCTCTCAGTACGCGGAACTCCTCGAGGCCCGTGTAGTCGCGGCACGAGTGCATCCTTCGCGCGGAGGTGCCACCACCCCAGTTCTCGACGTAGTCCCCGTTGTCACGCTTGTCGAAGACGACTCCGAGTTCTTCGAGCCAGTGCATAACCAGGGGCGCGTCCTCGACCAGAGCCCTGACGACCTCGGGCTTGTTCGCGTAGTGGCCGCCGCCGATCGTATCGAGGAAGTGCCTATCCGGCGGGTCTATCGGACGGTCCGCCGCCTGTGTTCCACCCTCGGCCATGATGGAGTTGCAGTCACCGTGCCTCAGCTTGTTGATCAGTAGTATTTTCTCGCGCTCCACGCCCTGGTCCTGTGCCAGAAGCGCGGCCGCGGTCCCGGCGAGCCCCCCACCGATGATCATCACATCAACCTCGTGGTCGGCCACGCTCAGATCTATCTCGGTCTCGTCGATGAGTGGATAGGACTCGAGCAGATCGGCCACCGGAACCGGCACGGGGTCGCCCTTGTTCGGCCCGATCTTGAGCTCTCTCTTGCCCCCGGGGGCGTAGTCCGGGTGGACCTGCAGCGTCTCCTCGCGTTGCTCCGCGGACATCGCGGCGGGGACGGCGTCCTTCCTTCTCGCCCGCGAGCGGTTGACTATCTCGATTGACTGCCGCATGTGCTCCGGGTAGCCGCCGATGTACTTGACCTCAGACATCTCGCCTCCCTATTCGTCGGATTCTCTCACCCTGGCTGCGTAGAGTTCCTTGAGCTTCTCCGTGGACGCGCCGACCAGAGCGTCGAGCACACTCGAGAACTCGCCACGCTCCATCTCCGCCAGCCGCGTCTTGAGGTGCTCGGGCTCGGGGCTGCCGTAGCGTCCGAACATCCTCCTGCCAAGGTGTCCCACGTTGTACTGGACTATCTCGGCCGGGCAGCGCAGCGCGCAGAGCCCACACTGAATGCAGTCGAAAGACTGCTCGGCGAGGCTCTCGAAGTCGCCCTTGATGGCCGACTGGATGTAGTCCATCACTTCGAGGTCCTGCGGACACGCCTTCGTGCACGTGTTGCAGGAGACACAGCGCGCCACCTCGGGGTAGTGTTTGCTGAAGACCGAGTAGTCGTAGCTCTCTGCCGCGATGTCGTAGTAGGCGGCCTCGGCGGGGGAGAAGGGAATCTGCACCAGGCACATCCCGTCCTCCACTCTCGTCTGGCATGCGAGGGCCGATTCCAGTTTGTACTGACCCTCTCTGCGGAAGATCGTGGCGCACGCGCCGCAGAATCCCTGCCGGCATCCGCAGGACCTGATGAGCTTATACCCAGCGAACTCCATGGCGGTCATTATCGTGAGGTCGGCGGGGACACTGTATCCGCGCCCCATGATGTAGATCGTCACCCAGTGCTCGACGTCCCTGGTGTCGACGCCGGTCGTCAGTGATCTCGTCGACTCCGAGATCTTCTCCATCATGGTCTTCGATTCGCTCACGCCCCCTCCTTCATGAGGCCCTTGCCGCGGAGAAGCGGCCTCGGGTCGGTGTGGTTGAGGTCGAACCGGCAGCACTTCGGGTTCAGGCCGAACGCCACTGCCATGAGCTGCGTGAAGTAGAACACAGGCATCGGCTCGAAATCCGGGTGCTTCTCGAGGACCTCCCTCTGCCTGTTGTCCAGGTTGAACGCGCAGAGGGGACAGAACGTTGTCACGGCCTCCGCGCCCGCCGCCCTCGCGTGACTCAAGATACCGTGAGTGAGCTCGGCGACGGCGTACTTGTCCTGGACTGTCTGGTAGCTGCCACAGCACACCGTCTTGTAGGGATTGTCGATGACCGTGGCCCCCATGATCTCAAGGAGCTCCTGCTGGATCGTCGGGTCCTCCGGGTCATCTATACCGATGCTCTTCGGCCGGAGCAGCGTGCATCCGTAGTAGGGCGCCACGTTGAGTTCACCGAGAGGCGTCTTCACCTGTTCCGCGATCGCCTCCGGGTCGAGCTCCTTCAAGATCTCCAGGAAATGCACGACCTCCGCGTCTCCCCGATAGTCCTCCTCAAGGTACATGAAATCGTTGAGGGACTTGAGATCCTCGGCGTCCCCGACGATGCGCGCATTGGACCACTTCAGGGCGTTGAAGCACATCGAGCAGAGAGTAACCACCCGCTTGTCATCCACGAGGCCGGCATCGCTGACCTCCTGGACGCGCACCATGTTCCTGATGGGTGCTATGTGCCGCATCAGGTCATCGTCCGTAAGGGACGTGACCACGCCGCAGCAGTTCCACCTGGGCAGCTCGACGAGTTCCACCCCCAGCGTCTCGGCGACCGCCAGGGCGGAGTCCTCCAGGCCTTTTCCCGTAGTCTTGAGCGTGCAGCCCGGGTAGTAAGGCAGCCGCGTCCTCTTGGGGCTCCCGGTATCCGGGGCGGCGCGCGTCGTGCTTGTCTGTTCAGACGTCACTCTGTTCTCTCCTATCCGGTGAGCTTTCTGAACGCGCTGACGAGGGCGATCTGCGGAAGCTCTGCCAGCTCATCGTCCGGAATGTTCCTGATGTCGAGGTGGTCGACCGACCTGCGGAGCGTCACCTGTCGCAGTGCCTCGGCGACCTTCGACACGTCGAGACCCCGTGGACAGCGTACCGTGCAGGCGAAACATGAGGCGCATACCCACATCGTCTTCGTGTCAAGCGCCTCACTCTGTCCCAGCTGTACCATTCTCATGAGCTGCGATGGCGTGACGTCCATCTCCGCGATCATCGGACAGCTTCCCGAGCAGGTGCCGCACTGGTCGCAGACGGTGATCGCCTCGGCGCTCAGCGCGACGATCTTCTTCAGGAACGCCTCGCTCTTCACTGTGATAACTACTGTTTCAGCCATGTGGCCACCTATCGCTTGTTGCTGAGAAGCTTGTCGTTAACGTGCTCCACCAGAGCCTTCCTCTTGTCCTCCGGCACCGCGCCCAGCTTGTTGGCCAGCGCGCACAGGCCGTTCACGCGGCCGACGAAGCCGGCCATCATCACGGTGACGAGCTCGAGTCCGAGCACTCGCTCCGGGTCGATGCCCTCGGTCTCGAGGGCGCTCTTCACCGCCGCGACGTTCTCTTTCATCGTCGCGGCGCTGCCGACGAAGGGCGACGATTTCTCCTCGCTGTCGCCGATAAGAACGGCCCCCGCGCCGAGCGAGAATGCCTCGAGGATGAGCCTGGGGGTCACCCGCCCTCCGCTCGGGACCCTGATGATTCTCGAGTTGGGGGCGTAGGCCATTCTCGCCGTCCCCACGTTGTCCGCCAACCTGTAGACAGTCATGTCGTCGGCGAAGACAAGGACGGTCGTACCGTCGCCTCCGCTCAGAGCGGCCCTTACCTCTTCAAGGAGCTGCGCGTTCGTGTATCCCTTGAGGTCGAGGGCCTCCGTTGGGCAGGCGGAGATGCACACGCCGCAACCAGTGCACGAAGACTCGCTGATTTCCGTTACCCCGCCCGAGATCGCTATCGCCTTCACCGGGCAGGCCGGGACGCACAGCCCGCAGCCGTCACAGGCCTCCTCGTGAACGAACGCCACGACCGGGTCGAGCGTGTACTCGCCCTGGTTCATGAGCCGTATAGCCCTTGCCGCCGCCGCACTTGCCTGTGTGACCGTGTCCGGTATGTCCTTCGGACCCTGAACGGTGCCCGCGAGGAACACTCCCTCGGTCAGCGTATCGACCGGCTTGAACTTGGGGTGCGCCTCCTGAAGGAACCCGTCGGGGCTCTTCGTGAGCTTGAGCATCTCGGCGATGGGATCGGTCTGGGCGCTGGCCGTCATGCCCACCGACAGGACCACCAGGTCGAACTCCGACTCGATCATCTGCCGGGAGAGTGTGTCCTCGACCTTGATAGTCACCCTCTTGGTCACCGGATCCTCACGGAGCTCGGCCGGCCGGCCGCGCACGAACTTGACGCCGGCCTCCTGCCCCCGCTTGTAGTACTCCTCGAAGCCCTTCCCAAACGACCGCAGGTCGGTGTAGAAGACGTAGACGTCTCGACTGGGGTCCGAGCGCTTCAAGAGCTGGGAGAGCTTGCTCGCATACATGCAGCAGACCCTGGAGCAGTACTCGTTGCCCACCTGCTCGTCACGGGAACCGACGCACTGGATGAACGCGATCCGGCCCTTGATCGGGCGGATCGGCGTTCCCTCGGCGCCGTGTACGACCATCCGCTCCATCTGCAGGCCGGTTATGACGTTCTCGAACCGGCCGAATCCGTAGACCGTCTTCTTGGTGGCGTCGAAGATGTCGTAGCCCGTCGCGACTATGACCGTGTCCACGGTGAACTGCTCGGTCTCGGGTCTGTCTCCGAAATCGATCGCGTCGTGAGGGCAAATCTTCTCGCAGAGGCCGCAGACGTCGCCGCCCTTGGTCAGCCTCAGGCAGACGCTTTCATCAATGACGTTCTTGTTGGGTACGGAGAAACCGAACGGCACGTGGATGGCCTTGCGTTCGATCAGCCCCTCCTCGAACTCATCCGGAACCGATACGGGGCACTTCTCCTCGCAGAGTCCGCACGCGGTGCACTTGTCCGGATCTACGTAGCGAGGCTTCTTCGTGACCGTCACGTCGAAGCTGCCCAGGTGGCCCTCGATGGCTGTGACCTCCGAGTTCGTCAGAAGGTCGATGTTGGGGTTCGCGGGGACGTCCGCCATCTTCGGGCTCAAGATACACGCCGAGCAGTCCTCCGTCGGGAACGTCCTCGAGAGCTGGGCCATCTTGCCACCGATGGACGGGGTCCTCTCCACCAGGTGCACCTCGAACCCGGCGTCCCCGAGATCGAGAGCAGCCTGTATCCCGGCGATGCCCCCACCGATCACCAGCACCCTCTTGCCGATGGGCATGGTTCTCTTCTCCAGCGGTTCGTCCAGCCGCGCCTTCGCGACCGCCATACTGGTGAGGCTCTCGGCCTTTTCGGTTGCTTCCTTCGGCGAGCCGGGGAGCGTCCACGAGCAGTGCTCGCGGATGTTCGCCATCTCGAGCAAGTGCGGATTGAGCCCCGACGTCTCGAGCACCCTCATGAACGTGCCGCCCTGGAACTGGGGAGAGCACGCGGCGACCACGACCCGGTCGAGTTCGTGCTCCTTGATGTCGTCTGCGATCAGCTTCTGACCCACGTCCGAACACATATGGCCGTAGTCGCGCGATATCACGACATTGCCCTGCTCGCCCACTGCCTTCGCGACCTTCTCAACGTCCACGACCTCGGAGATGTTTCCTCCGCAGTGACAGACGTAGACTCCGATTCTCACATCCACCCCCTGGCTCGGTTCAATTTCTCTAAGGCAAAAAAAACCACGGCCCCGGTCGGACCGGGTCGTCACCTGACGCCGATGAACACACGACACTCGACGCGGTTGCTCAGTCCCTCTGTGAATCGTGTCTGGCGAGGGACTGCCACGTCGAGTAGCAGAGTCATTATGGTCGGCCCCGCAGGAGCCGGGATGTCACTGCTACGATTGTATCTCCCCAAAGGGGGAGTCGCAAGGTCGGAGTCAGCCTCGGAGCGGCTATCTGAGCAGGGTTCAGTACGAGCGGGGTCAAGCGGGGCCGCCACGCCGCGCGAACGTGCCGCGAGCTACGCGTCTCTCAGTTCACGCAGGCGCCTGTCCATCTCCTCGACCTTCGCCTGCTCGGCGAGCCAGAACTCCGGGTCGCGCTGGGCGTCGAGCTCCTCGACGGTCTTACCCTGCTGCTCGACCCACGTGTAGTACTTGAGATTGAACCAGCTCTGCTTTGCGTGACGTGTTCCCTCACGGAACCAGTCAGTCTTCGTGTTGTGGAAGAGGGACACGGTCCTAACCGCGGCCTCCATCTCGTCCATCACCCCGTACGTGTCATCGAGCTGCTTCATCACGGAGTGATACCGGTCCATCGTGTCCGTGGCGATCGTGAAGATGCTGTCGCTGTCCTTGAGGCCGTAGAACTTCGCGGTCTTGATGGAAGCGAGCACATTGCACACGCCTGAGATGCCCATGATCTCGGACATTTCCTGGATACTCTCTTCGGGTACACCGTAGCGGTCGTCCATCACCTTCCAGCCGGCCTCTTCGGTCAGGAGCTGCAGCCCCTTCTTGGACTCGATATCGTCGATGCAGGTGATGGCGTCCATCTCGAAGACGTTGTGGATCCACGTGACGTGCTTGTCGCCGATCCCCTGGATATCGTGTCCACCGTAGCCGTTCCAGTAGAGCGTGGGGCACTGGGTGGGCTCGACGCCGATGGTGAGAGCGTCGTGGAACTCGTGCTTGATACGCTCGGCGGCCGCTATCGTGCCGGCTGAGCCCATGGCCGATGCGAACGCCGCGATCTTCCCGTTGCCGATGCCCTTCTCCGCGAGCTCCGCGGCGACCTCGATGCACGAGTTGCCCGTGCAGTAGTAGTGGAAGCGGTAGTTCCCGAACTCCTCGAACTGGTTCATGATCCTGTTCTTCGGGTCCTTCCGGAGCTCGTTGGCCTTGTCGTAGATCTCCTTGACGTTGCTCTCGCAGCCGGGGGTCTTGATGTAGCGGGCGCCGAACCACTCGATCTTCTCAAAGCGCTCCTGGCTCATGAGCTCGGGGAGGAGCACGAGCGAGTCGAAGCCCATTCTCGGTCCCACGTACGCCCCGCCGATCCCGTAGTTGCCCGTCGAGGGCCACACGAGCGTGTGGACGCCCGGCTCGATGTCGCCTTCGAGCTGGTGCTCCATTGTCACGGAGTAGGTTGCGCCGACCTTGTGGCTTCTGGTCGGGAAGTCCTTGCTGTAGAGGACGACGATGTTGGCATCGACACCGGTCAGTTCCTTCGGGAGCACGATGTAGTAGATCCTGCCCTCGGGGTTCCGCCAGGTGATGTTGTAGAGGTTGAGGGGGCTGAGCGGGTCGTCCTTCGCCGCCTTGAGTGCACTGGCGCGTATGGACGGGTCGATCTTCGACGGATGCAACATCTCTTCGAAGGTGGGCCCAAACACGAGCTGTTTGGTGTTCATGTGGTCTCCTCTTGGCAGAATTGCTTGGCGGATGGGGCCCTACCCCGGCGCTCAGACACGCGGCGCTTCGCGCCTAAACTCGCGGCGGGGTAGGGCCCCATCCGCCTGGCATTGTCAACGTGGGTGCTACATGTCTACATGGATCTCGAGTATGTCCCCGTCCTCGACGACGTGGTCGCGGTCGACGATCTGCCCGTCGAACTTGCCCGAGCCCCAGATCTTCGTGAACTTCAAGTTGTCTGCGAACTCGCGATGGATCTTCTGCGCTACATCGAGAACCGTGCTGCCCCGCTTCACGATGAACGGTTTCTGCATGTCCGCCGTCTTACCCGGTATCTTGCTGTAGATCCTGACGACGTCCAGGAACTCGTAGAGACGCTGCTTCATCTCGTCGAGCCCCTCGCCGGTCTCTGCGGACACGGGGAGGATCTCAAACTCGTCCTGGATTATCTCCCGCAGAAACTCCAGGTTCTCGGCCGCCCCCTCTTCGTCGATTTTGTTGGCGATGATGAGTGTCGGCTTGACGTTTCTCGCGAGTTCCATCTCGTTCGGGTCGCAGACGGGGGAGAGTCTGATCCCCTTCGAGGTCAGGAATTCTATCACGAACTGGCACGAGTCCACGCAGTCGTCCGCGGACGCATCGACCACCAGGAACACGGTGTCGGCGTTCCTGACCAGCTCGGGCAGCCATGTCTCCGTGTGGTCGCGCGAGAACGGGGGGACGTCCACAAGCTCTATGTGGATATCGGCGTACGGCATCATCGCGGGCAGCGGAACGCGCGTGGTGAAGGGGTAGTTGGCGACCTCCGGCGTCGCGTTGGTTGTCGCAGCGACTATCTGTGATTTCCCGACGTTGGGTGTGCCGATCAGGATGACCTGAGGCGCCTCGCCTTTCGGGACATGGTACGTGTTGCCCCTGCGGCCCTTCCTGCCGGGCTGCTCGAGTTCGGCCTTGAGCTTCGAGAGCTGCTTCCTTTGGTGGGCGCGGAGCTTGTCCGTGCCCTTGTGCCTGGGGATGATAGCCATCATCTCCTGGAGAGCGGCTATCTTATCCTCCGTCGTCTTCGCCTCACGGAAGCGCTGCTCCGCGTTCTTGTAGGGTGGGGGGAGATTCGCCGGCATCTGTTCCTCTGTCCTCGTTGCACCTCGACTGTGAACAACGATTCTAGCGCGGCTCGGCGCGCTTATCAAGATGCCCTGAGAGCCTCCGGGTGGTGTTTGCAGGGTATCAGCCGGCAGACGCCTGCTCTATCCTGTGCGGTACATCGACTTGATCTGTCCCCACGAGGTCGGTTCAACCGGGTTCGACACGATGCCTGAGATGAAATCCTCGTCGTCCGCGTCGCGCGGATGGGCTCCCGCCTCCTCAAGCACGGCCTCGAGCGCCTCAACAGGAGACATCTCGTCTACCGGAGGTGCGGCCATCCGGTTCTGAGTGGTACCGCTCGTGGTGCAGCTCGGAGGAAGGATGTTGCCCTCCATATAGACGGCGCCCGCGTCCGGCGCGATCACGACCGCGTTCGCCTCGTCGCTCCCGCACTCGGGGAGGTAGTAGTTCTTCACCAGGTTCGCGGACGCGCCGTTCCTCAGACGCGTGCCGTAGTTCGAGGCCCAGCCGCAGATGACGTTGTTGACCATGTCCACGGACGTCGCATCGTCCAGCTGCGGATTCCGCTCGTCTCCGACGATGAACAGGTTGTGGTGCAGCGAGATGTTCGTGAGGCCCGTGCGGATGAGCGAGTTCTTGACGGTCTCGGCGATGATGGACCACTGGACCGTGATGTCGTGCGCGTTGATGCAGATGTCAACGTTCCCGTCGCCGGCCCTCCGGAACGAGCAGTGGTCGACGACGATGTTGTGCGCGCCATCCCAGATGCGGAGGTTGTCGCCCGCCACCGGGTCCGGCGCGTCGATGACGCGGATGTGCCTGACAATCATGTCGCTTGCGCCGCGGATGTCGAACAGCGCCCCGAGGACGCCCGTGTGCGCCGCCGTGATGGTGATACCAGGGTCAGGCGCGGTCGACCCGTCTATGGTCAGATGGTGCCCCGTCACGCGGACGGTGCACGAGAGTTCGATCGTGCCACCTACGGCAAACGTGATCTCGCGGTTCGAGACCGAGACGGCGTCGCGGAACGTGCCGGGTCCCGAGTCCGCGAGAGACGTTACCACGTAGCTCTCACCGCCGGCGCCGCCGACCGTGTCCGCCCCGAATCCCTGGAGCGGACGGGCGCTCGCTGCGGTCGCGCACACGAGGAGCGCCGTCAAGGTGACCGTGAGCACGAGACCGACGTTCCTTCTTCGCAAACCGACCTCCCTGGTGAATCGGGATACGATCACCCGCCTGCCAAACTGCAAGAAGCGTTCCCCGCAACATCTTGACCACTGACCAACCTGACCCTATAGTCGATGAACTGCAAGCTACCCGCTCCGTTCATTCGACCCGGGGGAGTTCTCTGTCGACGGAACATGCCGCGCCAGGTCTAGACCGCTCCAAGCTGTGGCGAGCCGCCATCGTCTTCATTGTGGGCAGCATTGCCATTATGGCCGTGACGGTCATCGTCACCACCGACGATGAGACGTGGCACGGGGTGCTTTCATTCGGCGCCGGACTGGTCGCTCTTCTCTTTGTTGCCCAGTCTCTCAGAATGGTCCTCGAGTCTCTTTCGCTCCTGGTTCTTGTCAATGGGATCCAGGAAGAGAAGATCACGGCGATAGAGGCCCTCGAGCTCACGGTTGAGGGCCATTTCATAGGCCAGCTGATGCCGATCAGTGCTGCGGGCGTTCCATACCAGGGCTTCCTTCTGACCAGGAAGGGCGTGCGCGCAGGGCTGGCGACGGCCATCGTTATCGTGAAGGGATTTGTTCCGGGCGTGTTCTTCTTCTTCGTGCTCGTCGGCGCCACGACGCTCACCGCGCTCGGGTGGGAGGGTTCGGAGGGGACGGTCACATTCCTCAAGATAGTAGGGCCACTGTCCGCCGTGCCGCTCGTCTTCATTGTGGCGATCCTCGTTACCATGCTCCGCTACCCGAGGCAATTCAAGCGCATGATCGATAGCCTGGCGGCATTTCTGGGTCGCAGGCTGCGCGGGAAGGCCGCGCGGAGAGTCGAGGAATCCCGCGTCATGATGGAAAGCGAGTCGCACGTCTTCCGGGAGGCACTCACTACCCTCGGTCGCCACAAGCGATGGGTCCTCCTCTGGGGCATCCTCCTGGTCATTCTCGCCTATCTCGCGGAGTTCATGGTCGCTATCGTGATCCTGTGGGGCTTCGGCTACCGCGGCTCGATGGTTGGACCTCTTGTGCTGCAGTGTCTCCTGAAGCCCGTCATCACCGCGACGCCCACACCGGGCTCACTGGCGTTTGGTGAGGGCGGATACATCGGGTTCTTCGCCGCGTTTCTGCCGGCGCGCTTCGTCGGCGTGTCGCTCGTGCTCTGGCGGCTTGCTATCTACTTCGTGCCGATGTCCGTGGGGGGCGTGCTGGTCGCGAAGCGGATCGGGCGGAAGGGGTTCACCGGAAAAACCCCACAATCAACTTGACCGACCTACCGTCGGGTCGTATAGTCCGCGTGGAACCCGTAAAGTCAACGGTCGGCCCAAGGGCCGGCTTTCGCACAAGCTGGTTGGCGGCTCACTTACTGTTGCCGCCGACCGATCCTGCTGTTCCGCTGAAGGCGACAGCGATCATCGCCTCCAGCTCGCGGATGCCCCGCTTCTAGCAGGCGGGGCATTCTCTCTCACAGCAGCTGGCACTCGACATGGTCAAGAACTCGTACGAGATAACAACCAGGCTGAGACATCAGGAGAGAACCTTCCGATCGGTGGGCGGGCTCTTCTCCAAGGACCGCATTGCGAAGTCGACGCGCCTGCTCATCGACAACGTCAACGTCAGTCCCGGTGACAATATCCTGGACTACGGCTGCGGTTACGGGGCCGTAGGTGTGGCCCTCGCCAACAGCGCGCCCGGGGTCGACATCCGCATGGTCGATTCCGATATCCGCGCAGTGCGATGGGCGCAGGAGAACGTCAAGGCGAACAGTGTTGCGAACGCTCACATCGTCCTTGATCACACGCTCGACCGCTACTCCGACGGCTTCTTCAACATCATCGCAATGAATCCCCCTGTCGAAGAGGGCACCGAGGCAATCTTCGAGATGATCGATCGTGCCCTGCCGAAACTCAGAAACGGCGGGAGCTTCTATCTCATTGCCAAGGTGAGGAAGGGCGCCAAGAGCTACATGCGGAAGCTCTCCGAGACCATCGGCCCGGCCAAGGTGATACGGAAGAGTGGCGGTTACTGGCTCATGCGCGCCGAGCGCAGCCCGGTTCGCTCGCCTGTGCCTGCCGACCCGTCGGTCTACGAACACACGATCGAGACCAGGCTGCGCGGGAGGAAGTACACGTTCTGTACGCGTGCCGGCATTTTCTCACGCAAGGAGATGGACGAGGGCACGCTCCTCCTGATCGAGTCCGTCGACGTCATGCCGATGAATTCGGTCATCGACGTCGGGTGCGGGTACGGTCCCATCGGCATTGCCGCCGCGCACCTGGCATCGGTGGGGCGAGTCGTTATGGTCGACACGAACGCTCGGGCGGTCGAGTGCGCCGCGCGCAACATAACGTCTCATCATCTTCATCACGCCCGGAAGAACGGCAAGCCCCGGGTGGAAGCCCTGGTCAGCGACCGCTTCGACGCCGTGCGGGGCGAGCGCTTCGACCGCGTCATCTCCAATCCGCCCTTTCACGCCGGCGTCGACGTGCTCTATCCACTGGTCGACCAGGCCTACGCTCACCTGAGGTTCCACGGCAAGATGTACCTGGTTCTCATGCGCTACGTCGGCATCAAGCGTCACATCGAGAAGGTCTTCGGGAACTGCAGTATCGTCGCGCACGAGGGCAAGCACACGGTTCTGATGGCCGAGCGCATGACCGAGGACCCGGTCGGCATGCGTGACTATCGGAACGGCGCCCCGAAGACATCGAGGCGCCGCCCAACGGGGACAATCTCCTAAGCGGTTGCGATCAGACAGTGACCGTCTGGCTCAGCCCGCCGAAGCGCGCATGGGCCCACCCAGCCAGAACCCCCGCGTCTGCGTATTCGGCCTGATATCTCCGCGCCGGGGCCCCAATCTTCGTTGACGCGGGTCCCCTCTCGTGCTATTATCCTAGGGTTGGTTCTCGGGCGGGAAAAGGGCCGCCCGGCAGGCACATTCAGCGGTATCAGGATCCCCGAAGGAGGATGTGATGGCAGCAAGCTTCAATGATTTCATGGACTCTGTGAAGGCGAAGAACCCGGCGCAGCCCGAGTTTCACCAGGCAGTGCACGAGGTCGTCGAGTCGATCTGGCCGGTTCTGGAGAAGCGTCCGGAGTACCGCAAGGCCAAGATCCTCGAGCGGGTCGTCGAGCCCGAGCGCGTCATCATGTTCCGCGTTCCGTGGGTCGATGACAGCGGCGACGTCCAGGTCAACCGCGGTTTTCGCATCGAGATGAACAGTGCGATCGGTCCGTACAAGGGTGGCCTCCGGTTCCATCCGAGCGTCAACCTCGGCATCCTGAAGTTTCTGGCGTTCGAGCAGGTCTTCAAGAACAGCCTGACGACGCTCCCGATGGGCGGCGGCAAGGGCGGCTCCGACTTCGACCCGAAGGGCAAGAGCGACCTCGAGGTCATGCGGTTCACCCAGAGCTTCATGAGCGAGCTGTTCCGTCACATCGGTCCGAACACGGACGTGCCGGCCGGTGACATCGGCGTCGGCGGCCGCGAGATCGGCTTCATGTTCGGCCAGTACAAGAAGCTCCGCAACGAGTTCACTGGCATCCTCACGGGCAAGGGTCTCAACTGGGGCGGCAGCCTCATTCGTCCCGAGGCGACCGGCTACGGCGCGGTCTACTTCGCGGCCGAGATGCTCGCCACCCGCAACGAGAAGATGGAAGGCAAGACCTGTCTGGTCTCGGGCGGCGGCAACGTTGCGCAGTACACCATCGAGAAGGTTCTCGATCTGGGCGGCAAGTGCATCACGTGCTCCGACTCGAGCGGCTGGATTCTCGATGAGGCCGGCATCGACCGCGAGAAGCTGGCGTTCCTGATGGAGCTCAAGAACGTCAAGCGCGGGCGCGTCAAGGAGTACGCCGAGAAGTTCTCGGGCGCCGTCTACACGCCGGTCGACTCGAGTCTCGATTACAACCCGCTCTGGGACGTCAAGGCCGACTGTGCCTTCCCGAGCGCGACGCAGAACGAGATCAGCGTGAAGGACGCCCAGAACCTCGTCAACAACGGCGTCTATGTGGTCTCCGAGGGCGCGAACATGCCGACGGTCCCCGAGGGCGTGTCGATCTTCCTCGACAAGAAGATCCTCTACGGTCCCGGCAAGGCCGCGAACGCGGGCGGCGTCGCCACTTCCGGTCTCGAGATGAGCCAGAACAGCTTGAGGCTCTCCTGGACGCGGGAGGAAGTCGACCAGCGCCTGCAGGGTATCATGAAGGCGATCCACAAGGCGGCCTACGAGACCTCGAAGGAGTTCGGGGTCGATGGGAACTACGTCGCCGGTGCGAACATCGCCGGTTTCATCAAGATAGCCGACTCGATGCTCGATCAGGGCGTCGTGTAGGAACGGTAGTGCTGTAGCAGGAGAATTGCTGCAGTGAAGTGAATCGAGGGCGGGCCGCACGGCGGTTCCGCGCCGAACGCGAGGCGGCGGAGGGTTTACCTTCTGCCGTCTCGCTGTGTACTGGAGAGATGGTTGTCGTGAATGGCGGCGGCCGGCATGTGCCCCATCGGCCGGGGCACACTGCGAGGGAAGCAGCTACTCGTCGCTGTGCTCGGTGAGCCGGACCCCCGGCTTCAGCACCACGCCGTGGCCGGTCTTCGAGTTCGCGGCAACGTCCAGCGGTCGATCGAATGTCAGGTGACGCACGTGAACCGTCCCCGATTCGGTCGGCTGCGCGGCGAGCCACGCCTCATCGATGAATGCGCCGTGGCCGCTTCCGCTGACCGTGAAGTAGCTGACTCCGAAGGATGTGATGTTCTGGAAGAAATGGGTGCCCTGCGACGGCTCCACCTTGATGTCGGGCAGCTCCGTCTCGACGATGCAGCGCGCTCGCGAGATCTGCGCCCACCGCACCGGGATCCCCAGCCACGGGTCTGCGCTGCCCCAGCGGCCAGGACCAATAAGCAGATAGGGACGTCCAGCCTCGGCGAAGCGCGCGTTCAGAGCTCCGATCTCGGCCGCTATCTCGACCGACTTGCTCCGGTCGAACGTCTGTCTGTCCACGTAGACGATGTCGCGGATGTCCCCGATGTGCCCGTGGCCGAGCGCGCCGTCCGAAAGGACGACCGCGCCCCTCGGCTCGATCCCGCCCAGGTTGACGTCCTCGAACTCGCCGCCGAAGACCATCGGGCGGATCTGCAGGAACGCGAACTCGTGCGGCTCGCCCGGCTCCGCGCTGAAGTTGACCGCGAACTCGATCTCCGTCTCGCAGGTGAAACCGGCCTTCCCGACCTCCAGAAGAAAGCGAAGCGTTTCCGCCAGCGGGAACGAGTCTCCACCGAGAACGCCGGCCATCGTCACGAGTCGCGGTCCGGGCCGCCCCGTGCCCTCGTAGATACGGTCGTTCGCAGCCGAGTACGCGGACGCCACGTGGTCGAGCGTGCCGTGCTCCTCCGCGACGCCCAGTCCCAGGAGGGCCAGATTCGCATCCGGCGAATCGGCGGCGCTTCCGACCGGCGCGTCGCCGGCCAGGTCCAGGGCGTAAAACTCGCGCTGCGAGTTGTTCAGGTAGTCCTTCGTTGAGGAGAACTGGAAGAGCTTGTTCGGATGGGCCGGTGAGAACCGCACAACGCGTCCGCCTTCAACAACCATCCTGCCGAGACCGAGGGCCACGGACGCGATGCCGTCTTCGGCCTTCATCCCCTTGACGGGATAGAAGTCGTAGGAGCGTGCGACACCTGCTAGGTTCGGGTAGACGTAGTCGTCGTGTCTCTGCCCGGCGATCTGCTGGATGATGACACCCATCTTCTCTTCCTCGAGCCGGTTCGGCGTCGACTCGATGTAGGTCTTGGAGTCGGAGGAATAGGTCGACGCGTACACCAGCCTGATCGCGCGGCACAGCTCGTCGAGGCGGACTTCGAGACTGGCGTTCGAGTTCGGGAGCATGTAGGTCTGATAGATGCCGGCGAATGGCTGGTAGGATGAGTCCTCGAAGAGACTGGAAGAACGGATAGCCAAGGGGTACTTCACCCGCGAAAGGAATGAGGCCAGCTCGTCCCGCGTTTCCTGTGGGAGCTCGGCCGCAAGGAACGCCTCTCTGATCCTCTCGTCATTTTCTTCCTCGAGCGCGAAGGAGGTTAGCTCCGACTCGCTCATAAACTGGTCGAACACGCCGGTGGCCACGACGGCGCTGCGCGGAACCTGGATGTGTACGCCGTCGATACGGTCCTCGATATCATACGCGTTCAGGAGTGAGTTGACGAACGCGAGGCCGCGGCCCTTCCCGCCGAGCGACCCCGCGCCAATTCGCGAGAAGGTCGTCTCGGGTTCGAACGTCTCGCGCGAGAATTCCTCGACCAGGCCGGCCCTCGAGCGACTGCGGTAGGTCCGGATTGCCGACAGGAGGTAGTCGCGCATCGCGGACGGGCTCGTGAACTCGTCGCTCTTTATTGGCTTGATGGCCTTGGCGAGGTCGAACTCCGTTCGCGCCATCAGCCACGTGGAGAAGTCGTTGCGGTTTGCGTGGAGCAGGAGAGACTCCTCGGGGACGCTCTTGACCGCATCGACGAGGCTCCGGAGGTCGTCGGCGCGGGCGATCTCACGTCCCTCCTTGTCGCGGAAGATGAAGTCACCGAACCCCAGGTGCCCGCGCATGAAGCCGCGAACGTCGTGCAGAAGCGTCCGGGACGTCTTGCGGCAGAACGCGGCGCCCAGCTCCTCTGCCTTCTTCGCGATGTCGCCATCGCTCGACTGGATGAGAACAGGAGTGCCCGCGTCCTGGCTCTTGACCATGCGGGCGAAAGCCAGCCCGGCCGACGAGTCCGGCTCTCCGCCCCTCGGGAAGCGTGCGTCGGAGATGACACCGAGCAGATGTTCGCCGCTCGTCTGGAAGATCTGCTCGGCTTCCTCATACGTGGAAGCCAGCAACACCTTCGGGCGCGCCCGCATGCGCATCAGCTGCTGCATGCGGTTGACCCCCTCGGCCATGAGCGCCTGCGTCTGCTCCATGATCTCTCCGTAGAGCATCGGCAGGTACGCGGAGTAGAAGCGGATCGAATCCTCGATGAGAAGGATGTGTTTGACGCCGGCCATCCCCGCGTCGTGGGAGGCGTTCATCTGGTCCTCGGCCCACTTGATGACCGCAAGGAATACGCGCGCGTCACCGAGCCACACGAAGAACCTGTCGACGGCCTGCCGTTCCGCCCTCTCCTTGAGGACGGCCAGCTCGCGCGTGTCGTATGCCATGAGAACGACCGGCAGCTCCGGCGCCTGCTCCCGGCACTGCCGTCCGAAATCGAAGACGTCCATCTCTCCGACTCGGGGCATTGTTATGACGAGATCGGGCTTGCTGTCCGCGAGCTCCCGAACGGCCTCCTCGGCCGTGGAGACCCGGATAATAGTAGGTGTGGAGCTCAAATTGAGCTCCTGATACTCCGAGAAGAGCATCTCGCCGAGATTGCCGTCCTCCTGGAACGTGAACGAGTCGTAGAGACTCGACACGAGGAGGATGCGGCGCACACGCCACGGCATGAGGTCCGAGAACGGAACGTTCTTCCGCTCGATCCTCCCGGCGATATCTTCAAGCGCGCGATACTTCATGGCCTAGGCCTTCTTCAACAGGATCAGTCGGTTCTTTGGAGAGATGAGAGCGTCGTAGTTCTCCTTGAACTTGCTGTAGCCATCGACCGCGATGCTTCGCTCGTTGACAGCTATCGACCGCTTCCAGACTACGGAGTGTTCGTCTTCGTGCGACTCGCAGGTCAGCTGGAACACGGCGTCCGGTGTGATGAGCATCACGTCTTCGGGGAGCCAGACCACCTCGTAGCCGTCCGGCAGCGACACGTCGACCTCGATGTCGCTTCGGAATTCGCACGGGAACTCGAATGCGTAGCGTCGCTCCGCCAGCGCCGGATAGAGCCCCGTCGACGCGAACGAGTGAGGGAACGGGGGCAGGTGCACGATCATCATGTCACCCTGCGGCACCGCCAGCTCCTTCGCCTGGATGTCCTGGAAGACACGGACCGGCCTAGTGGTGAGGTCAGTGAGGTCCGAGTGCGAGTAACCCGTGTTGGTGGCTCCCGCGGACACGACGTTCGCAGCCGTGTCGAACACCTTCTGTTCCTCGGACGGCGTCGCATCCTTGAGATCGCGCCGTGCCTTCCTGTCGAAGTAGCCTTCGAGTTCACAGGTTGCGCGGACCTCGGCGCCTCCATCGCTATCGATGGTTATCACCATGCTCTTCCGAGCGTGGTTCTCCGACGCGCGGAAGCCCGGGATCTGCACGAGCTCGCCCGAGCCGTCGTCCCTGACCACGAGCGCGGTGTTCCCGCGCCCCCACCGCACGAAGCCGTAGGACACGTCATCGAGGAACGGGTCAAGGAAGCGATACGAATCGCCGTCCGGCAGAGCGATAAGGATGCGCGTGAACTGCTTGAGAGTGGGCACCGACTCTGTGAAGCGAGCGTCCGAGCCTCCGGCGACCAGCGCGGGATACGCGTCGATGCCGGCCGCGCGGAGCATGCTCATGAGTAGCACCGCCTTGTCGCGCGTGTCGGCGTACTTGTTCTCGAGCACCTGTTCCGCATCGTTCGGAGCGTATCCGCCGAGGCCGAGTGGCATGTGGACGTTTCTGACCTCGGTCGCAACGTCCAGAAACAGCGCCCGCGCCTTGTCCTCATTGGACGAGAGGCCCTGAGTCAGGTCCGTCACGTGCGACGCGATCTCTCCGCCGGTCTCGACGTGAGGGAAGAATTCATTGGCGAAGAACGCCGCCGGCTGCTCCCAGCTTGTGTAGGACGAGTAGAGGACGGTCGGGTAGAGTTCGGTCGCGGGGGGCATGTGCTCCTCAGCGACCAGGGCCTGGACGTTGCGGACGCTGTAGCTGGTCTCACCGACCTTCGCGACCCTCGCTATCGTCGTCGTGCCCAGATCTCCCGTGTAGCCGACACTCGACGGGGCCTCGCTGCCTTCCGGATATCGGATGGTGAACGATGCGTCGAACACCGGGTCCATCGCGCCCATGTGCTCGATGCCGGAGTAGCTTCCGTCTGTGGCAGGCTCGAGGTGTTCCCTGATCTGGAGCTCCATCGTCGACCCGGGCCCTGCCACGGGGAAGGAGATGACCTTCTCCAAGACGTTGGCGTACATCGACGCTCCCTCGAGGAACGCCGGCGTCACGTCATTGATGGCGTCCTCCTCGACCTCCTTCAATCGCCCCATCTTCGTGATCGTCACGCCCTTGACCAGCGACAGAACGGAGAGCTCCTCGTTGAACAGGAACGACTGATTGCTGTACCGCTCGCGACCCCTGAGCGTCAGGATCTTGATGAGCCTGTTCCGCGTCGTCACCACCGATCCGTCCTCGGCAACCTCCGCCACCTCCTGCATCTTGAGGAAGATGGCCGAGTCGCCCGGGAAGTCCTCCTTGTCGGGAGCGTTCTCGATGAGCCCCTCGACGTCCGTGTCCAGCCACTGCTCGGCCAGACCCGACGTGGCCACGAGAGCAAGCACGGCTAGTGAGACCAGGATCCTCTTCATCTAGCCCTCCTCTCTCTTGAGTATGACTTCACCTTTCTCGGACCTACTGGCCAGTCTGACGGCCTCCTTCAGGTTCATGTAGTCCGCAGGCGTAATCTCGAACGTGTCGATCCCGAACTTCCTCCTGTAGTGAATGAACCCACCGTCGCCGGATTCGGACGGCACGTACTCGTATACCATCAACAGGCTGATGGCGCCCGCTTCGAAATCGACGGCGTCCGGCAGATTCTCGACGACGAATCCATCGGGAAGCGCCACCTCCGACTTCTCGTCGACTCCCAGCGTGACACCGAGCGCCACCGGGTACTTGCGCTCCGGCAGCCCGACCATCCGTCCGAACAGGAAGTCGGACAGCATCTCGAACGACCCCGTAGCGGCGGGAACCCCGAAGAGCATGTAGGGCGCCGCGTCCAGCGCGTAGTCATCGATATGATAGGAGAGCTTGATGGTCGTCGGCTCGTACAGGTCGTCCGCGTCCGTGACCGAGAAGCTCCTGAGCTCGGCTCCGGGGTAGATGCTCTGGACCATCTGTTCGGCCATCATCTCGAACTGCTGCGGACCCACGCTCTTGCTGACGGTTCGGAGTATGAGCTCGTAGAAGCCGTTCCCCGTGATAGTGACGTCGCCCTCGATGCTGCCGTCGTCGGCCAGCACCGCACGGTCCGTGATGTCGCCCGAGTTGGCGGTGGCCGGAACGTGCGCGGCCTGCCGGATGTCCTCGCCCTCCTCCGTGGCGACGAGGAGATAGCGGTCGCCGACGTTCCCGGCGTAGACCTCGCGCGTCCCCTCGATTGTCGGGTCGATGTAGAGATAGTCGCCGTCGGGTCCCTCGATGGCCACGATGCCGTGCTCGAAGTAGACGGTCGGGATCTCGGTGTCCATCCGGTGGCTCGGGTTGATCGCCACCATCCAGGCGGGCACGCCGATCTCCGAAAGCATGGTGATCATGAGCGTCGCCTTGTCGCGGCAGATGCCGTACTCCTTCTCCAGCGTGTAAGACGCGAAGTGCGGCTCGAGGAAGGCGCCACGGTCCATGGCAATCCCCAAGTAGCGGACGTTCTCGAGGATCCAGTAGTGGATGGCGCGGATCTTGTCCTCGGTGGACGTCAAACCATCGGTGATCTCGGCGACGAGGTCCACGATGGACTCCTCCGCGACGCACTTGTCATCGACCAGCTTCCAGACGTAGCGAGACATTTCCTCCCACGTCGGCATCGTCGAGACGATGAGGCGCGCGGCTATCTGTCGGGGAGGAGCCATCGCGAGCTCGCGCTCGATCTTCGGCATTCCTCTCGTCGTCCACACGTGGACCGTGCGGTCTTCGTCGATGGTTTCCTCATACTCAGCCTCGCCGTTCTTCACAACGTGGACGAGCGGGAGACTCGATGGACCGATGATCGTTACCCTGGACTCAACGATGGGCTCCACGTACTGAAGGAAGTAGATGCCATTGAAGCCGTTGTCGAGGAGCGGCTTGTAGCTCTGATGAACGATGTACTCGATGGCGTCGCCGACCTCGAGGCCGGGGAAGACGACGGAGATCTGCCGGAAGTCCTCCTCGAAGATGTTCATCGCGGAGACCTCCGGAGGCGTGCCCTCGGTGATGAGCTCCTCTCCGACGACCACCTCGCTCCCGTCGGCCTTGATGACCCTCGCCATCACGATCTCGACGGAACCGTATCTTCTGTGGTAGCTGAGCGACACGCTGCCGTTGCCGTCCCGGCCCTCTTCGGTGAGCGCTTTCGTGAACGTGTGGTTGTACTGTTCGTAGGCGCCGGTCTCGTCAAACTCGATGTACGTGTGGTCGAGTCCGGTGACGGAGTTGGCGTCCGGGTACTCCTCCAGGCCTCCCAGGCTGGTCGCCAGGCCCGCGGCGTCCGACAGCTCCAGCGGCTCAAGAACCGCGTGAGCGAGCGTCGGCAGCGCCGCTAAGGCTGCCGCCAGCAGCAGGCCGAGGGAGTTTCGTGCGTATTTCCGCATCTCTCTTCCCCTTGGTTCTCTGTTGAGCCCGGGGGCGACGCCCCGGGCGCTCTGGTGATTTGTCTTCAAGGCCAATTATGCACCCAGACGCGCCCGCGGGCAAGCACGGGGGCCGTGAACGCCTATCTTGGCACGCGAATAGGAGTGTGCTACCATCAACTCGCCGGTGGGCAGGTCCGACTCGAGCCCGCCGGCTTGACGACCAGGATTTCAGTGTCGCGACGACGTACTGACTACTATGTCCGGACAGAGGTTGTATTCGCCCTTTCTACGGGGGACCTGCGATGCCGCACACACGAACAAGCTCCACGCTTCTACTCGGTTTCTACATGCTCCTGCTCGCCGGTGCGATCGTTCTGGCCGCTACAGCCGCCGCGCAGGCCGAGGACGCGACGTTCATCCCGGCGGCTCCGCCTGAGGATGTCGAGTTTGCGTACGACATCCCGCTGCAGCCCTGGCTCGTTCCCACGGTCCTCGATCTCAAGATCCAGTTCGCCGACGGGCTGTCTGCTGAGTTCAACGGCATCGCCGAGAATCAGACGGGCGAGGAGCTGACGACGCTCGTTGAAGCGGGAAGGGAGCTCTCGGCAACCATCGCGCGAATCAAAACCGCGGTCGATTCAATCGGCGTGCTGGACGTCACCTTTGGTATCGAGGGTATCTCCCGCATGATTCCCGCGGAGAGCGCTCTCAGAGACACGCTCTTCGGCTTTATCGTGTGGCACGAATTCTCCTCCACCCCGGCGCGCGGGATGATGACGAGATTCGAGAGTCTGGTTGGCAGCGTGGCCGCCGGAGGTGAGGCAGCGGCAGAGCTCGCCGCCGAACTCGCGGCGTCACGGGAGCACCTGGAGCAGGCCGTCACGCAGGGAGACTTGGGTCGCATAGCCGAACTCTCTCCCTGTATCATCGAAACGTCCGGTCAGCTCGATGCGGTCTGTGGAGCGGTCGCCATCGAAGCGCGGGACCTGGGCGCTCTTGTTGATTCGCTCAGCATCGACAGCCCCGAACTTCTCGTTGACAGGTGGGCCGACGCCTCGCGGGCCGCGGCGGACGCGGGCGAACCGGCGCAGCGTACGGGTCCGGCTCTCGAATCGATGTCCGGGGTGCTGCACATCTTGGTAGAGCTGGGGGGACTCCTCGAGGACGCCGTGATCTCCGTGGACGCCCTGAGTGCCACTCCTGAGGCGGACGGCAACCTCTACATCTCCTGGACAGCGATGAGGAGTGATTGGGAACTCGCGCGTGATCTCACAGAGCGCGTTCTCGATGAGTCCACCGGGCAGGCGGCGGAGGGCGAGCATGAGCATGGACATGTCGGGGACGCGGCCACCAAGCAGGCGAAGGCGCGGATCCGCGCACTTCTCGTGCACCAAGTGGAAGCCAACGCGCTTTTGGCCGAGCGTGCCGTCGAACACACATCGACCCTGGTCGCCGAGGTTGCGGACACGGTCGAGGAGTTCTATCTCGACCGGGCGGGCTACTCGAACGACCTGAACGACAAGCGCAAGGCGAAGGTGTTCGAGCAGGTTGACAGTAGCTTGAGGGAGGACATGGAGTTCATGTCGGCGAAAACGTCAGCCAAGGCGGCGCGCGCCGCGCTCGCTGCCGGACGTGCGTGCGGCGCCCGGGGCGTGGGGTCCGAGATCAGCGCGCTCTACAACTATCAGAACGCCTGGCTGCATTGCCTGAACGCGGGCGCTGCCGCACAGCGGGCCACCGGGGCCGCTTCATCCCGATAGAACGGCACGAGGCTCTCTATATGATAAGAGGCGTTTTCTTCGACGCGGGCAACACGATCCTCTTCCCGGACTACTACATCTACCGGGACATATGCGAAGCGCTCGGCGTGGAGTCCGCCATCGACGAGATCGTACGGGCCGAGGCCAAGGCGAGGGGCGCCTTCGACAGGTCGGTGGCCGACTCGCCCGGCACGGACGTGTACGACTTCTGGTCGGTGTACTACACGCCGTTCTTCCAGGCGCTGGGTGTTCCCGACGAGTCGATCCCTGACGCCATCGAGATGACGCGCGTCGCCAACGACACCGGGCTCGGCATATGGAAACAACCGGTCGAGGGTCTGGACAGCACCCTGGATAATCTGTCGGCGCGGGATCTCTCGTTGGGCGTTATCTCGAATTCGGATGGGCGCTTGGAATGGAGGATGGAGGAGATCGGTATCCTCGACAGGTTTGATTTCGTCATCGACTCGGCTATCGTGGGTATCAGCAAGCCGGATCGCAGGATCTTCGAGGATGCGCTGAAGAAAAGCTCTCTGTCCCCGGAGGAAGCGGTCTACGTCGGTGACTACTACGAGGTCGACGTGCGCGGGGCGAGGGCGGCCGGCATGTTGCCCGTACTCTTCGATCCGGTCGGAGCCTACAGCGATGTCGACTGCGAGGTCATCTCAAGACTCAAAGACATCGTCGATGTCGTTGACGGCTGGCTGGACGATCCGGGCTGGACGGGTGGTGTGGGTCGGGACAGTGATAGGGGTCAGGCCGGCGATGCCGGTCCGACCGGCGACGAGGACAGCGACGACCAGATTTGAGAGACCCGCCGCGTGCGGACGCTCCGAATCACTCCAAGTGAGACGCCATTGGACAGTATCATCAATGCACTTCATGTTCCTGTTACGATAGCGATCCTGCTTTTCTCCGTGATCATCCACGAGGTCTCGCACGGGCTGGTGGCGGAGAGGCTGGGTGACCCCACTGCCCGGAGGCAGGGCAGGATCACGCTGAACCCCATGCCGCACATCGATCTTGTGGGGAGCATCATTCTGCCAGCCATGGCGGTCCTGATGCATCTACCGCTCCTGGGCTGGGCGAAGCCGGTCCCGATCGACATACGGCAGTTCAGAGACCCCATGCGCGACTTCGCCATTACCGCCCTGGCCGGGCCGGTCTCGAACCTCGCGCAGGTGATGGTCTACACCATCATCTTTCATGTGGCCATGAGCCTGGAGTGGTCGTTCCTGGTCTTCATCGGTTACTGGGGCATATACATCAATCTTCTCCTCGCCATGTTCAACCTCCTGCCCATCCCTCCTCTGGACGGTTCCCGCCTGATCGCGGCGGTCATGCCGCGGGACATGGGCTGGCAGTTCCTGAGCGTCGGCCGCTACGGTTTCATGATTCTCATGCTCCTTATCTTCACGGGCGCTCTGAGACCCCTCTTCGCGCTTGTTGGGATACTCCACTCAGCGATCATCTACTAGACGCGGCGAGAGATTCTGTGACGAGGAACCCCACCCACCCTGCCCGCATCCTAATGGGTGTGCACAAGACGATGTGCATAGGACTCGCGGGAGCCAACTCATGAATGTGACGCGCATCAGGCTTGGTCCCGCGGGTCCAACTACGTCCGGCTCCATCGCGGTCCAGCGGCATCAGCAAGCGGAGGTCGAATGGGAGACAAGAGCGAACAGACCGTCGCCGAGACACTCGACATAACTGGCTACTTCTGCCCCGAGCCCGTGATACGGGTCAACGAGGCGATAGGCGACGTCGAGGTCGGCGACGTGCTCGAGCTCCTGGCCGACGACCCGTCGTCGAAGCCCGACATCCAGAGCTGGACGAAGCGAACCGGTCACGAGCTCATCTCCATTGAGGAAGACGGGAACGTCTTCCGATTTCTGGTCCGCCGGACCGCGTAGGGGCGGTCGGCGGCATGCGCCACGCGGTCCGGAGGCGCCGGCCTGCGCGGCTCGCGGCGCTCCTGATATCGGAGGGAATGACAATGGTCGACAAGAACCGTATTCTCTATGTACAGACCTCGGGTGTCGATACCCCCGAGCGGCTATACTCCCCGTTCGTCCTGGCGACCGTCGCCGCGTCGATGAACCTGGATGCCACCATCTATTTTCTCGGGAAGGGCGTCACCGTAGTCAAGAGAGGTGAGGCCGAGAAAATTCAGATGGGTTCCTTCCCGACGCTGTCCGAGGTGATGCAACGGGCCGTGGACGTGGGCGTGACGCTCCTGGCCTGCGACCAGAGTTCGCAGCTCATGGACCTCGACAGGGGAGACTACGTTGACGAAGTGGTGGTCGTGGGCGCCGCAACCTTGAACGACCTCTCGTTGGACGCGGACGCGATCCTGTCCTTCTGACGGGCGGAGGTGGAAGCCAGTGATGAAAGGATATCTGGACTACCAGTCGGCATCGCCGGTCGACCCGCGCGTCGTAGAAGCGATGATCCCCCACATGACCGAACACTTCGGGAACCCGTCGATCCTGTTCCGGTCCGACGGTGACGCCGCGCGCCAGGCGCTCGAGGAGGCGCGCGAGCGCGTCGCCGGATTCACAGGCGCCACACCTGCCGAGATCGTCTTCACGTCTGGAGCGACCGAGGCCAACAATATGGCCTTGAAGGGCGTGGCACTGAAACTCCAGTCCAAGGGCAAGCACATCATCTCCTCCGTGGTCGAGCATCGCTCGGTCATCACCCCGCTCAAGTACCTCGAGCGTCTCGGTTTCGAGGTGACCTGGCTGCCCGTGGACGACGAGGGGTTCGTGAACCCCAACGACGTCGAGGCGGCGATCCGCGACGACACGGTCCTGATCTCCGTGATGACGGCACTGGGTGAGGTGGGCACCATCCAGCCGGTGGGGAAGATCGCGGACATCGCGAGGGCCGCGGGTGTTCTCTTCCACACGGACGCCACGGCGGCCGGGGCGTGGATCCCCATCGACGTGTCGACGCTCCCGTTCGATCTCATAACTCTGTCGTCCAACGACATCTACGGGCCCAGGGGTGTGGGTGCTCTCTATATACGGAAGGGCATCCGGCTCGAGGCGCTCGTTCACGGAGGCGGGCAGGAACGGGGGCTGCGTTCTGGGACTGAGAACGTCGCGGGCATCGTTGGGTTCGGTGTGGCCGCCAGGATCATGGGTGACGAGATGGAGGCGGACACCGCCCGGGTCAGGCCCATGCGCGACCGGCTGATGGACGGGATCCTCAAGGGTATTAAGGACACGACGCTGAATGGGCCCCGCGAGCGGAGGCTTCCCAACAACGCGAACATCCGGCTCGCCTACATCGAGGGTGAAAGCCTGCTGCTGTCGCTCGACATGGAAGGCATAAGTGTCTCAAGCGGGTCGGCGTGCAGCGCCAAGACGCTCGAGCCCTCGTACGTGCAGCTCGCGATGGGCATCAAGCACGAGGAGGCGCACGGCTCGCTTCAGTTTACGTTCGGCAGGTGGTCGACCGACGAGGACGTCGATATGGTGCTCGACGTGCTGCCCGGGATTGCGAAGCGCCTGCGCGAGATGTCGGCGTTCAGGCCGGGCATGACCTACGACAAGAAAGAGTTCGGGCATCACGATCACGACGAGGAGGGGGAGTAGGAGTTATGGCGAGGCGGTCGGGTCGGCCGCGGGCATCAACGGGGGCCGTCTGTGGGCGGCGACAGGGGCCGCATTGGTTCTCCGAGGCGGCCCCTTCTTTCTGTTCGGAGACGTGTGTCTGCAGACAGGAGGACAGGCTTGAAGGTACAAATACTGGGCACCGGCTGCCCGAGATGTAGGAAGCTCGAGGAGCGCGTAGATGACATTATCGGGGAACTGGGCATTGAGTGTGAGGTGGAGAAGGTCTCCGATATCAAAGACATTATGGCGTTCGGCGTGATGATGACGCCCGCGCTCGCTATCGATGGAGAGATCAAGAGCACGGGGAAGCTCCTGTCTGTCGATGAGATCAAGGAACTCCTTCAGACGTGAGCTTCGCGGCGACGATGAGACACTTGACCGCCGCGCGGCGTCGGTGCTAGCCTGCCGCGAGTGTCAGGGAGTCCTTCTTGGTCCCAAGCCAGGAGGTGAATTGTGGGAGAGGTAACCGGAGGCCTCACCCCCTCAGGGGGAGACGAGCGGCAGCTCATCCGCGAGGTCAGCGCTCCGCTGTTCGCGGCGAAGGGCTGGATGAAGTTCCTCGGTGTGCTCATGATCATCTACGGGGTTCTCATGGCCATCACGGTCGTGGGCATCATCATCTGCTGGCTGCCTATCTGGATCGGTATTCTTCTCTTCCAGACGGCAACGGCCGTGGAGTCTACGCAGGCGAGCGGCAGCAAGATGGAGCTCTACGGCGCGATGTCGAAGCTCAAAACCTACTTCACCATCTACGGGGTGCTCGCTCTGATAGGAATAATCGTCAGCATCATTGCCGCCTTCACCGTAGGACTGGCTTCGCTGGTCCCGTTCATGGGCAACTACTGACCGATGATGTGACACGAGGATCGTTCTTAAGGGCCGCCAGGTCTTCCGGCGGCCCTTCTTCGTTGGGGGTCCTCTATCGGAGGAGCACCGCTCTCTGCCGTAGCACCAGGTCGCCGGCCTCGCATCTCACGAAGTAAACACCCGCGGCGCACTGACTGCCGTCGTTGTCGAGGCCGTCCCACGCGAACTCGTGTCTGCCCCTTGAGAGCGGGGCGTCGTGCAGGCTCGCCACGCGCCTGCCGGAGACGTCGAACACGCCGACCGAAGCGCGGTTGCTTCCCGACGGAAGGTCGAGTTCGAATGCGCAACGGTCCGAGAACGGATTGGGGTTGGGGGCACGTAGAACTGCCGTCAGCCGGCCGGGCGTCGTGACGCTGATCGCCTCTCCCGCGTCCTCTTCAACACCATCGGGCCGTACGGCGCGGAGCCTGTACCAGAACGTGGTGGCCGGCCACACACTATGGTCGAGGTAGCTCCCAGGCGACAGCGCCGACAGTAGTTCGTCGTTGAGCCTCGCGAACGGTCCGCCTGCTTCCGTGGCTCGGCAGATGTTGAGTCCGGAGTACCCGCCCGAGGCCCTCCATGGCCCACCGCAGGGTGACGGACTCCTCGTTGCACGACCCCACGATCAGCGCGCCCTCAACGGGGCTGTCACAGTTGTCGCAGCCCTGGCCGAGCGCTCCTATGAGTTCCTCGCAGTCTCGGACTACCGGCAGGCACGGCGAGTTCGCGCAGAGCGTGAAGTCATCGCCGGCCATGCCGCAGAAAAGCGGGTCGAGTGAGAAGTTCCGCAGTAGATGCCCCCGCCGCTCCTCTCCGCGAGATTGTCCGTGATGACACACTGCTGCACCGTACCGCCGTCGTACATGTAGATGGCGCCAGCTTTCCACTCAGAACTGTTCCCGGAGGACGTGCATCCCTCGATAGTTGTGGACCCGAGGCAATCGACACCCCCGGTGTAGTGCGCTGAGTTGCGGAGGAAGACACAATCTGTGATGGTGCTTCCCGAGCCACACCACAGCGCCCCTCCGAATTCCGCGACGTTGTCCTCGAACGTGCACCCCGTGATCGTGCCCCCGTGTCCCACATGGGCTGCGCCACCATGACTGTACCCGTAGCCGTTCCGCGAGAAGACGCAGTCGACCACGACCGGCCCCCCGGCGTACAGACCAGCCCCATAGGCTGCGATGTTCTCCTCGAACGTACAGCCAGTGAGCGTCAGGAAGCTGCTCGAGCCGTAGACGCCTCCACCGGCCGAGGTCCGGTCCCCATTCCCCAGGAACACACAGTCCGTGATGACGGAGTCGCTCTGATAGAAAGAGAGCGCGCCGCCGTAGGCGTTGCCGTGTGGTCAGCTCGTCTTGACCGTGTTGCCTGTGAAACTGCAGTCGACGATGACGGGTGAGCACCCGGTGAAGGCGATCGCTCCACCATAGGCGTTTGGTCCTAGGTGGTGGGCCATGTTCTCTGTGAACGAGCAACTGACGATGCGAGGAGATGAATCCTCCCAACGCATCCCACCGCCGCCGCACGGGCTGACCGTGACAAGGTCCAGGCCGCGTGTGATCGTCAGTCCTTCCACGACCGTGGTGCTGTCGGGGCCGGTGCAGTAGAAGACGCGGCCCAAGCTGTCCGCATCGACGGTCACACACTCCGGCCGTCCGGTCTCGCTCCTCAGACAGATGCCCGACTTCATGACGATGTCGTGCTCGTGGTAGGTCCCGCACGCGACCTGCACCGTGTCGCCGTAGACCGCGGCGTCGATGCCTTCCTGGATCGTGAGATAGTCGCCGGAGCCGCCGAGGTCGACCGTGATGGTCGTGGCTGACGCCGAGAGCGCAAGTAGCAGGAGAGAGATGACCAGACAGGTGCGCATTGAAGTGCTCCTTATGGGCGAGAAGGGGGCGAGGAGTAGGACGCAGATGCTATTCTATCATATCCAAACCTCCCCGTGGATCATCGCAGAACATTGTCTTGCCGCTCACCCAGAGCTAACAACGGTCGTCTATAATACCGTCCGTCGGACATGAGAGCTGGCAGAGCCACGGGCAGGCATGAGCCTGTCAGGCCCGAAATCAGACGACCCGACACACCGTTTCCGAGGCCCGTCAGTCTCCAATGGCAGCTTTGAATCCGCATCGACGGGCGCATCAAGAGCCAGGAACACCGGCAGCGGCGTTGGTTTCCCCTCTCTCGGGTCGTATCCGAGGGGTCCCTTCAGCACTCCCCCAGGGGCCCCTCTTCTTTTTGCTTGACTCCTGCACATGTGTGCAGTAATGTGGTGCACAGATGTGCAGGGCGGCAACCAAGCCAGCCGCTCGAGGTCTTGAAACTGAAGGCTCACCACGGGCCGGGGTATCGGGGCCGCGCATTGGGTGGCAGCGGAAAATGGTCAGCTCGCCCGCCCAATCCTCTCATACGGCGCGGCCCGCCTCGGTCTAACGAGCAGGAGATACAGTCAAGATGAGACACGACCTCACGCCGACACAGGAAGAGATCCTCAACTTCATCACCGAGACGATCCGGAAGCACGACCGGTCGCCGACGATCCGCGAGATAGGTGAGGAAGCAGGTATCTCGTCGACCAACGGTGTGCGCTACCACCTTTCCATCCTGGAGAAGCTCGGGTACATAAAGAGAAGCAAGGGCATCTCGCGCGGCATCGAGTGGCTGGAGCATCACGCGAAAGTCAGTCGTGAGCGGAGCACCGTGGAGATTCCACTGGTCGGCCGCGTAGCGGCCGGAGTGCCGATGCTCGCCGAAGAGAACATAGAGGGAAGGATCGCGGTCGACGAGATGATAGCTCGAAGCGAGGAGTGCTTCGCGCTCCGCGTGAACGGCGATAGCATGAAGAACGCGGGGATCATCAACAACGACGTGGTCATCGTGAGTCCGCAACCCGATGCGAAGAACGGTGACATTGTTGTGGCAATGCTCGACGACGAGGCGACCGTCAAGACCTACATGACCTCAAAGGGGAAGATCGTACTCCGACCCGAGAACCCGGACTACGACGACATCCTGCTCGACAAGCGTGGCAATGTCCGGGTTCTCGGGCGTGTTGTCGGGCTGATGCGGAGGTTCTAGAGATGGTACATACAAGAACACATCCGATACGTCGCGCGGTGTCGGTCGCGGCCTTCATCGTAGCGCTCATTCTCCTGACGGGCACACCCGCCAGGGTCCGCGAGATCACTCGTGGCGAAGACACCCCGAATAGAGAGGTGGAACTCAAGACGGCGCATCCGCCCGCCGATGCCATCGGATGAGGATGCGTCCCACCACGCTGCGTCCTACCACGAGACCACCTACGAAACGGGGCTGGACGGAATGATCCACGAAATCAACGAGCCGGTCACAGTGTTGACCAGATTCAGTGGTGGCCAGCTGGACCCTCTTCGCTTCAAGTGGAAGAACAGGATCTTCGACGTCGATCGGGTCACGGGGAAATGGGAAGAGCACGACGGGCAGTACAAGCTCCACTACTTTTCGGTGATCACCGGCGAGGAAGACTTCTACGAGCTTGTATACAACACCCGCACGATGGGGTGGACGCTTTCGCGTACCGACTTAGACGGCTAGAGAGGGCGGGCGCGCGGGGATTCGCTTAGCCTGAGGCAGGTATTTGGCGATGAGCGCGTCGGCCTTCTCTATGCCCGATGGCGTGGCGTGCGCGCGGTCGGGGCGGCCAACGGCGACAATCCCATCTCGATCATCGTGCCCTGTCACAGGGTCATCGGAAGCGATGGGGGTCTGACGGGCTACGGAGGCGGCTTGGAGCGAAAGCAGTGGCTTCTCAAGCACGAAGGGGGATTGTTGTTGTAGACTGG